>JADFDB010000007.1 GCA_018263175.1 Spirochaetota bacterium
CTCGGCGTGCGTGTGGAGCACCCGGCGCGCCTCATCGATCGCATCCAGTATGGCGTGATGGCCGGACGCGGCCTGCTTCCCGCGGCCGAGTACCGCCTGGCGCATACCAACCGGAAGAACGCCCGGGGCGTCTATTCCTTCTGCATGTGTCCGGGCGGGGAGGTCGTCAATGCCTCGTCCGAGGAGGGCATGCTCTGTGTCAACGGCATGAGCTATTCGGGGAGGGACGGGGTCTATTCCAACGCCGCGATCGTCGTTACGGTCTCGCCGGGCGATCTCGGGCCGTCGCCTCTGGCGGGCATCGAACTCCAGCGGTCGATAGAGCGCAGGGCCTACGAGGCCGGTGGCGGCGGCTGGGTCGCACCGGCGGAGCGCATCGACGCTTTTCTGGCCGGGGTACGGGACGAGCGCGTGCCCCTGACGAGTTACCGTCCGGGAGTCAGGGCCGCGCGCCTGAGGGACTACCTTCCGGGCTGGATCGCCGACGAGATCGCTCTCGCCTTAAAAAGTTTTGACAGGAAGATGAAGGGCTTTATAGGTGATGAGGGCGTAATCATCGGCGCGGAGACGCGCTCGTCATCGCCGGTGCGCGTCGTCCGCGGCACCGATCTGCAGTCGGTAGCGCTGCCGTCCCTGTACCCGGTTGGGGAGGGCGCGGGCCATGCCGGGGGGATCGTGAGCTCCGCGGTCGACGGCATACGGGCGGCGGACGCGATCTGCCTGGCGTCGGGCGCCTGACCGGTACAAGCACGCATGATGAAAATTAAAACGAGATTGGCCGCCGTATTTACGCGCGGCGACATGACGCGGCGAGGGACCGCGCTGTGGCGCTCCTTCGCCGTCGGCGCGGCCGTTTTCGCCTGCGCCTATATCTTCTGCCTGCTCTATTCCGCGTCGTTTGCCGTGATGGGTGTGCGGGTGCAGGCGCTCGAGGATTTCGTCTTCGCTGAATTCAAATGGCTCATCCTGCTGCATCAGGTGAAGATTCTTGCCGCATATCTCGCGATCGGCGGCGCATCGGGCGCGGCGGCCGGCTATTGCATCCATCTCTGGTGCGCGGCGACGTCCCGGCGCGTCCAGGCCGGGAGGGCCGTTGTGCCGGTCGCTCTGTACAGCATGGCCTTTCTGCTCGCCTTTCTGCTCGCGGACATACGGAACCATCCCGCCCTGTATAACGAGCACTTTTATGCGCGCGGCCCGTTCCTCGCCGGCTTCCAGGTGTTCATAACGCATGCGGTGCCGGGACCCGTCATCGATGCGTTCAGACTCGTCGTATGCGCCGGCTTTATACCGATTGTGATCGGCGTGATGTTCCGGCTCGGCGGGGTGGTCAATGGTGCCTGTGCCCGTCTTCCGCGCCGCGCGCTCATCGTCACCGCCGCGGGCGCCGTCCTCGCGGCGGTGATCTGGATCGTGCCGTTTAACCGGAACGACGGGCCGAACCTCATCATCATCGCCGCGGACTCGTTCCGCTACGACCGCGTTTCGGCCTGGGGGGCGCGCAGGGGCCTCACTCCGAACATCGACGCCCTCGTTTCGGAAGGAACGAGCTTCGGCGATTTCCACGTGCAGCTGCCGCGCACCTTCCCCTCGTGGTACAGCCTGCTGTCCGGCTGCTATCCGGCGCGGCACGGCATTCGCCACATGTTCCCCGCGAAGGACGAGCTCGCCGCCGCGCGGCTCGACCTGCCCGAGGTCCTCCGAAAAAACGGGTACCGCACCTCCGCCGTCGCCGATTATGCGGGGGACATTTTTTCGAGGATGAGCTGTTTCGACAGGGTGCGCGCGCCTTCGTTCAATTTCACCACGCTCATCCGTCAGCGCGGCCTCGAGATCCATTTTTTTCTGCTGCCGTTCATTCAGAACGCGCCCGGACGCCGTCTGTTCCCGGAGTCGCGCGCCTTCGCGCAGAACTCCGACCCCGCGTTTCTCGTCGGGGACATCAAATCGGAGATCGACGCGCTTGCCGGGAAGAAGCGCTTTTTTCTCACCGTTTTTTTCTCGGCGACCCATTTCCCCTACGCCTCGCCGCACCCGTATTATAAAAAATTCACCGATCCCGCGTATCGCGGCGAATACCGCTATCTCAAGATCAACAATCCGCTCAGCGAATCGCTCGTCACCGCTGACGACCGCCGCCAGATCGGCGGGCTCTTCGACGGTGCGTGCTCGGCGGTCGACGACGCCGTCGGCGAGATAGTCGCGCACCTGAAGCGCCGCGGGCTGTACGACGACAGCATCATCGTCTTCACCGCGGACCACGGAGAGAACCTCTACGATCACGGCCTCGATCTGGGCCACGGTGAACATTTCCGCGGCGAGTACGCGACGCACGTGCCGATGGTGATCAAATTTCAGAGGGAGTATGCACCGGCGGCAAGGCTCCGGGGATACGAGGAGGTGGTGCAGCAGGTCGATTTTGCCCCGACGATGCTCGACGTTCTGGGGATGGAGGCGGCGGACATGGACGGGATTTCGTACCGGAGCGTCATCGAGGGAAAGGCGGCGCGCATACCGCGCATCGCCTACGCGGAAACCGGTATATGGTTCGTTGCGGAGGGCCCCCAGTTCTTCCAGCGCATGCGTATCCGCTATCCGGACGTCAGCGTGCTCTGCGGCCTCGTGGAGCCCGGCAAGGACGTGGTGCTCAAGGACGAATACCGCGATTTGATCACCATCGCCAAGTACCGCACGGTGTTCGATGAAACCCACAAGCTCATTTACATGCCGACCCGCGACGGCGTGCGCTACGAGCTTTTACGCCGCGGCGATATGAAGTTCGTCAACCGCGCGCGGGAGGAGAGCGCCGCGTTCGCGCGCCTGGAACGCGCGCTGCGCGAAACCGTTTTACGCAGCGAAAAGGTGACCGCAGTGAACGGATTTTTCATTCCAAAAAGGGAGAGAAGACCATGGATCTCGCGAGACTGAAGCTCGTGAACACGCATAAAATCGGGGAGCGCGGCCACTTCCCCCGGCCGGACCTCGTCAGAAACCCGAGCTACTCGCTGGACGGGGAATGGCTGCTGTGCCCCGACCGCAAGGCCATGGGGCGGTTCCGGGGCTGGCAGAACAGGGACTTCGGCCTGCGCACACTGCGGGGCGCTTCGAACGCACTCGCCGAAGACGCGTCGATACACCGCGTGCGCGTGCCGTTCCCGCTCGAATCGGCGGTGAACCAGCGCGAGCTCGCGCAGTGCGGGCTTGGCCCCGCGGCCATAGCCTCGCACCGGGCCTTCTGGTACTACCGATATTTCAAACGTCCGGCCGACCTCGCGGCGGGCGTACTCAAGTTCGGGGCGGTCGATTACCGGGCCTCCGTCTGGCTTAACGGCGTGTTTCTCGGCGAGCACGAGGGGGGCTATACGCCGTTCGAGTTTGTCGTCGAAAAGTTCGAGGAGGAGAACGTGCTTACAGTGCTCGTCGAGGATTCCCGCTCCATGAGCCAGGTCCGCGGCAAGCAGACCTTTTTAAAGAAGCCCTTTATGATCTGGTATCCGGGATGCACCGGCATCTGGCAGCCGGTCTGGATTGAGCCGCTGGGCAGGGTCTATTGCGACGGCCTTCGCTGTCTCAGGGACGAGCGCGGGGGGGCGGTATTCTCGCTCGACATACGCAGCGCGCGCGGAGTGCATCCGGGGAATGTCGAGGTGTCGCTTCGGCTCTACGCCTCCCAGGTCCACGAGCAGGGTCGCGGCATCCTGAAGACGCCGCTTCGTGAGTTCCGCGAATTCGTCGCGCTCGACGCCATGGGGCGGGGCCACGTCGACATAAGCGTGCCCGAGAAGCTGCTCAGCAAGTGGAGCGTCGACTGGCCGGGAATGCACCCGGTGGAGATCGGGCTCGGGCAGGGCAAAAAGGAAATCGATACGCTCTACCTTCTCTACGGCAGACGTCAGATAGGCGTGGAGTCGGGGATCATCAAGCTGAACGGGAAGAAGCTCTACCAGAAGCTCCTTCTCAACCAGGGATATTACGGCGACGGGCACTATTCGCCCGAATCGCCGGAGCGGTTCAGGGCCGACATCGAGCTCATGAAGAAGGCCGGATTCAATGGATGCAGGATGCACCAGAAGATCGAACACCCGGCGTTTCTGTACTGGGCGGACCTGCTCGGCTTCCTGACGTGGGAGGAGATGCCCTCGTACTATCGTCCCTCCGCGGGCAACATGAAGAGGCTCGAGCGCGAGCTCTCGGAGGCGATGCGCCGCGACGCGCTCCATCCCTCGGTCATCACGCTCGTGCTCTACAACGAGAGCTGGGGAATCTACAACGCCTTCGTGTCGAAAAAGGCGCGCGACGGCGTTATCGGACTCTTCGACCGGTGCCGGCGCGCGTATCCGGCGTACCTCATCATCGACAACAGCGGCTTTCACCACCTCAAGACCGACATCGCCGATATCCATCATTACATACCGACGATCGAGGAGACGGAGGAGTTCTACTCCCTGCTCTCGAAGGGGGTTCGCGAGGCGCCTCTCTGGTATAATTTTATAAGAATGATCCTGGGCAGGGAGAACGCCCAGACGCCGTTTCTGCGGGGCTACGGGGAAACCGCGAGCCCCCTCGTCGTCAGCGAATTCGGCGGGTACGGGTTCGGCATGTATAAACACGAGGGGATGCCGCTTGACGACTTCTTGAAGAAACACATCGAAGCCATCTCGCGGTTCCCGGCCATTCAGGGGCTCTGCTACACGCAGTTTGCCGACACTTTCCAGGAGCAAAACGGCCTTTTCACCGAGGACCGTCAGCCGAAAAGCCGGAAGGTCCGCGACTACCTCGCGAAGCTCCTGCCGCGGTAGGTTTTTAGCCGATATTTTGATATTGCGCGGGAGAATCCCGGCCGATATTATTAAGGAGAAATCTTTCAGGGAAGGATATCGCTGTGCGTGAGATCCTGTATCGCCGTGCTCGTGGAGGGAAGGTCGTCGCGCTTGTGGCGCTGGCCGCTCTGGCCTTCGCGGGCCTTCATGCCGAGGCCTCCGGCCAGACGGCGGGGCCGGCCGGTTCGCCGTTTGTCCTCGTAATCCAGATGGACCGCTCCTCGTTCGCCGAGGACGAGCCGGTGGCGCTCAACCTGATCATCAAAAACACCTCCGACCAGAAGGAGCACTTTGTCTCGTACGACGTTTCGTACACCACCTATCAGCCGGTGGTCTACGACGCGCAGGGAAGGGAGGCCGCGATCACCGTGCCGTACCGGCTTATGAATCGAAGTGTGGAGGAGGTCATACGCGATCTGTATCCCCGCGCGATCGAGCTTTTGCCGAACGAGACCCTCACGCACACCGTAAACCTGCGAAACCTGTACGATCTGCGAACCGGATCGGAATACCGGGTGCGCGGCTTTTTTCTGCCCGACATGCAAAACCCGTCGGCGCTGCCGAGCTCCAACATCCTTTCATTCAAAATAGTCCGCGCGCCGGGGCTCGTGAAGAAAAGCGGCGTGGTGCGCCAGGAGCGGGGGGTGTCCCCGTCCGAGGTCGTGCTCCTCGCGCTTACCGCCGAGAAGAACGAAACCTGGGACCGACTCTACAAGTATATAAAGGCCGAAAGCTTCATCAACGCCTTTCCCGATTACGTGCGCCTGTATAACGCCGCCGACGATATCGAAAAATTGAAAATACTCGAGGATTTCGCTAAATTTCTGGCACGGCACAGGGACGACTATATACGGGACTTTTCGGTTACCGACGAGGTTTTTCTTCCCGGAAAGAATATCGCCTACGTGGACGTGGTCGTCAACCGGTACGGCCCGAGACTCCCGTTTCGTTACAAGTACCGGTATACGCTTGAAAAAACGAGGGATCACTGGCTTATAATTGACCTTGAAGCGACCGTAGTAAAGGGTGAACGATAATGACCGAGATACTGTCCCAGGACGAAATTGATGCGCTATTGACCGCGATATCCACCGGCGAGGTGGATACGACCGATTACAGCGCGGCGAAGGAGCAGCGGAAGGTCAAGATTTACGATTTCCGACGCCCGGACAAGTTTTCGAAAGACCAGATTCGCACGCTGCAGATGATGCACGAGACCTTCGCGCGTCTGACCACCACCGCGCTCTCGGCACAGCTTCGCGCGCTCGTGAGCGTGCACGTGGCGTCCGTCGACCAGCTCACCTACGAGGAGTTCATACGCTCCATCCCGAACCCGACGACGCTCGCGGTCATCAATATGGACCCGCTCAAGGGTTCGGCCGTGCTCGAGATCGACCCTTCCATCACCTTTACGATCATCGACAAGCTCTTCGGCGGCATGGGCGAATCGGCCAAGATCAGCCGCGAGCTTACCGACATCGAGCTTTCGGTGATGGAGGGCATCATAGTCCGCATACTCGGCAATCTCCGCGAGGCGTGGTCGAACGTCATCGACCTTCGGCCCCGTCTCGGAAACATCGAGACCAATCCCCAGTTCGCCCAGATCGTCCCCCCCAACGACATGGTGGTGCTCATCACCCTCGAGACCAAGGTGGGCGAGGTCGAGGGCATGACGAACCTGTGTATTCCCTACATCACCATCGAGCCCGTCATCTCCAAGCTCTCGGCGCAGTACTGGTACTCGAGCATACGCAAGGGTGCCACCGACGAGAACATGTCGATCATCCAGAGCCGTCTGGAAACGGTCGAGCTTCCGGTCATAGCGGAGATCGGCGAGGTCGAGATCACGATGCAGGAGGTGCTGGATCTCATGGTCGGCGACGTCGTCAAGCTCACCGACACCAAGATCAGTTCCGACATGGCGCTTCGCATCGGCGGGCGGAAGAAATATAAATGCCGGCCCGGCGTGGTGGGGAGCCGCGTGGCGATCCAGATAGGGGAGAAGATCGAGGAGATCTCCGACGAGATGCTCATCAGCAAACGAAGCGAGGACGATTTGTAGAGAGAAGCGCTTTTACTGGACGATCTTGTTGAGGTAGGGGGCCGGATCGACGAAGTCCGTCCCTATTTTTATCTGATAAAAGCATACGGGCCGCGTGGCCTTGCCGGTCCGTCCGACGTACGCGATCACCTCTCCCTTGCCCACCTTCTGGTCGATGCTCGCCGAAACGCGCTGGCAGTGCGAATATACCGTAACAAAGCCGTACTTGTGCGATATCGCCACCGAAAGGCCCGTAACGGGGTCCCACCAGATATTTTCGACCTTGCCGGGGGCGGTAGTGCGGATCTCGGCGCCGGGGAACGAGGCTATGTCGAGGCCCTGGTGATATTCCTTTTTGAACGTATAGGGCGAGGTGCGTTCGCCGAAGCGTGAAACCACGTAGCCGTCGACCGGCCAGATGGACGGCGTGTTCTCTATGATCTTCCGCCGCGCCTCGAGGAAGACCTTGATCTTCTCGAGCACCTCTTTGGTCGTCCGGAGTTCGCGCTCCATCTCCTCGATATTGAGGACTTCCACGGTCGGAGAGTCCTGCTCGCCGGCCACATTCTGCGGCTCGGGATTGGGGTTCCCCCCCTTGGCCCAGAGTGAATCCACGTTGTTTCCGGGCGTAAGCGAATAGAGGTAGGTGATCTCCGGCTTGAACTTCTGGAAGATGTCGTACAGCCGGTTTATCTCTTCCTTGTAGCGGGTTATCTGAATTTTCGAGTACGAGCCGTACATCTTGAGCTTCGATATCTCCTTGATCGTCGAGGTATGGTTTACGATGACGATGGAGGTGACGACGACGATCGCGACGACCGCTCCGACGATGGAGAAGACGGCGAACAGGGACAGATGGAAGTTCGCGATCTTTTTGGCGGAGTGCGGGATGAACATGATCGTGACCCGCTCGCGTCCCTTCTTGACGAAGAGGTCCCATTTCGTCCGGGCCCTCTCCGCGAGCTCGCCGAAGCGGTCGCCGAAGAACCGGCGGATGTCCTCCTGAAGGTCGTTGAGATTCGAGTCCCTGAACGGGTTTAGGCCCATGCTTCTCCTGTGGGTGATTGCGGTAGCCGCGGATTTGACAGCGCTACTATACCTGTCGGAAGAATAGTGTCAAGGTATTTCCAAAAAATAGAGCTGTTGCATAGCTGGAATTAATCCGGTTTTCCCCCGCCGCAGGCTTGGGAAAACCGGCCATGCGCAAGATTATGAAACAAGTCCGATATATGCGGATATGATTATTTTAGTGTATTTTGTTGTATTGCAATACCCTGAACGGGCCGGCGATGGATTTCAGACTCCGAGGCATGTTAAAAAAAAGAAAAAACGCTCACGTTAAAAATCAGCCTGCCGAAATAAAGATTAAGGGAAAGTCCGCGAAAATAATTAGAAAGGGGCTGAATGTATATGATATTTAGCCATAAAATCATATAAACGCCAATAAAAGTCTTAAATCGTCTGTAATCGCCTTCAATTAAGCAGTTATCGATTCCGAAGATAGTATCGTACGGGACTGTTTCCCGGTACGGAACGGCAAGGAGGCCGGTCCGGCGCACGAAGATTCATGGAGGAATCGAGTGATTATCAACCACAATATGTCTGCGATCAATTCTCACAAGATCTTGAAATTTCAGCATTGGAACATCGACAAGAACATGGAGTCCCTGTCGTCCGGCATGAGGATCAACCGTGCCGGCGACGACGCCTCGGGCCTGGCCGTATCCGAGAAGATGAGGACCCAGGTGCAGGGGCTCCGTCAGGCCGAGCGCAACACGGAAGACGGCATGTCGCTCATCCAGACCACCGAAGGCTATTTGCAGCAGCTCACCGAGATCATCCAGCGCATGCGCGTGCTGGCCGTGCAGTCCTCAAACGGCATCTATACGTCCGACGACCGCCAGCTCATCCAGGTGGAGGTTTCGCAGCTCGTGGATGAGGTCGACCGCATCGCCTCGCAGGCCGAGTTCAACAAGATGAACCTGCTCCAGGGCGATTTCGCCCGGCTTAGCAGGAGCATGTCGATGTGGTTCCACATGGGGCCCAATATGCACCAGCGCGAGCGCATCTTCATTCAGACGATGACGGCGCGCGCCCTGAGCCTTAAAGACATGCTCGGCAGTCCGCTTACGCTCTCGACGCCCGAGATGGCCAACAGGAACATCGGGGTCTTCGACCAGGCGCTGCATGTCATCGCGAAGCAGCGCGCCGATCTCGGGGCCTATTACAACCGCATGGAGCACGCGGCGAAGGGCCTCATGAACGCGTATGAAAACATCCAGGCGTCCGAAAGCCGCATCCGCGACGCCGACATGGCCGAGGTAACGGTCGACTTCACGAAGAACCAGATTCTGGTTCAGAGCGGTACGGCGATGCTGGCCCAGGCCAACGCCAAGCCGCAGGGCGTGTTGCAGCTGTTACGGTAGGATACGACGTCTCTCCCTCCGCCGGGAAGGCCCGGCGGGGAGGAGCGGTTCCTTGAAAACTGATGGGAAAGTCACTGCAAGCATCCTTTCCTTTGCCGAGGGATGGATGGTTGCAGTGAATGGAAGGTATTCCCCGACTATTCAGTGCAGCCTGGCCTTACACGCCCGATAGGGAGATCGGGTTAAATCAAACAAAGGAGTGTGACGTATGATTATCAATCACAACATGAGCGCCATCAATGCGAACAGGGTACTGAAGTTCAAGCATTGGGACGTAAACGCCTCGATGGAGAAACTATCCTCCGGTATGCGCATCAACAAGTCCGGCGACGACGCGTCGGGCCTCGCGGTTTCCGAGAAGATGAGGACCCAGATTCAGGGACTTCGTCAGGCCGAGCGCAACACCGAAGACGGCATGTCCTTCGTGCAGACCACGGAAGGCTACCTGGACCAGACCTCGTCGATCCTTCAGAGGATCAGGGTGCTCGCGGTTCAGTCCTCCAACGGCATCTACACGCAGGAAGACCGGCAGCTTATCCAGGTTGAGGTTTCCGCGCTTATCGACGAGGTGGACCGCATCGCGTCGCAGGCGGAGTTCAACAAATTCAAGCTGCTCCTCGGTGAGTTCTCGCGGACCAACCCGAAGGCGAGCATGTGGTTCCACATGGGGCCCAACATGCACCAGCGCGAGCGGGTCTACATCGGAACCATGACTGCTCAGGGACTCAACCTCGTAGAGAAGACCGGAAAGTTCCTCGCGAACCTCAGCACCGCCGACAGCGCCAACAGGACCATTGGCATCGTCGACGACGCCTTGCAGAAGATCTCGAAGCAGAGAGCCGACCTCGGCGCTTATTACAACAGAATGGAGTACGCCTCGAAGGGTCTCATGAATGCCTATGAGAACATCCAGGCGTCCGAAAGCCGCATAAGGGACGCGGACATGGCGGAAACTCTCGTAAACTTCACGAAGGACCAGATACTGGTTCAGAGTGGTACTGCGATGCTGGCTCAGGCCAACATGAAGACGCGAACGGTCCTCCAGCTTCTCGGGGGCTGATACAGAGAATGGACGCAATCGGAGGGAATACCGCAACCGCAAAAACCCGCTCGAAAGAGCGGGTTTTTTATTGGCGCCCATAAGCGCGCAAATGCTTGCGCGCTTATGGGCTTTGGAATCCTCCCGCCTCCGGCGGCCGGCTGAAGATGCGACGTCCTGTCGCAACGCCGGCATTAGCACATCGTGTACGTCACACACCTTTGATAAAGGAGGCTCCTGTTGGATGGGCTTCCGGTTTTCGGCCGGGAGCTTTTCGAACTCACCCCCCAGCCCCCTCTCTTTAAACGAAAGAGAGGGGGTATCGCGTCATGATCCATAAGGCGCTGCAGGACCACATCCGGAATCGATTCCAAAAGGAACCGGCCATCGCGGGCCAGTTGTCGAATATCTCCAGAAAGCCTGATGTCTGAACTCCCCCTTCTCTTCCCCGAAGAGAAGGGGGTCGGGGGGATGAGTTGGTTGGGCTTCCGTACTATTGGATTAAGTACCTTGTAAGGCACTTTGAATGGAGGCTCCCCTTTATGAAAGGTGGGCCGCCAGCGGCTGAGAGGATTTAAAAACCCCCGCCATGGGCGGGGGCTGGACGTGGCAGATGAAGCGTGATTCTTAATAATCGGACGCCGCGGCGCGGAATCCAATGCCGACGTAGAATGCTAGGTCGTAGGATGCTTTATTGTCGGTATCAACGGTAACGCCGTTAACCTTCATCTCGGAGAACTGATTGCGGGTCAGATTGTAGCCGAACCGGCCTTCAAGGTCGAGGAAGATGCCTTCGCCGATCGGCGTGTAGTAGCCGAGCATGCCGTTGGCCCAGAGGTCGATCTTCTTTTCCCATTCATACGTGTCGGTGCCATCTTTTATCTTTTCCGTCGCGATCAGATATTTTCCCGAGAGGCCCGCGCCCACGTAGAGGCCCCCTGTCGCGGCAAACTTTACCGATACCATCGGCTGGATAAACTGATTGAAATGCCCATTGGCATTATTGATCTCGGCCTTTAGCCGCTGGTACTCGAGGCCGAACCCCAGCCAGACGCCGTCGAAGTTGAGGTTGTATTCGCCCTGTACGGCGACGCCGCGAGATTCAAGATCATCGCCGATGAATGAATCGCTCTCGAATCCCGTCAATGATACCGGGACATACCCAACCTTCAAAAACACGATATCCGTCGTCATTGTCTGCGCCTGCGCGCCGTACGAGAAGGCGAACACAAAGGCAACCACCGCCAGTACTGCTAAAAGCTTTTTCATGGGATCCCTCCATAAATAGTGATAGTGATGCATAGATGATAAATAAAGCTGTTGTATCCCCGGGGAGAACCGATACCCCCACGATGTGCAGCAAGCGTATGATGCTAAAGAAGCGCCGTCGGCTGAGCGTACGCCAAACCGGAGGGCGTTCCGGCAACGCCGACGTCCCTGTACATCACGGTGCGTTTGTTCAAAGAACACTATACACACAGTCGGAGGGTATGGCAAGCGTTTTCTGCGTTTTCAGGCGAGCGCGTCGAAGAAGGTGCCGGGCTGGTACGAGAGGTAGCGGTTGGTGTACACGCGTCCCTTCGACGAATACTCGGGCGCGGGCGCATTGAAGAGGTCGCCGAGCAGGCGCTCGCGCTCCTCGGGTGAGGGCTTGATGTAGGTGGCGTTCGATTCGGTCTGGCGCATTATGCCGTGGATCGAGGTCACCTTCCCGGCGTTGTAGGCGGGCCACAGGAACGCCTTTTCCGAGACGATCCGGCCGCCCTGGTAGGTCGAGAGGTTGAGCTCCGCGATGCCGGATGAAATCTTCATGCCGTATATATCGACATACGACAGGCAAATCTTGAGCGGCAGGCCTCGCGTCGATCGTCTACCGTTCGGCGATCCCGCTTCCGGCCGCGGCGCGCCGCACCATCTCGTACTCGCCCTTCGCGTTCCAGAAGGTATACCCGCTCACGCCGCTTTCGAGGACGCCGGCAAGCTGGCTCCGGATATAGCCCGGTCCCCAGGTGGGGGAGAGCATCTTAAACGCCTGGATATACGGCCGTATCGGTGCGCCGTCACCGGAGATGAGGCGGGCGCGGATGCCGCTGTCGAGCACAATCCGGTAGGGGTGCCCGTCGCCGGGGAAGCGCCGGTAATACCTGCCGCCGAAATGCGAGGGGTACACCATGGGGCAGACCGTGTCCGCGATCGAGGCGATCTCCTCCACGTCCTGGCCTATCCAGTTCCCGAAACGGTACATCGCGTTGAAGCCGTAGATGTCCACCGAGAGCGGCACGGGAAGGGCGCGCTTGGCGCGCTCGAGAAAGTCGCCGATGACCTCGGATTTGAAACCGTCGTCAAAGCGGCGATGGCGGTAGCGGCACAGGTGCGTCGGCCCGTCCGAGGGGAAGCGGATGTAGTCGAACTGTATTTCGTCGAAACCGAGTGCGGCGAGCTCGCGTGAGAGGGCTATGGTGTATTCCTGCACCAGGGGCGAGGAGGGGTCGACCCAGTATTCACCCTCGCTCCCCCTCCAGGGCGCATTGGTGCGGGCGTTCCAGATGGCGTGGCGGTGCTCGTCGTACCGGAAGAGCTTCGGGTCCTTGAACACGACGATCCGTGCGATCGAATACACGCCCTCCCGCCGCAGCGTGCCGAGGATCGATCGGACGTCGACCGGTTTGCGCGCCGCGCCCGAGCGAAGCGCGATCTCGTTGTTCGTCGGAAAGTAGAGGTTCCCGAGGTCGTCCTTCATGTCGATGACCATGGCGTTCATCTTGCAGGCATGGATGGAGGCGATGAGCCCGGCAAGATTGCGGCGCACGGCCGGGATGCTCGCGTAGAGCGCCTTTTTGCCCCCGGCGCGTGCGCGAAGGTCGTTCTCGCGCGGCGCTTCGGCGGTCCCGAGCGCGTAGAAAAGCCGCGGATAGGCGCCGGTGCCGTCGAGCGCGAGGAGGGCGAGCGGTGTGCCGTCGGATGGAAGGCGGCGCATGATGCCGTCGACCCTGAGCTCGCTCCACACACCGGCGGCCGCTTTCAGCCTCCAGACCGCGCGGCCCGCGGATACGAACAGCGAATCACCCTTCGCGCTGAGTGCGCTTATGAGCATGGACGTCGCGCTGCCGGGCGGCGTGCCGAGGGCCTTCCACGAGCGGCCGCCGTCCCTCGACGCATACAGGCCGCCGCCGAAGTTGAGCCCCGCGTATATCAGGTCCGGGTTCGCCGCGTCGGTCGCAATTGCGCCTATCTCCTCATAAAAGGATGCCTCCGCGGAATAGGGCTCGCGCGGAAGGCCCGCCGACGAGGCGACGAGGCCGCGCTCGGTGACGCGGTAGATGCCGTGGAACGAGGTCCCCGCATAGAGAACGCCCGTCGGCCCGAAGGCGAGCGCGGTGATGGAGTGATTGTGCTCAAGCGCCTTCATCGGGATGCCCGACCAGTTGCGTCCATGATCGTACGAGCGGTAGAGGGCGTGGCTGGTGGCGAGCGCAAGCGAACCCGGTCGGGCGTCGTCGGCGGCGAAGGCGGTGATTTTCCGATAACGCTCGGGATGCAGTTCGGAGCGCAAGCGGAAACGGTCGCTGTTCAGCGGGCGCCATGCCGGCGCGCCGCCCGGCCGGGCGAACAGGCCGTGGTGCCGGGTAAAGAGATACAGGCCGCCGGCCGCGTCCGCGCTGATCGAAAGCGGGATAACCCCACCGGGCAGGCCCTCGGCGAAGCGCTGCCAGCTTTTGCCGTTGTTGTCGGAGACGAGGATGCCTTTCTCTCCGGTCAGAAGAACGGCCCGCGTCCCGGAGGGGAATGCCGGGGCTGCTATGAACAGGGTGATGGTGAGCGCAGCGGCGAGCGTTCTAAAAACGCTCATTGAACATTTCCCGGTTGAGGATGACGTAGGTGTAGCCCTGTTCGGTCAGAAAGAGCTGGCGGTTATGGGCGAACTTTTCCTCTACGCTGTTGGAGGTGATGATGGTGTAGAAGTACGCGCGGTTCTCGCCCTTCTTGGGTCGGAGTATCCGCCCCAGGCGCTGCGCCTCCTCCTGGCGCGAGCCGAAGGTGCCCGAGACCTGGATCGCGACGTTCGCGTCGGGCAGGTCGATCGAGAAGTTGGCCACTTTCGAGACGATGAGGACCTTGATGTTCCCTTTCTTGAACTCGGCATAGAGGATCTCGCGTTCGGAGACGGGCGTGGCGCCGGTGATGAGCGGAAATCTGAAGCGCCTCGTCAGCTCCTCGAGCTGTGAGATGTACTGGCCGATTATGAGCACGCTCGCCCCCCGGTGGTGGTCGAGTATCGTGCGTGCGATAGCGATCTTTTCCTCGTTCTCGGAGGAGATCCGGAACTTTTCGCGGTCCCTCGCGATGGAATACTGATAGCGGAGGTGCTCGGGAAGCTCGATGCGGATCTCGGTGCAGATCGCCTCGGCGATCCAGTTTGATTTTTCGAGTATCTTCCAGGGCATGTCGTATTTTTTGGGGCCGATAAGGCTGAAGACGTCGGCCTCCATTCCGTCCTCGCGGATGAGCGTGGCGGTGAGCCCGAGCCTGCGCTTGGACTGGATTTCAGACGTCATGCGAAATACCGGCGCGGGAAGAAGGTGCACCTCGTCGTAGATGATGAGGCCCCAGTTCTTGGAGCGGAAGAGATCGAAATGAAGAAAGCTTTCGTTCTTCTTTTTCCGATAGGTAAGGATGTTGTAGGTGGCCACCGTTACCGGTTTTATCTCCTTCTTCTCGCCCGAAAACTCGCCGATCATCTCCGACGGGATTTCGGTCTTGTCGAGCAGCTCCTCGCGCCACTGGCGGATCGCGACCGTGTTCGTTACCAGTATGAGCGTCTCGGTCTGGAGGAGGGACATCGCGCCTATGCCGACCATGGTCTTGCCCGCGCCGCAGGGCAGCACCACCACGCCGCTCCCCCCGTCCGGGCCGCCGCCGCGGTAGAAGGCGTTGACGGCGCTCTGCTGATAGTCGCGGATGACGAAGGGATTGCCCGAGAGCGCGGTTGTGCGAAGTCCGACCGCAAGCGGATCGCCCTCCTCGTAGCCGGCCGTGTCCTCCACGGGGAAGCCCATTTTGATGAGCGCCTGTTTGATGTGCCCCCTGAGGTCGGCCCTCACCTCCACGGTGAATTCGTCGACCGCTCCAACGATGTAGGACTGGATCTTGCGGTCCCGGACCAGCTCGTTGAGGAGCAGCGAATCGGACGAAACGAGGAGCATTCTGCCGTCCTTTTTCACGAGCCGTATGAGGCCGTAACGGCGCATCTGCTCGGCTATCGTCGTGAGAACGATCTCGGGGATGTCGTAGCGTGAGTAGCGCCCGAGCGCATCCATGATGGCGCCGGTCGAAAGGCCCGCCGAGGCGGCGTTCCACAGCGACAGCGGCGTGACGCGGTAGGTGTGGATGTGCTCGGGGCTCTTCTCGAGCTCCGCGAAGGGGGAGATCGCGTCGCGCGCGTTCTCGAAGTCGGGATTGTCAACCTCGAGGAGGATGGTGTTGTCGCTCTGAACGATGATCGGTCTGGTTTTGGTCATTATCGCGGTGCCGTAAGCCTCTCCAGTGTTGTAAGTTCGCGGCGCATCTTTCGCCTGATACACGGGCCGAATGCGAGTTCGAGTATGAAACCGATGGGCCCGAACGGCAGCCTGATAGCCGCCTCGGCGTCGATACGGGCGATCCCGCCGATTTCCCGGAATGTATACGCAAAGCGATACTCCGCGAGCGGGCCCCTTATCTGCTTCAGTTCGGCGTACGCCTCCGGGATGGTGGTGTATTTAAGCCGCGCGCTCACGCGTATAAAGAAGGGGAGCCGCAGCTTCGCGTCCGCTATCTCGAGTCCCGGCTCGCTTCGAGCTATCCGCGCTCCGATCAGCTCCTTTTTGATGCTGCCAAGCGCGGCGACGCTCTCGAAGTGCCTGAACGCCTCTTTAGGGGAGCAGGACAGGGTTGTTCGAAGTCGTGCCGTTATCATCATCCATCCGGTGAAGGAGGAATTGTCGGCGTATGGGCCTGTTTTGTCAAATGATTTAAGTGCGCGGTCGTGCGGCATGATCGATTAATTACTTGCACGAAACGGACATATTTATAATAATATAACCATATTCGCGGCATGATGTTCATTCCAGAGGGGTGCTCTCGCGGGGGTTGCCATGATGAAGACGGCCTTTCTGTATGACGATGTTTTTCTCGAGCACGAGACCGGTGAGGGCCACCCGGAGCGGGCCGAGCGGCTGCGGACGATGCTGCGAAGACTCGAGGAGGGCGGATATTTCGGCAGGGTTCTCACGGTGCCGACCCGCGCTGCCGACGAGCGCCACCTCGAACTCATTCATAAAAAGGAGTATGTCGAACGGGTAAAGCGGGGGATCGAGTCGGGAGAGGAGTTTTTCGATTCGATCGACAACACCGTGTGTACACGGACCTACGATGTCGCCCTGTACGCGGTGGGCGGCTGTCTGAACATGTGCGATGCCGTCATGAGCGGACGGGCCTCGAACGGTTTTTGCGCGGTGAGACCGCCTGGCCATCACGCGGAAAGCCAGAAGGCGGGAGGCTTCTGTTTCTTCAACAACGTGGCGATCGCCGCCCGCTACGTCCAGACCGAGTACGGCATTACAAGAGTGGCAATAGTGGACTGGGACGTCCACCACGGCAACGGCACCCAGGACGCATTCCAGGAAGACGACTCGGTATATTACATAAGCCTGCACCAGTATCCCTATTATCCGGGAACGGGGGCGGAAGCGGACATAGGGTACGGCCGGGGGCTCGGGTACACGCTCAATATCCCGGTAAAGGCCGGCAGCGGCAACAGCCACTACCTGCAGGCCTTCAACGAGCGGGTGCTGCCCGAACTCGAACGATTCCGGCCCGAGGTGGTGCTCGTCTCCGCGGGGTTCGACGCGCATCGCGACGATCCCCTGTCCTCGATCAATCTTACCGGCGACATGTATTATCGTTTTACGAAAATGCTCAAGGACGTGGCACACCGGCATGCATCCGACCGGCTCATCGCGTTTCTCGAGGGAGGATACAACGTCGACGTGTGCGCCGACGGTGCCGAACAGGTGATCAGGGCGCTTTTAGAGGACTGACGCGGCCGGCCCTTCTCAGCGGCGCTTCGACGCGGCATCAAAGCGGTAGAACAGCGACGAATCATCCACGACGGCCTTTTTCGGAAAGTCCGATCGCAGCGGCCGTGAAATCTCGAGCACATGGTTCAATACCCCCCGGGCTTCCCCGCCAGAGAGTCGCGCCGGCTGGAAGGGGTGCGCGCCGGTGTTTCCGCTGATCGGGTATACGCGCATAGAGGAGAGCCCCTCCGCGCCGAAATACAGGGCCACGACGATGTTGTCGCGAATATCCTCGTTTATCGAGCCGAAGAGGAAATTGCCGAGCGAGTAGACGATCGGTCTATCGCGATACACCTCTATCCCCTGGTAAACATGCGAGTGATGTCCGATAACGGCGTCGGCCCCGCCGTCTATCAGCGCGCGGCCCAGCTCTACCTGGTCCTCGGACGGGTAGTTTGTGTATTCATCACCCCAGTGGACGTTGACGACGACGAAATCGGTGAAGCGTTTGAATTGCTCGATATCCTTTCGCATCGCCTCCAGGGCCGCCCGGGCTATGCCCGGCGCGGACGGCGCGGCATAGGCGTCCCGGTAGCCGAGGTTGGTGTACGAGAAAACGGCGATGGATACGCCTCCCCGCGCGACGAGTATCGGAAGCGCCGCCGTCTCGGCGTCGATCCCGGCCCCGGCGGAGCGAATGCCCTCCGTGGAGAGGTTCGAGATCGTTTCGAGGAGGGCGATATGGCCGAAGTCCGACATGTGATTGTTGGCCAGCAAAGCCCCGTCGAACCGGCCTTCGGCAAGCACGCGGACCATGCCCGAGGGGACATTGAAGATATATTTCTTGTCGTTGTGCGGCTCGCCCCTGTCCGAAATCGGGCCCTCCAGATTGAAAAACCGATAGTCGAAACCGGAGAGAAAACCCCGGATCCGCCGGAGCGGAAAGCCATAGCCCTCCTTCTCAATGGCCTCGCGGATGCCCCAGTCGAGCATTACGTCGCCACAGAAGAGCAGTGAAAGCTCTCCGGGCGCATTGTCGCTCCAAAGCGGCGTGTATGCGGCGAAAAACAGGATGAGCACGGCAACGGTCGCCTTGAATGCTTTCGACATGTACGGGGAACCCTCCCGAGGATAGCTCTTACGTCTCGGACCCAATGGTATGGGCGATGGAACAGGCCTGTCAAGTTAATTCGCCCAGGGGACGACCGGGGCCTCAAATTGCTTGACCATTCCGGTCCCACGGTGTTCACTCCGGGAATGCGGATACGTGTGGCGGTCATAGCAATCGCGGTCGCGGCGCTCTCCTGCGCGGGGGGACGGGGCGACGTGCACGAAGCGCGGCGGGCGAAGGACGGGCCCGCGGCGGTTCTTGCGCACATAATCGACATGGCCAACCGGGATCGACTCGAGGAGGTTTCGTCGTCCATCGTGTACACGCTCGTCGCGGATTTCGATGAAAATCTGCGGGCGCGCGGGACCGACGACTGGACCAGGGACGGCAAACGGGCGTTCTGGAAGCTCCTGACCCGCGAGCAGAGCGTCAGGGAGGTGCTCCCCGGCGACGAAAGGATCAGCGGCGCCTTCGCGCTCGTGCGCTGCAGGCTCGTCTATCGCGACGGCGACGTCATGGAGATACAGGCCGAGCTGAAAAGGGGCGTGGCCGGGAACTGGGTGCTCATCGTCTACCCGGCCATGCTGCGTCGCTGAGCCGGGTCCGCCGACGGGTTCTCAGAACGTCCCCGAAACGGCGAACTCCACGCGTTGCTGCAGGGTTTTACCATGCGACCATTGATGGAAATAACGACCGCCCAGGCCGAACCGCCCGCCGCGCGCCGATATCCTCGCCACGAGGATATTCGAATTCGTCGTGATGAACATGCCCGGTATGCTCGAGCCAGCCATTGGCGAAATGACCCCGTAAAGCCGCTCGCCTCCGGTGACATGCGCGCGGGCGTAGGAGAGCGACAGAATCCCCCCGGTTATGACCTCCGCGGCGAGCCCCCCCTTCGCGAGAACGGCCCTTCCTCCCTGTTCGCTCCGCTGGCCGAGCACGGTCGTTTCGGCGTTAAGGGGCTCGACGACGCGCACCGCAATCGCGCCGGCCGCCTGCTCGGAGTAAGGCGTCGCGCCCCGGCTTGTTTTTTCATACCGGCGGGCGTATAGTTCGGCGTTTTTTAGTACGGGACCCGAATAGCGGAGATAATATTTTTCCCTCGTGGTGTAGGGCAGTTCCCGGTCGGCCGGCGCGGGGGCGAGTTTTTTCTGCGCGGCGAATGTTGCGCCGGCCGCGATCCCCCGCACGGGCCTCAGCTCCGTTTCGAGGAAGCAGCCCCTCTCCGGATAGCGCTCGCCCACGGTGGACTGGTACGGCGCGGTGAATTCCGGGGATGTGTGCTTGCAGGTGAACGAAAACGAAAGCGCCGGATGGGAGAACCTGCCTCCGCAGACGATGCCGCGCCCGGTGGAGCCCTTGCCGCCCCGCTCCGCTTCGGATCTTTCGGTTGCGCTCAGGGCGGAATCGAGGTAGAGGCTCAGGCGCTCGTCGCGATAGCGGAGCATCACGCCCGCGCCGTGGACGCTGCGTATCGCGCTTTCCACGCCTTCGAGTTCCTCCCGGTCCCATTCGACCGCACCTCCCTGCGGCGTGGTGAGGTCGGTATAGACGTAATAGGGTTCGATTAAAAAGAGCCCGGCGGTGACGAGCGACAACATCAGGCCGCCGGTGCGGATCGTCACCGGCTCGCTGTGAGCGCAGTCGCGCTTGAGTGAGGCCTGAATCGTGCCGAGGGAATTGCCGGTGCCCGCCGAAAAATAGCCGTCCTCGCCGATGTAGCGCGGGGCGATGGAGTAAAACGAGTGGATGCCCAGCGCGGCCACGTCACCCTTAAGCCGGTAAGACACGGCGACACCGTTGAACGCATAGGACGGATTGCCGCTCTTCACCGGCGAGAAAACATTCTTCTCCTCGTTCATGGAGCGCCAGGAGAAGAGGTCGGGCGTGTAGGCCTGCGGTTTGCCGAGGAGCAGTCCGCCTCCGAAGGCGGCCGAATAATTGCCCGCCAGCAGGTAAAAGCGGGGGGACGCGTCGGCAAGGACAAGGCTCCACGTGTGGCTTTCGTCTCCGTCGGCGTTGCGCACGAGCGTGAGATTGAGGGCGCTCCGGCCGCTCAGGATGAGGCTCGACGAAAGCCGGTAAAACCTGCTCGTGGAGCTTTCGTAATCGCGCGCGTCCTGCCGGTACTCGCCGCGCAGGTACAGGCCCGCGTCCTGACCGGCGGCGGTCGATACGGCCGCGGCCCAGCCGAGTAAGCAGATCAGCGTTGCTCGGAACATGCGGCGGTGATCGCTTTTTTAATGTGCTCGGGCACCTCCTTCATGGCCGCGACCTCCCGTATGAGCTCGTCCCTGCCGAGTTTGCGGGCCCGGTCGGCGATTCGAAGCGCCAGGGAGGCTGGAACGCCGCGATGGATGAGCTTCGAGAAGAGTTCCTTTCGTTTCTCGGTCGAGGCGAATGCTCCGGGTGCCGGGGCCCGGCGGCGGTTTGACGGTGACCGGCGGGATGCCTCGTCCCGGCCGGGGTCCTCGGCGAGGTTCTCGACATGGTCCATGAGCTCGTTTACCTCGCGCTCCTCGAGGCCTATCTGCCGCAGGGCGTGGCGCGATACGGGCCCGATCATCTCGCGGTACTTCATGATGCGTTCAGGGATTCCCTCCCGCAGCACGGGTAGTGCCGCGAGGTCCTCCAGATCGCAGGCATTGATGTCGATCTTCCGCACGGGCGGCGTGTTGTTCCGCCGCGGTCGAAGCGTTTCGTAGCGAATTTCCTCGAAAAACATCTCTGCCGAAAGCGCGGTGAGGGCGACCGAGTGGGTCGCTCCGAGGTAGGCGTGCTGCCGGAGGCCGTAGGAGACGATGAGCCGTCCGAGGCTGAAGAGCACCGCGCCCGAAAAGCTTGCCGTCTCACGCGCATAGCCGGCCCTGATGCCGACACGGGGAAGCAGATTGGCCGAGAGCGAAACGCTGTTGATGGGACCGTAGTATTCGCGGTTGAGGTTCCAGGCCATCGACACCCCCCGGGCCGGCCTGAGCGCGATGCCGGCGCTCCACGACGGATGGATGAGCCCGCCGGAGTCGTCGAATGCCGAGCGTATGTTTTCCTGGATGAAGCCGGCGTGCAGCCATTCGAACGGCATCAGGATGACGGCCGCGGAAAAATCGAAGAGCGAATAGCGCCTCGAGTAGCCGTCGGCGTCTATCGACAGCTCGTGGCGTGTGACTTCGATTCCCGTCGCCAGACGCCGCCGGAAGAGCCGGCCGGCGCCGAGCGAAAACCCGCGTTCCCGGTAGTCGTCCGTACCGAACAGGGTGTATGATCCCTGAACGCCGTTTACGCCGTCCGAGTACCCGGCGTGGCTCGTGCCGGCATTCAGCCCTTCAAGGGCGTACGGCCTGGCATACGAGGCGCCGAGATGGAACGAATTCCAGAGCGGCAGAAGCGCGGGGTTCCCGGTAGTGGCGGGGGCGGAATCGGAGACCGCACGCACGAAGGGAAACAGGGCGGCCGGGGCGCTTTCCCGGTACTCAAATGCCGCGGGCGCGTTTGACAGAAGCAGCATGATGGCGAAGAGCGCGTTCATCGGCAGCGTATCGGGATGATGAATACGCGTTCGGAATCCGACCGCTTGAGCCGGGGCGCGGTCGCCTCGATGAGCCCTATGTGCAGGCCGGTCGAGGCGCGGCGGCCCGAGCCGCGCACGTCCCACGGCATGGAGAATGGCCCCGGATAGACGTCGCAGTAGAGGGGGGATTCGTAGATGAGCCTGCCCAGCGGCGAAAAGACCCTGAACCGGAGATTGCACGGCTCGTAGACGAACACATCGATTGACGAAGGCGTTCCGGAGCCCTGCTCCACGGCCAGCACCGATGTCTTTTTCAGGGCCCTGAAGAGACGCCTGGTCCCGCCGAAATTTCCGGAAATGATGTTTTCCCGGCCCGGCGTCTGGACCGAAGTCACGACGAAATCCGTCTGGCTGTTGCTGTCGTGCAGAGTCGCGCGCGCGATCGACTGGTGCGTCGCGAGCCCGCGGGGCCCGGTGTCGACCATGCAGGCCTGGCCGTTGTCGCCGGCGAGGCCCACCCACTGGCCGACGCCGATCGCACTGCCGGTGTACGAGCCGATCGTGGCGTTGAGCGAGCCGTCGCGGTTCGAATAGGCGGCGAAGTCGATCATGCCGCCGTTGGTGGGCTCGTCGTCCGTATCGATCGCCACGACACAGTCGGTGTTCCAGAGGCTGCTGAAGTAATTGTTGCAGTAGACGTCTAAAACGCCGTTTCCATTTGTGTCGCCCGTCGAATCGGTTTCATCGTTCATTCCGGGCCGGATAAGGTGTACCACGGAGAACCGGTCGTCAAAGGGGGTTTCCGCCCGGTCGCGGGAGTACAGGGTGATCGACTCGTCTCCGAGGCGTTCGTTCGTCCCGTAATACATCGTGACGAAGAGCGATGAGATGTCGATGGAGGTCTCTTCTTCGTCGTAATAAAAAAGCTCGACCCAGTCGTCGCCCGCGGTTTCGCAGGCGATTTCGTTGATGAGCAGCGTCCCGCCGAAGAGCGCGCCCGCGAGGAAGACGAAGACGAGCGTTGCGGCCGGTGCGATGTATCGTATCATTTTCTGGACTCCCTGAATACAAAACGTTTGCGGAGGCCGGAGCGTTAAATTTTTTTTAGCTTTTGGTGTTTTTTCCTTTCAGGCGCACACGGACAAGCGGCGGGTACATGGAGTTGTTGCATAACCGGGGAATACGCCGGGCTTTACCCCGCCTGCGACGGGGGGAAGTCCGATATTCACGGGATTTGCAACAACTCTAATAATCTCTTGACCGCTGCCGGACAATGCCGTATAGGATGACGAATGACCAACCTGGGGAATGCATATCCGGCGCCGCGGCCGCCGCTTTCAAAATTCGTTCCCGTACTGTTCCTTTTCCTCGGCGGGTACTTCAGCTTCCACCATGCCTATTTCAGCTTCATTTACCAGTACGCGCTGTTTATTCTGCTGCTTACCCTGATCACGCTGTTCTACGATAAAAACCTGCTGACGGCCGGCCGGCTGTTCACCCTGCCGGTGCGGATGCGCGAAACGGGCGTTCTCGCCGCCGTTTTCGGCGCCCTTGTCATCGCGCTGTTTGTCATGTCCATGCTCAAAAAGGAGCCGCTCATGTACGGTTTTTATCGGGCCTCCTCCCCGCTCTCGGGAGGGGAGCTCATGCTGGTGCTGCTGCTCGTGGTTATTCCTTTCGAAGAAGTGTTCTTCCGGGGATATCTGCAATATCATCTTTCGCACCTGCTGGGCAGGACGGCGGGCTTTGTGTGCGCGTCGCTTCTCTTCGGTCTGTTTTTCGTAATGGCGGGCGGCAAATGGACGCTTGCGGTCTTTCTGCTTGCGGGATTCTACTTCGGCTATCTGTACCTGAGGACCTCGTCGGTCGTTCTTGTGGCGGCGCTCCGATCCCTTCTGGTGCTTCTGTCGGGGCTCTTCACTTTTTAAGACGTTCGCGCCATACGTCCTCCCAGCTTCCCGTCTCGACGGTCTTTTCCCTCCCGGATGAGCTTCGAAACGCGGCAAGGCCGGCAATGGTCGCAATCGAGATAAAAAGCCCCAGCACGGTGAAAAGCTTCATCGGTATCTCCGGTATCGTTTGATCGGCCCTGCAGGGCTCCTGCGATGGGGCGGGATCGCCCGTGAGGAGTGAGACCACAGGCAGGACCGCTCCCGTGTGTCAAGATTTTTCGGGAAGGCGGCGGATCCGATCGGGGGGCTTTGGCCCGGAGAAATCCGCCCCATGTCACGGGCCAATTATTCGGGCGGCTTTATGAAAAACTGTCGACAGGCCGTGCAATGTTTTCTTGAATAGTCCCGACCGTGCGGGTTGTGCACCATGAATGAGACGCTGCCGTACGGCCGGCGACAGCATGCGCAACGAAAAAATCGACATGATAAGCGCCGAAGGTCTCCGCGAAATCGCGGCGGCCTGCCTCGGGCGCTTCGAGGAGCACGATTCGCCGCGTCCGGCGCTTGCGGCCGTGGCGGGCCTGGTCTCGGACATGATCGGTCCGCGGCCGGGACGGGCGGTCCTCGAGCGTCCCGACCCCGTATCGATGGCGTTTTTGGAGCTGCTGGACCAGATCGTCTTCGAGATCGGCGAGCCGGCGGATACCGAGGGCTTGAGGGTCGAGGAGTACATCCTCGGAGACCTGTATCGAAGGCTCGATGTGTTCCTCTGCCTGAACCGGGGGATCGAGCCGTATCGTGCAGGCCTCCATTCCCGCGTCATTACGGCGGACGACGCACTCATCATACGTCATTATTCTCTTGACGACCTCATTCCGACGCTCATGTCGGAGTTCTTCGAACAGCCACACCTGCGTTTTCCGATTCTGCACGCCCTGATCTCTTTTCGGACCGATGATCTGGTCGGTTTTTATTACGAGATAGCCAGGGGAGAGTACGAAACCGAGCTTCGCGTGCTTGCGGCCATCGGCCTCAACGGCAATGATACCGTCCGCTTCGACGGCTGGGATATGCTCAGGGCTTCGGCCGACCCGGATTTCTCCGCACTGATATGCCATGTGTCGGGCGTGGACGGCGGCGTGCCGGCCTCCGGGTGCGTGCTTCTGTTTCGGGTGATCGAAATCGAGCTTGCCGCCGGGCGGATGGAGAATCCGGCCGACTGCCGGGCCATGCTTTTTGCGCTGCACGACATACTCCGGCACGACCTCGAATCCGTTTCGCTCAAATCCCGCATTTACGAATCACTGTCGCGCATACTCGGCCTCATGCAGTGCGATTGTATGCGCGGCCTTCTCCTCGACGGGGAGAACCTGCGGCATTTCATCTACCTTGCCGACGGCGTGCCGGCGGAGCTTTTCGAACGGGTATCGCGGCTCCTCGAGTTTTTCGGCGCGGAGGTCATGGCCGCCATGGAGCGCCTCGTGGCGGGCGGCAGCGTGCATCTCGATCGGCGCAATTCCCGGCTTTCGGCATATCTTATGTCCATGGGATTCGACCCCCTGCTTCTGTAATGAGGACCGGACAAAACGATGGTATTTATGCTTTACAAATGCCGACACTGCGCAATGCTTTGTACGGTTTCGCGGAATCGGCACATCGAGGATCGGCTCCGGTGGCGGTGCGGGACTCGGGGCGCCGGAACCATCACGCCTGTGACGCTCGGGTTTCGCGTTACATGAACACCGTCTGAACATTGGACTTGCTGCATATCGTGCGGATATCGGATGTTCCGCCGCCGCAGGCGGGGGAAAGCCGGGTTACCTTCCGGTTATGCAACAACTCTATTTATAAACATGAGAGGTGGTTATGAGAGAAGTGGTCATTGTATCGGCGGTACGGACTCCTGTCGGCACCTTCGCCGGAGCGTTGAAGGATGTGCCGGCCGTACAGCTTGGCGTTACCGCGGTCAAAGAGGCGATGAGGCGTGCCGGTATCGCTGGAACGCAGATCGAAAATGTCGTTCTGGGCAATGTTCTGCAGGCCGGCCTCGGGCAGAACACGGCCAGACAGGTGCTCATTCACTCGGGCATCCCGCAGGAGGTCCCGGCCATGACAATCAACAAGGTCTGCGCCTCGGGTTTGCGATCGGTCGCCCTCGCCGCGCAGATGATTAAAGCGGACGATGCGGACATCATCGTTGCCGGCGGGTTCGAGAACATGAGCGCCGCCCCGTACGCGGTCCCCGGCGCCCGCTGGGGCTGTCGCATGGGCGATGCGAATCTCCTGGATATAATGATTAAAGACGGGCTCTGGGACGCGTTCAACCAGTATCACATGGGCATAACCGCGGAGAACGTGGCCGAAAAATGGAAGCTCAGCCGCGGGGAGATGGACGCCTTCGCGTTAGAGAGCCAGCAGAAGGCGGAGAGCGCGATCAAGTCGGGGCGCTTCAAGGATGAGATCGTTCCGGTCGAGATCTCCGGCAAAAAGGGCATAAGCGTATTCGACACGGACGAGCATCCCCGCTTCGGCACCACGCTCGAAGCGCTCTCGAGGCTTAAACCGGCATTCAAGAAGAACGGTGTGGTGACCGCGGGGAACGCCTCGGGGATCAACGACGGTGCCGCGGCGCTCGTCGTTATGTCTCTGGAAAAGGCCAAGGAGCTCGGGCTGAAACCGCTCGCCCGCATAGTATCGTACGCGTCGGCCGGCGTCGATCCGGCGATCATGGGCACCGGCCCGATCCCGGCCAGCCGCAAGGCGCTTGAAAAGGCCGGCTGGAAGGCGCAGGACCTCGACCTCATCGAGGCAAACGAGGCCTTCGCCTCGCAGGCCCTGGTGGTGAACAGGGAGCTTGGATGGGACACCGCGAAGGTGAATGTGAACGGCGGGGCGATAGCCCTCGGCCATCCGATCGGTGCCTCCGGCGCGCGCATCCTCGTAACGCTTCTGTACGAGATGAAAAAGCGCGGCTTGAAGAAGGGCATCGCGACGCTCTGCATCGGAGGTGGGCAGGGCTCGGCGATGACCGTCGAGATGTAAACGGCCCTTCCGCCGCATGCGGGGCGGTGCGCCGGCCCCGCGTGCGGCCATGTCCCCGAAGAGAATGCGCTTGACCGGACTGTGCCGAAAGAGTAGCATTTCATACCGGCAGTGCCAATTCCGATCGCGAGGCTGATCGCTCAATGAGATCCGATTCGAACATCGTCCCGATGCGTTTGCGTGCTTGGCTGGTCGCGATCGCGATTGCGGCGGTTTTCCTAGCCGGCGGCCGCGCCGGGGCGCGGCAGAGACCCGCCGTCAGGGCGGAGCCCCCCCCGACCGCCGAGGGGAAGGAGATTCTCCCGGAAAACAAGCCCGCAATGCCGGCCGTTGATGAGCTCGATAAAAAGCTCAGGCTCGAATATCAGCGGGACCTCGACATGGCGAAGATACGCCGCTTGCATCTGCTCGACAGGAACGCCGAGATGGAGAGGCAGCTTCGCGATTTCGCCGGGAAATATCCGGTCGACCGCGACCGGGAGTATCACTATTACACGGGTCTCGTCCTCTCGGCGGCGGGGGAATACCGGCGGGCGGTTGAGAGCTATCTGAGGGCGATAGAGATCGCACCCGATTACGCGAGGGCGCGCAACAGCCTCGGGGCGCTCTACTGCAGGCTCAACAAGTATCATTTCGCCCTCGTGCATTTCAGGAAGGCGCTCGAGGTCAATCCCTACAATCCGTTTTTGCAGTACAACCTCGGCAGCCTGTATTTCGAGATCGGCGATCCGGTCAATGCGAGGATCCATCTCGAAAAGGCAGTAAAATACAAGGCGAACTTCGGCAACGCCTATCATCGGCTGGGGTCGCTCGCCTACCAGACGCAGCAGTACGAGCGTACGATCGAATATCTGGCGAAGGCCATCGAGTTCGGGGCCGAGTCGCACACCACGCACTATTACACCGGCATGTCGTACTTCAGCCTTGAAAAGGGGAGCCTCGCGACGGCAAGCCTGCGGAAGGCCCTGCAGATGAAGCCCGATTTCTTCGAGGCGGCGCTGGACCTCGCGCGCATTCACCACGCTTACGGCGAGTTCTCCTATGCGCTGGAATTCTATAAAAAGGCCGAATCGTTGAACCCCGACTACCCGAAGATAAAGCTCGCGATGGTCGAGTGCCTGCGCGATTTGAAGCGCTACCGCGAGGGGATCGCGCTCGTCCGCCAGATGCTCGAGCGCGACCCGCACAACGAACAGCTCCGCCGGCAGCTCAAAAACCTCCAGGACCAGCGGCTCATCGAAAACCTTGCCGAGCCGTACGACTACTACACCTACTGAGGCCCGGCCGTCGGTTAAAAATCCTTGCAAATGGCGTCCGCGGCGCTACGATTGGCGCATGGAAGACTCGTGTAAAATCGAAAAACTCGACGCGCAGCGTCTCACCGAGTCGGTCAAGGGAGCGGGCTGAGCCTCCAAGATCGGGCCGGCGGAGCTGGCCCAGGTGATGCAGCGGCTTTCCATCCCCTATGACGAACGCGTCATAGTGGGAATGGAGAACAGCGACGACGCAGGCGTGTACAGGCTGACGGACGATATCGCCCTCATACAGACGGTGGATTTTTTTACGCCCATCGTGGACGATCCTTTTGTCTTCGGGCAGATCGCGGTCGCCAACGGCCTTTCGGACGTCTACGCGATGGGCGGAAGGCCCGTAACCGCCATGAATATCGTCTGTTTCCCGAGCAAAAAGTTCAGCATAAACGTCCTTGTGCGCATTCTCGAGGGAGGGCTCGACCTTCTGAACGAGGCCGGTGTGCAGCTGCTCGGCGGGCACAGCGTCGATGACGAGGAGCTCAAATACGGGGTGTCCGTTACCGGGATCGTCCACCCGGCGAAGGCGCTGAAAAACTGCGGGCTGCGCGCGGGCGACGCGCTGGTGCTCACCAAGGCGCTCGGGACCGGGATCATCGGCACCGCGGTAAAGGCCGGGGAGTCCGACCCCGCGATACTTGGCCCTTTTATCGAAAGCATGCGCTCGCTGAATCGCGAATCGGCGGCCGCGCTCGAGGGATTCAGTGTGCATGCCTGCACCGACGTCACCGGTTTCGGTCTCATGGGCCATCTGCGCGAAATGCTCGCCGGCGACGCGCTCGAGGTGGTCGTTGAGTCCGGCAGTCTTCCGCTGCTGCCGGGGGCCCTGGACAACGCGGCCGCCGGGCTCATCCCCGGCGGCATGTACCGCAACCGCGACCACGTCGGCGACCTGTGCGAGATCGACGCGGCGGTACGGCGCGAGCTTGCCGACATCGCCTTCGATCCCCAGACCTCGGGGGGGCTGCTCTTCGCCCTTCCCGCCGCCGAGTGCGACGCGCTGCTCGCCGCGCTTCGTTCGCGCGGGCTTGCCGCGGCCGCGCGCATCGGCACGGTCGCGGGGGCCGGCCGTGCCGTCCTCAGGCTCGTCTGACGCGCGAATAAAATAATTGACACCGCCCGGCCGGCTGCCTACAACAAGAGGGCCTTTAACTCGAAGTTTATGGAAGAGGATGGGGTCCGGTGGCCCCCGCGGTCTTCAAAACCGTAGGCTGCAATTTATTGCAGCGGCAGGTTCGATTCCTGCCCCTTCCGCATGGTATTTCCCGATGGAAAAGACCGAAAATCTCTACCGATCCATTCCCCAGGTCGACACCCTTCTTTCGGGCGCTTCGGCGCATATCGCGGACCTCGGCCGCTGTACGGTGGCCGCCGTTATCCGCGAAGCGATTGATTCCTTCCGGGCGCTGATAAGGGACGGTGCCGCTCCCTCGATGGACGACCTCGCCGCCGACATCGAGCGGCGCTGCCGTCTGAAGCGCCGTGAGAAGCTCCAGCGCGTCATCAACGGCACCGGCGTCATCATCCACACAAACCTGGGGCGCGCGCCGATAGCGCGCGAGATTCTCGACAAGATGTCGGCGGAGATGTGCGGCTACTGCAACCTGGAGCTCGACCTGCCCGAGCGACGCCGCGGGCGGCGCGGCGGCTACTCCGAGGAGCTTCTGTCGAGGCTCAGCGGCGCGCAGGACGCGCTCATCGTCAACAACAACGCCTCGAGCGTTTTTCTTATACTGAATCACTTCGGGGCGGGAAGGGAGGTGGTCGTCTCGCGTGGCGAGCTCATCCAGATCGGGGGCGGTTTCCGCATACCCGACATCATGGAACAGACCGGCGCGCGGCTCGTCGAGGTGGGCACGACCAATATAACCGACATCGACGACTACCGGCGAGCGATCGGCGATGCAACGGCGATGATTTTCTCCGCGCACCGGTCCAATTTCGCGCTGCAGGGCTTCGCCTCGTCGCCGTCGCTTCGTGATCTGGCGGCACTGAAAGGCGAAGGCGTGCTCCTGGTACGCGACCTGGGCAGCGGAAACCTGGTGCGCGACGAGCGCCTCGGCGCCGATTTCGAGCCGACGGTCCCGTCGGAGCTCGCCCAGGGCGCGGACCTCGTCTGCTTCAGCGGCGACAAGCTTCTCGGTGCCTGCCAGGCCGGGATCATCGTCGGGCGGAAGGACCTCATCGCCGCCCTCAAAAAAAATCCGCTGATGCGAATGCTCCGCGTCGACAAGATGACCTATTTTCTGCTTCAGGAGACGCTGCTTCGGTATGCGAACGACGAGAGCGGTTCGCTTGCGCTGTGGGGCGTCATTCACCAGGGCCGGCGCGACATCGAACGGAAAATAACGCGGCTCATGCGCGCCATTCGCGCTCCCGGCAGACGGGAGTTCATTAAACGCACGGCGCTCAGGAGCACCTACGGCGGCGGTACGCTCCCGACCCGCGAGATCGAGAGCGCCGGAATACGGATAGCCGTACCGGGAATGAGCGCCGGCGAGCTTTACGCGCGCTTCATCGACGAGGAGGTCCCGGTGGTCGGGTATATCCTCGACGACTGTTTTACCCTGGACCTTCGGACCGTACTCCCGGACGACATCCCGGCGCTCGCCGGGTCCATCGACCGGCTGCTTCCGGACGGCCGCTGATGTATATCGTCGGGACGTCCGGCCATATCGATCACGGCAAGACGAGCCTCATCCGCGCGCTCACGGGCATCGACTGCGACCGCCTTCCCGAGGAGAAGGCGCGCGAGATGACCGTCGACATCGGCTTCGCGAGCATCAGCTACCCAAAATTCGGGACCGTAAGTGTCATCGACGTTCCGGGGCACGAGCGGTTTATCCGCAACATGGTGGTGGGAGCCTGGGGCGTCGACCTGGCGATCCTCGTGATCGCTGTCGACGACGGCTGGATGCCGCAGACGGAGGACCATTTTCGTGTGCTCATGCTGCTGGGAGTCGAACGCATCATCGTGGCGCTTAACAAGATCGACGCCGCCGACGAGGAGATGATCGCCTTCGTGACGGCCGAGGTCGAGGAGCGGCTGGCCGAAACGCGTTATGCGGGGTGTGATATCGTGCGCGTCTCGGCGAAGACGGGTAACGGCGTCGCGGAGCTCAAGGAGGTGATACTCGCGAACCTCCGCAGGCTCGCCAAGGCGGCCGACTCCCGCAAGCCCTACCTGTTCGTCGACCGGGTTTTCGCCTCGAAGGGCTATGGCACCATCGTGACGGGCACGCTGAAAAACGGAAGCTTTAACGAGGACGATTCGGTCATCCTGCTGCCGCTCATGCGGGAGGTGCGGGTCAAGAAGATAGAGAGCCATCACAGCGCCCTGGAGGAGGGCGTTCCGTCGCAGAGGACCGCGCTCAACATCTCGGGCGTGGCGGTCGAGGAGATCGGCCGCGGCGATATCGTGACGGGCAGGAACTTTTTCACGCAGTCGTTCGATGTCGTCGTGCGGATGAGGCTCCTCGAAAAAAAGGGGGAGCTTAAAAACAATACCGGGATAGAGATGCTCGTCGGTACGACGGCGCTCAAGGGCAAGCTCATCCTCCTGGACGACGATGACCGCGGCGAAGAGAACCGCGTTCTCCGCGTCAGATTCGATGCACCGTGGTTCTTCTATCCGGGCCAGCGCTTCATCGTCACCCATCCAGGGGGGTATCGCATCATCGGCGGCGGAGAGGTGCTGCTCCCCGACTACCGCTCGGCCGGCGGACGACGCATCGTGCGCCGGAACCTTTCGATATTCTCGAAGTACACGCGCAGCGAGTTCATCCACTACATCGTCGCGGTACGCCGCGCGGTGCCGTGGTCATGGATCATCACGATCTTTCCGGAAAGCGAGCGCGCGATCGAGCGGATCGTCGAGTCGCTCATCGAAGGCGGTGCCGTCGTCAGGGCGGGCGATTTTCTGTTCGAAGCGGCCTTCCACGCCGAAGCGATCGCGATGGCGGCCAAAACAATAGCGGACTCGATCGGCCCGAACCTGAGGGAAATCGCCGATAAAACAGGACTGGATCCGGACCTCTGCAGGGTGCTCATCCCCGTAGTCATGAAGAAGCACCGCATCGTCGAGAAGGATGGACGCTTCTTCGGCGGGGACTCGATCACCGTGGACGCCCTGCCGGACGAAAAAAAGGCCGCGCTCGAAGCGCTGCTGAAGCGGGGACTCGAGGGCGCCGAGCTCGACAGGATCGGCGACGAGGCCGGAAAGCGACACCTCGGCGACCTCATCCGCCTTGGCTTTGCCGTAAGCCTCGACGGCAACATCATCCTCCACCGCACGGTATACGATGACCTGAGCCGAAAGGTAATGGCCCTCTTCGACGGAAAGGACAAGATCGGCATCGCCGAGGCGAAAGACGCCACCTCCCTCTCGCGAAAGTTCATCATCCCGCTCCTCAACAGGATGGAGGGGGACGGCCTCATCAAGCGCATCGGCGATTTTCGTATGAAGGCCTGATCGTTTGCCCGGCACGGGCGGGACACACGCTCCATCCGCCGCTTCATAGACCGGCCGCCTCCCGTGCGCCGGGCCCGTGGACGCGACAGGTGCCACCGACGGATACACGGCGTTGTTGCATAACCGGGAATCGAACCGGCTTTTTCCCGCCCGCGGCGGGCGGAAAGCACGATATCCGCTCAAGATGAAACAATCTAATAATTATTGCCGATCAAATATATTATTGACTTTCGTTCCACTTTTGTCGTATCATGGGGACCTCGACCCCGTGGCAGGACCGAAGAACGAAGGGTATGGTGTGCGAACATGGGTATCTTCTCACCGAACATAGACAGGCTGGTTGAAAAAAACGACACCGGCGGGCTCATCAAACTTCTGAAACACCGGAAGCCGGAGATACGCCTGCAGGCCTTTCTCGCCCTTGCCCGCGCGAGGGACGAAGCCGTGCTCGGCGAAATCCGAAAGATGCTCGACGATCCGGACCCGCGCGTGCGCGCGGTGGCGACGCTCAAATTCGGCGAGCTCGGCCAGCCCGGCCTAACGGAGAACCTTCGCGCGATCATCATCTCGGGGTCCCAGCGCGATAAAATAGAGGCCCTCCGCCTTCTCGCCGACAGGGGGGCCACGACCGACCTTGAAATCTCGAAAATACTGTTCCTCGCCCTGAACGACAAAAAGCCGATGGTGCGACTTGAGGCCGTCAAGACCATGGGCTCGATACGGGACGTCAATTCCGTCAAGCACCTCGTGGAGGGCCTCGAGGAAAAAGCGTACCAGATGCGCCTGCAGTGCGCGCGAGCCCTCGGCGAGATCGGCGACGAGTCGGCCATTTACCCGCTCATCGGCGCGCTGGTCGACAATAACATCGAAGTGCGGAAGGCCGCACAGGACGCGCTGCTTCGCATGGGTACGGAGAAGGCGAGGGCGGCGCTTAACGACGCGCCTTTCATGCTCCTCGTGAAGCGCATGACCGAGGGCGAGTTTACGCGGCGCGAAACCATCCGCCAGATGGGACAGCTCAAGATACGCGAGGGAGTGCCGCTCATCAAGAAGGCGTGTTCCGACGAATATAAAAACGTCCGGATAGAGGCCGCGCGCGCGCTCGGCCTGCTCCGAGAGAAGACGGGGGTCGGCGCCGTCAATAAACTCCTCGACGATCCCTACTACGACGTCCGCATGGAGGCGGTGAAGGCGCTCGAGAAGATATTCGATTACGAGGCGCTCAGAGGAATCGAGAAGGCCATGGGCGATACCAACCACAATGTCCGCGACGAGGCGAAAACCGCCTTTTACAGCCTGAAAACCCGCCTGGACAAAGCGGCCCAGTCGAAATAATCGACAAGGCTGTCATCATGATACTCGGATTCAATATCGGCAACAGCAACACCGTGCTCGGCGTCTACTCGGGAGCGGAGACCGTCCCCGGCACGCTTTACCGTTACCGGACGCTCCGTGACGCCTCGGCGGACGAAACCGGCGCGCTTGTCCGCCAGTTCCTTCTTCACCACGGCGGGGCCGGCGAAGGTGTGGAGGGCCTTGTTTTCTCAAGCGTCGTACCCGAGACCAACCGGGCGTACCACGAGATGTCCGGCCGCTATTTCGGCGTGGAGGCGCTTGAGATAAGCTGTGCGTCCCGTCTCGGCATTCGCCTGCGCTACGACGATCCCGCGCGCCTCGGGGTCGACCGTATCGTCAACGCCGAGGCCGCCTTCCGCGAATACGCACGGGACTGCATCATCGTCGATATTGGCACCGCCATAACATTCTGCGTTCTGCACGCCGACGGCGTCTATGACGGCGGAATGATCGGCCCCGGGATCGGCGTGACCATCGACGCCCTCTCGTCGAAGACCTCCCAGCTCCCCAGGATCCCGTTCGAAAAACCCGGCGTGCTCGTGGCGAAGAACACCGAAGACGCGCTTAAATCCGGCTTTTATTACGGCTGGCTCTCGCTGGTGGAAGGCATGATCGCGAGGATCAGCGGGGAGTACGGGAAGGACTTTCTGGTGATCCTCACCGGGGGCTACGCGGGGACCGTGCTCGGCCCCGCCCTGAAAGGAGAGATCGTCATCGACCCGATGCTCACCATGAAAGGCATCCGCCGGATATACGATTTAAACGCCGTGCGCCCATAAGCCCGCCTTATTTCAGCATACCAACCGCCGGACAGGTGATTTCCCGCGCCGTACAGAAGGCCGCCTGGGTCAAAGATCCGTTATTGAAGGCAAAAATCGAGAACAGAGCCGCGGTGAATCTTCGGAATAGCGACTTTCCTCCCGCCTGCGACGATAGGACCCGCCTTATTGCCCGGTTATGCAGCAAGGCCTGCAATGAGGTGCCCGGGGCCGTACGGGGCGCATAATCGTCTATTTGGTAGATTTTGGTGATATATTAAGTACGGTAATATTTATATATACATTATTGTGGCATTATTCAAGTGACGGGTTATCCACAAACTTATCCACACAATCCACAATTTTTTCCCCGAAAATTATTAATTTACTACATTAATTTCAAAGAAATTAATTGCGGCGGGATGAACGAGGTTCATTTTGCGAAAAACTGAAAGAAATTAACCTCCAGAAGCCTAAGGCCTGAATAAATCAGCGGTTTTGAGGCAATATCTTTTTTAAAAATATTTTATGTCTCTTATAACGGGCCGGAATCGTCCATCAATTTCATTCCTGACGTAATATGGATAATGTTGATAAATGATAAATTGTTGATAAGTCGGCAGCATCGCCGGGGCTGAAATGCGAGGCCTGTCTGTTCTATTTTCCCACCCCACCAATGGCGTTTTTTGATACTATAATTTTATCTATCCAGATTTATAGATTTCGTGCATGGAGGTGCTTCCCAACGGCCGCCGCAGCGGCGGGCCCCGCACGGCAGGCAAAAAAAAGGCGGCGTTCGGTAAAATACTTGCAAATTCGGGTTTGTGCGATAAGCATTGCCGAGCGTTCCGAGTGCGCCGTGCTGTGTTTCGCTCCGTTTCTTCAATATAAACTATCCTGTGCGAGATAAGGGCATCTGCCCGGCAGAGTATGAGCAATTACGATCGGTATTCCCGCTTTATCGTGAGGTCGGTCGACCATATTTTTAAGAATTTTCTCAACGACCCGACGATCGAGGAGGTGTACGAGTCCCAGTCCTCCGAGGTGGACCGCAAGGTGGCGATTGAGATCGAGGGCACGATCTCGGGAGAGCTCGTCATCAATCTGCCGCAGAAGACCCTCGGACTCATCACGAGGCGGATGGTGCAGAACGGCAATCCGAGGGCGTTGAAAAAGTATTATAATGACGTGGCCGGCGAGCTCGCCAACCTCATTTCAGGGACCTTCGCCAACCAGATGCAGTTTCTCAATCACGAATTACGGCTTTCCCCCCCCGAGGTCGAGGAAGATCCCATTGCGCTCAAGACGCTTTATGAGAACATCAACCTCTCCTTCAAGTCCTCCTTCGGCGGTTTCGATATCGACCTCTACTACAAGGAAAAAAAGTAGCATGACAGAGAAGTCCGACGATGCTCCACGCACTTGACACCGGTATTATTGCACTGTATTTCGCCGTGAGCCTCGCAATCTGCCTGTATTACTCCCGGCGTGCGGGAAGGAGCACCGAGGAGTTTTTCCTGTCCGGCCGCAGGCTTCCCTGGTGGATCGCCGGGACGGCGATGGTCGCCACGACCTTTGCCGCCGACACGCCGCTCGCGGTGACCGAGCTCGTCGCCGAGAAGGGCATCGCCGGCAACTGGCTGTGGTGGAACATGGTGGCCGGAAGCGTCCTTACGGTCTTTTTCTTCGCAAAGCTCTGGCGGCGCGCCGGGATCATGACCGACGTCGAGTTCATCGAAATACGATACTCGGGCAGGCCCGCGGCCTTCCTGAGAGGATTCAAGGCCCTGTATCTGGGCGTGTTCATGAACTGCGTCATAATGGGCTGGGTGAACGTCGCGCTGGCCGAGATACTCGGGGTCATCTTCGCCTTCGATGAGGTGTACATCCTCTACACGGTGATGGCCTGCATGCTGCTGGTGGGCGCCTATTCCGCCGTGGCCGGGCAGTGGGGGGTCGCGGTCACCGATTTCTTCCAGTTTATCATCGCCATGACGGGCTGCATAGTCCTCGCCGTTCTAGTCCTCGACATGCCGGCGGTGGGCGGCATCGCGGGTCTCAAGGCGGCGCTCCCCCCGAGCGTTTTCTCCTTCTTCCCCGGAGTGGGCTCGGTTGGGAGCTATGCGGCGCAGGGAATCATGTCGATCTCGTTCAGCGCGATCCTGGCGCACATGGCGGTGCAGTGGTGGGCCTCGTGGTATCCGGGCGCGGAGCCCGGCGGTGGTGGGTACGTCGCGCAGAAGATGATGGCGGCGCGCGACGAGCGCCATTCGCTCCTGGCCACCATGTGGTTCAGCATCGCCCACTATGCGCTCCGGCCGTGGCCGTGGATCATCGTGGCGCTGGCGAGCCTGGTGCTCTACCCGGACCTCCCGGCCGACGGAAAAAAGACCGGCTTCATCCTCGCGATGAAGGACTGCCTGCCTCCGGGCCTTCTCGGCCTCGTGGTGGCCGCCTTTCTGGCGGCCTACATGTCGACTATATCCACGCACCTCAACTGGGGCAGCTCATATCTCATCAACGACTTTTACCGAAGGTTCATCGTCCGCGACGCGAACGAGCGGCACTATGTCGTGGCCTCCCGGCTGTCGACAATCGTGCTGGTGGTTATTTCGAGCCTGCTCATCCTCGTGATCAAATCGATATCGGGTGCGTGGGCGTTCATCATAGAATGCGGTGCCGGCCTCGGGCTTGTCCTCATACTCCGCTGGTACTGGTGGCGCGTGAACGCCTGGTCGGAGATCGCGGCGATGATCGCCCCGTTCGCCGGGTTCATTCTGGCGCGCTACGCTCTCGGCGTGGCGTTCCCCGAAAGCCTCTTCTTTATAGTCGCGTTTACGACCGCCATCTGGCTCGCAGCGACCTTTCTTTCCGGGCCCACCGATCGGGGCACACTCGAGGCTTTCTACCGGCGCGTTCATCCGGGCGGGGCGGGATGGAAACGGGTCCGCGATGCCGCCGGGATACCGGATGAGGGCCCCTCGCTGCTCGGGCTCGGCGCGAACTGGCTGATCGGGATTCTCCTCGTGTATCTCTCCCTCTTCGCGATCGGAAATATCGTCTTCGGCGAATATCGCGAAGGGCTTTTGTTGTCGGCCGCCGCCATTTTCCTGTTTGCCCTGCTCGCATGGAGGATAGGAAAAAGCGGGGAGCACGCCGCCTGAGCACCTTCGGAAAAACAGGAAAATCGGTATAATGGATATGGATAACGACAGCGTCTCTTTTAATGAAATATTCACGAAATGTTATGCGGCCTTCGCGGACAAGCTTTGCACCTATGTCTGCTATCTCGTCAGGAACGAGCATACGGCGGAAGAGCTCGTGCACGATCTGTTCCTGCGCGTTTTCGAGCGCCGTATCGAGCTTGATCCCGGCGCGGAGAGGACGAAATGGTATCTTTTCAGGATGGCGAGGAATATCGCGTTCGATTATCTGCGCAAAAAAAACAGGCGTGAATCGCGCTTTGAGGATATAATACTGGAGGAGGTCTGCCTTAACGACCAGTTTTACCGCGATGTCGAGAGTGCCTATATCGAGGGTGAGGTGGTCTCCACGCTGAGGGATTCGATCCTGGCGCTTCCCGAGCAGGGCCGCGACGTGATCACCCTGAGGGGTATCGCCGATATGAAGCTATGCGATGTTGTACGCGAGACCAGCCTCTCGAAATACAGGGTGGCGAGGATCGAAAAAGAGGCTTTGAATGTATTGAGATCGGAACTTGAGAAGCTGCTCGGCGACTGGCGGGTCGGCATTCGACGGCCACCGGTAAAGGAGTGGAAATACTGATGGCGCGCAGGGCATCGATGATCTCGCCCGAAGAGGCGCTGGAGACGATCCTCGGGGAGGTCAGGCTCCTTTCCGCGGAGATGGTCCCCCTTTTCGACGCGCCCGGACGGGTCCTCGCCCGCGATATCGTCGCGACGGTCGACATTCCATCGGTTGACAACTCGGCGATGGACGGGTATGCGCTCTCGGCGGCGGACGCGCGCGGCGCGACGAAGGAGCGGCCGGCACGGCTTCCCGTGCGCGGCGAGATACGGGCCGGTCCCGGGGGCGATGCGCCCGCCGTGACGGCGGGTTCCGCGGTGCGGATAATGACCGGTGCGCCGGTGCCGCGCGGCGCCGATTCGGTGGTCCAGTTCGAGGATACGGCCGAGGAGGACGGCAGCGTCCTCGTTTTTCGTGAGGTTGAGAAGGGGGAGAACATACGGCGTGCCGGGGAGGATGTAACCCGCGGCGCGGTCGTTCTGGCGAGTGGCGTGCGCATCGGTTCGGCCGAAACCGGGCTTCTCGCCTCGCTCAACCGGACGTTCATCCCCGTTTCGCGGCGGCCCGCGGCGGCGATACTCTCAACCGGCGATGAAATCGTCGACCTCGGCCAGGAATTGAAGGACGGCCAGATACGCAACAGCAACGCCTATACGCTGCATTCAGAGATCCGCCGCTATGGCGGGAACCCCCGCTACCTCGGGATCGCTCCGGACACGAAAGAGGCCACGGTGGCGATGCTCCGGGAGGCGCTGGAAGCGGATGTGGTGATCACCACGGGCGGCGTCTCGATGGGACGATACGATTTCGTGACCGAGGCCCTCGGGGAACTCGGTGTGGAGATCATGATAGAAACGATACGCATGAAGCCCGGCAAGCCCTGTGTCTTCGGCAGAAAAGGGACGACGCTTTTCTTCGGCCTGCCGGGGAACCCCGTCTCCACGATGGTATCATTTATTCAGTTTGTCCGCCCGGCGCTCCTTCGCATGATGGGGGCGCGCCGTATCGAAAAGCCGCTCGTGCGCGCCGTTCTCGCCGAGGACATTCGGAAAAAGACGGGGCGCACTCATTTCGTACGCGGCATTTTCAGCGTGCTCGATGGAAACTTCAGCGTTTCGACTACCGGCCCGCAGGGCTCCGGCATACTCAGGTCCATGAGTGACGCAAACTGCCTCATCATCATCCCCGAGGAAACCGGTAACGTGCGCGCCGGCGAGACGGTGCTCATACAGCTCATCGAGCACGGGGAGATCTGATGGCGGGCG
>JADFDB010000080.1 GCA_018263175.1 Spirochaetota bacterium
ATTGTTGCATAACTGTGAATTTAACCGGTTTCCCCGTCGCAGGCGGGGAAACCCGATATTCGCAGCATATGGAACAAGTCTAATAATGAAGCTGCTGCAAAACCGGCCGGTGTTCGGTCATGCGACCGTTTCTACTTATGTCCCATCCATACTATCGGCATTCGCTGAAAATAGTTAAACGATATATTTAAACTGCCATGAATCCTGCGAAAGTCGCTCGTATCAACCGGTTATGCAACGACTCAATTTGCCGCAAAGCTCGGATGGAGATACCGGGACAGGAAAACCAGGCAATCCGTGCCCCGATCCCGATTCAAATTGTGCTTGATACCTTGCGATAATTGAAAAACAATCAGACCATGGACCGTCCTGTACCCTTTGTCGGCGCTGCGTCATGTCAGGCGGCCGGTGTGTGTTACCGGTGTCTGCTCGCGGGAGTCTTTTTGCTCGCTCTTCTTATACCTGCCGCCCGGGCCGGTGCCGGGGAGCTGTCGGGTATCCTTGTAAAAAACGGGGCGAATATTTCATCCGGGCTTTACTATCTTGAAGACACAAAACGCGATCTCACTATAAGGGAAATCGTGGCCCCTCGAACCGACTGGAAGCAGAATAGAACAAACTATGTCAATTTTGGCTATTCCCGCTCCGCCTACTGGTTCAGGGCGGACATTGATAATCCAGGCGGCGCGGAAGAAAGCGCCCTGCTCGAAATAGATTTTCCAAGCCTCGACCTGGTCGATTTCTATGTCCCCGACGGCCGCGGGGGATTCAACGAGATTAGAACCGGGGACCTTCGCGCCTTCGACTCGCGTCCGATCGACGATCCGAATTTCCTTCTGCCTCTGCCGCTGAAACCGGGTGTCAGCACGGTTTTTATACGGGTCCAGAACGCCGGCTCGCTGCGCTTCACCGCGAGATTGTACACCGGGCGGGGATTTATCGAGAAACAGAACCGCGTTTTGCCTTGGCAGTGGATCCTGTATGGCATGCTGTGCCTGATGAGTATTTTTTGCCTTTTTGTGTATGTGCTGCTGCGAAAGTCATTATACCTCTACTTCGCGCTTTCCGCTGCGGCGCTCTTTTTCTACCAGATTGCATACCGCGGCTACGCCTTCCAGTATCTCTGGCCCGATCAGCCGTGGTGGGCGAATGCCGCGCTTCCGTTGTTCATGAACCTCATCGGTCTGTTCGGGACGCTTTTCGCGCGGGCCGTCATGGAAACGCGCACGACGAGTCCCCGTACCGACCGGCTGTTTCGTATTTTCGGATACGTGCTTTTCCCGCTCGCAGCCGTTCTCTCGCCGGTGCTCCCGGCGCGCATGGCCCTGCAGGCGACCTATACACTTCAGATGCTGTTCGCATTCCTGATAATAATCTATACCATATATGGCCTCCGGAGGGGGGACCGTTTCGCGCGTTATTTTTTCGCGGGCATAGGGGGCGTCGTCATATTCAGCGTTATTGGCAAGCTTACGGCTTTCGGCAGGCTGCCGCTCACTTTTTTCACCGAATGGAGCATGGAGCTCGGCTTCCTCGGGCTCATCTTATCAGCGTCGGCCGGGATGATCGACAGGATGAAGGTCCTGACGGACGATCTTCGTGCCTCACGGTCCGAGCAGGAAAGGAGCATAGATCTCCTTGTCAGGGCGAACCAGGAGCTGGTCGCGACGAACGAGGAGCTGAACGCCGCGATGGAGGAGCTCAGCGCGACGAATGAGGAGTTCGAGGCCCAGAACGAGGAGCTCATCACCGCCGAAAGCGAAATAAAACGCAGCGAGGAAAAATACCGCAGTCTGGTGGAAAACATAAACGAGGCCATTTACTCGGTAGACGCAAAGGGCGCCATCACCTACGTCAGTCCGGCCCTCAAAAGGATGACCGGCCTCGCGCCTGCCGAAGTAGTGGGCGATAACTTCACCTCTCTGATTCATCCCGAGGACGTCGAGGGGATAATCGCGCGCTTCGGCGAGCTCAGTCACGGAGAAATCCGGCCCAGCGCGTACAGGATCAGGACCAAAACCGGGGAGTATCGCTGGATAACGAGCATCAGCAGGCCCATTTTCCACAGGGGTGAATTTGTGGGGGCCAACGGCGTTCTGACCGACATCCACGCGAGGAAGGAGGCGGAAGACCGGGTACTCCGGGAGAAAACCTTCGCCACGACGATCATCGACACGCTGCCGGGGATATTTTTCATTCTCGCCGGCGACGGGACACTGGTCCGCTGGAAGGGCCGCGCGGAGGGCGACGAGGCCTTCGGCTACTCGCCCGAAGAGGTACAGGCGATGAGCGCGCTCGATATGGTCGATCCGAAAGACAGGGAGCTTGCCGCCTCGAAGATATCCGAGGCCTTCGCTACCGGGCAGACAGGCGCCGAGATCGGCTTTGTTCGAAAAGACGGCGAACGGCTGATATTTCATATTGCCGTTTCGCGCATGCGGCTGGAAGGCGAAGTCTACCTTATCGGCATTGGCTTCGAGATAACCGACCGCAAGCGCGCCGAGGAGGAGCGCGAAAAGACCCGTATACAGCTCATACAGGCCCAGAAGATGGAAGCGATCGGCACCCTCGCGGGCGGCATAGCCCACGATTTCAACAACATGCTGATGGGAATCATGGGGAGCCTCGATCTGATTCAGCTTGTTCTGAAAAAAGAGGGACCGGTTGACCGGAACGCCGTCCTGAACTACATCGAGATCGCGCTCGAGTCGTCCCGGCGCTCCGCGGAAATGACGAGGCGGCTCCTCACGCTTGCGAGGAAAAGCGGACTGCAGGCGGTCCCGATGGACGTCAATGAAATCATCGGCAGCGTCTTCAGGCTCTGCCGCAATAGCCTGCCGAAATCCGTGCACCTCGATTTTCGCGACAGAAAAATCCCGCTGCGGGTGCTCGCCGACCCGGTGCAGATGGAACAGGTGCTTCTGAATCTCTGCGTAAACGCGGCCCACGCAATGACCATCATGCGAACCGCCGGTGAACGGGAGGGCGGCACGCTTACGGTTTCGGCCTCGGAGATCCCCTGTTCGTACGAGCTCTCGGCGCTCTATCCGCATGCGAGGCATGGCTCGAATTATATACGGCTTGAGGTCGCCGATACCGGGGTGGGCATTGACGAAGAGATCAAGGGGCAGATATTCGATCCGTTCTTTACGACCAAAACGAAGGAGGAGGGGACGGGCCTGGGTCTTGCCATGGCATATACGATCGTGCAGCAGCACGGCGGGTTCATCGATGTCGCGAGCAGCCCGGGCGCCGGTTCGGCATTCTCGGTCTTTCTTCCCGCGTTAGAGGAAGAGCCCTCCCGGGGTCGGGACGATTACGCTGTGAGTGGCATGGAGGCCGGGGAGGGCCGCCTGCTGGTCGTCGATGACGAGCCGTCGGTACTCGGCATAGCGGCCGGCATGCTCGAACAGCTCGGCTACGAGGTGATAACGGCCGGGAGAGGGAGCGAGGCGCTGGAGCTCTTCGAAAAAGAACGGCACCGGCTTGACGCCGTTCTGCTCGACCTGTCCATGCCGGGGATGTCGGGACTCGAGCTGTTCGAGAGGATGCGGGAGATCGATCCCACGGTACGAGTTTTGCTCGCCTCGGGCTTCATAGAAGAATCCGTTCTCTCCGCCGCTCTTGACCGCGGGATCGCGGGATTCATTCAAAAGCCGTATTCCATCGTCCAGCTTTCGGTTAAAGTCAAAACAATCATCGACCGGCCCGCGGGCGGAAACGGGCCGAACTGACCGAGGCGCGGCCTTAGAAGCCCATCAGCCGGGCCGTTTCCCCGACGCTGAAATTCACCGGTTGGAGCCTTTTGCGCTTGACATTCGCATACTAGTCGATTAAATGGCAGGTGGTATGACCAACAGCCGCAGGAGGTGGACGTGACCGAACTATTGGGTCCCCTACGCGCGCAGAGCCTCGTCGAGGCCTTCGTGGCGCGCTTCGAGGAGCTCATCATCTCGGGGGAGCTCGTGATCGGAAGCCGTCTGCCTTCGGAACGGGAGCTCGCGGGCCGCATGGGCGTCAGCCGGCCCGTGGTTCACGAGGGGCTCGTCGAGCTCCAGGCGCGCGGGCTCGTAACGCTCAAGCCGAGAAAAGGCGCCTACGTAAACGACTATCGCAGAAGAGGCTCGCTCTCGCTGCTCGAATCACTCCTCGCCTATCACAGGGGAAACCTCGAGCCGGGATTGCTTCGCAGCATGCTCGGAATGCGCGAGCTCTTCGAGATGGAGACCGCCCGGCTCGCCGCGCGCAACCGGACCGGCGAACACCTTCGCCAGTTCCGCGAGCTCATCGATCGCGAAAAGGAATGCGATCAGTCGAGCCCCGGGGCCGTCGTCGCGATCGATTTCGAGTTCCATCTCACAACCGCGATCGCCACGGGCAACCTCGTTTATCCGCTCATCATGAATTCGTTCAAGGACGTCTACACCAATCTCACCGGGCAGTTTTTCGCCGATCACGCCGTGGCGCCCGAGGTGTTCGACTTTCATCGCCGGCTGGTCGAGGCGTTCGAGGCGCGCGACGAAAAAAGGGCTTCCGCGGTGATGAAGCGCCTCCTCGATCACGGAGAACGCTATCTCAAAAAATCCATAAGCGAAAGAAACACGGCCGTCTCGAACGAGAGGGTCGTATAAAAAAGTCAGGGGGACCGGTATGAATACGACGACCGCTCAATACGCGATCAAGGAACCGAAGGGGCTTTCTCCGCGCATTACATGGCTTCGCGATTATTTTTTCAGCGGTGTGGAGCGCGGATGGAACAACGAATTTATGCCCTGGACCACCGGGACCGACTGGGACGTCCAGTACGACGAGATCACCTATTACATCGTGCCCGAAACCTACGCATTTTTACAGACCTTTCGCTCGTCCTTCCACCAGACGGCCCGTGCAGTAAAGCTTCATGACGACTTCTGGAAATGGAGCCTCCCCGAACGACGCGCCTGGTTCGTAAAGGAGGTGATGGCAGGGTACATGCCGCACGAGGTTCTTCCAGGAGACCTCATCGCGGGTTCGCGCTTCAATCTGCAGGCGTCGCGCTGCTGGACGAAGAAGGAGCTCGAGGAGCGCGACGGCCTGATCTACGGCAAAAAGGGCGCGCGAGCGATGATGAAATGGTTCCACGACCACGGTTTCGGCAACTCGGGTGCGACCTCGGGCCACCTCATTCCGGATTACCAGCGCGCGCTCGTCGAGGGATGGAAGGGCATCTATGAGGATCTCAAGGCGAGTGTGAACAACTTGTCCGATCGTGAGAAAAAGGGGCCGCGCGGCGCACAGCTTCGCGCCATGATGACGGCCGCGCTGATGCCGAAGGAGCTGGCCGCTCGTTACGCGGCGGAATGCCGCGCGCTTGCGGCGAAGGAGCCCACTCCGTCGAGAAGGGAAGAACTGACGCAGATGGCGGCAAACCTGGACCGCGTGCCGTGGGAGCCTCCGGTCACGTTTCACGAGGCCGTGCAGGCCCTCTGGCTCACTCACATGCTCGTGATGAGCGACGAGAACTATCCCGGTCCCGGCGTGTCGTTCGGCCGGCTCGACCAGTACCTGCTGCCCTACTGGCGGCACTCGATCGATAACGGCATGGACCGCGAGTTCGGCAAGGAGATACTCAAGTGCTTCTGGGTGCATGCCAATACCGCCTACGACGCCATGATACGGGTCGGCGGCAACCAGGGCATCACCGCGGGCTTCGGACAGCTCTTCAACCTCTCGGGCCTCGGAGCAGACGGGAAGGACATGACGAACGATCTCACCTACGCGCTCCTCGAGGTCATCGACGAGATGACGCCCATTCTCGAGCCCAAGCCGAACGTGCGGCTGCATCGCAACTCGCCCGAGCGGCTTCTCGACACGGTGGTTTCGATGATCTCATCGAGCCAGGGCGCTCCCTTTTTGCTCAACTTCGACGAGCGCTCGATGGCCGGCATGCTCCGCGAGGCAAAACGCGCGGGGGTGGAGCATCTCATCAACGAATCGAACGTGCATGAATACGCCTCGGTCGGCTGCCTCGAGAACACCATGGTCGGCAACGACCGCTCGGGCACCGTGGACAACAACCTGAACCTCCTCAAGGCCGTGGAGCTCGCGCTCACCGGCGGCAAGGACCTCCTGCCGTTCACCGATCTTCTCACCGGCAAGACCGAACCGCCCGCGCGTGTGGGGCCCGATACCGGCGACGCCTTGAAATTCGGATCGTGGGACGAGTTCTGGAAGGCGTACGCGAAGCAGACCAGGTTCATTATAAAAAAATGCGTCGAGATCTACGAGATGTCCGAGAGCGCGCGCGCACGCTTCTCGCCGACGCCGTATCTCTCCTGCCTCGTGGGCGGGTGTGCGGATAAGGGCCTCGACGTTACGCAGGGCGGCGCCGAGCTCGGTTTCACGACGATCGAGGGCGTCACCTTCGCGACGACAGTGGACTCGCTCCTCGCGGTGAAGTACCTCGTGTTCGACAAAAAGGAATGCACGATGGCCGAACTCATGCAGGCTCTCAAGGACAACTGGACCGGGCACGAGGTGCTCCAGGCCAGGGCCAGAAACCGCGCGCCCAAGTACGGCCGAGACGACGATTACGCCGATGCAATGGCCCGCAAAGTAATGGACCTCTGGACGGACGAAACCTGGAAGTACCGGACGAAATCGACCGGCAGGCGCTTCCGCCCCGGCATGCTCTCGTGGAACTACTGGGTGGGCGACGGCTTTATCCTTGCGGCGAGCCCCGATGGCCGGCCGAAGGGGCAGTTCCTCTCCAACGCCATTTGCCCATCGAACGGCGCGGACATCAACGGGCCCACCGCCAACGCCAATTCAGTCGGCAAGGCGCTCGGCGGGAAGGACACGGGCGGCGGCGACTGGAAGGGCTACCTGAACAGCCTTCCGAACGGGGCGAGCCATACCATCACCTTCAATCCGTCGCTGTTGCGCGATCCGGAGCACCGCACCAAGTTCAAGGCATTTTTGAGGGGTTATGCGGAGAACGGCGGGACGGCGCTGCAGGTGAACATGATCGACGCCGATATGCTGCGCGATGCGCAGAAACATCCGGTGGCGTACCGTCACCTGCTCGTGCGCGTCACCGGCTACAACGCCTATTTCACGGCGATCGGGCGCGAACTGCAGGACGAGATTATCGCGCGCGAAAGCCATAACAAGTACTGACGGGGAGGATGGTGCCCTGCGCGGATGCGCATGCCTTCGATCGGCCGGCGGCACGGAATGACGAAAATGAAGACGGTGTATGATACGATAACCGGGCCCGCGGCGACCGTGCTCAATATACAGCGCATGTCCACCGAGGACGGGCCCGGCATACGCACCACGGTCTTTTTCAAGGGCTGCGGCCTTGCCTGCTCATGGTGTCATAATCCGGAAAGTATCTCGTTGAAGCCGCAGGTGCAGTGGCTGGAAAACCGCTGCATCGGCTGCCGTTCCTGTGTTGCGGCCTGCCCGGAGGAGGCGCTTGCGTTCGAAGCGGCGGGCGTGGTGATTGACCGCGAGCGCTGTGCGGGCTGCGGCGCGTGTGCCGACGCGTGTCCCTCGACGGCCATGGAGCTTCTGGGAAAGAAATGGCCACTCGGTGACCTCGTGCGCGAGGTGGAGAAGGACAGGGCATATTTCGAGCAATCGCGCGGGGGCATTACGGCCTCGGGCGGCGATCCAACCGTCCAGGCGCCCTTTGTCGCCGCATTTCTGAGGGAATGCGTCGCTCGCGGGCTTCATACGGCGCTCGACACCTGCGGATACTCGTCGCGGCAATCGCTCGAGATGATTCTGCCCCACGCGGACATGGTGCTCTTCGACCTCAAGATTATGGACAGCGCCGCGCACCGGCGATGGACCGGTGCGCCGAACGAACGCATCCTCGAAAACATCCTGTTCATTCGCGATTACATGAAGAACGCGGTCCGCCCGTCCTCGCTCTGGATCCGCACGCCGCTCATCCCGGGCGCCACGGCGACGATCGAAAACGTGACGGCGATCGGCTCGTTCATCGCCGAACACCTGGAGGAAACCATAGAGCGCTGGGAGCTCTGCTCGTTCAACAACCTCTGCCGCGACAAGTACCGCAGGCTCGGCATCGACTGGGAGTTCCGCGACGCGCCGCTTTTGCCGCGCTCCTCGCTCGACGAGCTCGCCGACGCGGCGCGCGGGCAGCTCGCCGATCCCTCGATCGTGCAATGGACGGGCGCTCCACGCGTCGAGAAGGGCGCCGAAGGCGGGCCTGAAAAACGTCATCTGAGGCTGGTTAAAGGCTGTACCACGTGCTGAACGGGCGATGACCGGGCCGCATGCCGGCATCCAATCATCATACACAGGGAGGACATCATGCCGCGTTACACATCATTCGAGCCCGGAGATATGCCGGAGTTCGAGCCGGACGCCAAGATCGGGCTCATCGCCACCGTAAATCCTGAGGGCCTGCCGCATCTCACGCTCATCACGGCACTGCAGGCGAAAACGCCGACGAGTCTGTACTGGGGACAGTTCACCGAGGGGACGAGCAAGAAGCACGTTAAAAAGAACCCCAAAACGGCGTTTCTCATCATGACGCTCAACAAGGAGTTGTGGCGCGGCAGGGCCCTGTGGACGGGCGAGGTCAGGGAAGGGCCGGATTACGAGATGTTCAACAAGAAGCCCATGTTCCGCTATAACGCCTATTTCGGCATCCATACCGTGCATTACATGGACCTCGTCGAAACCCGCGGGCGCGAGAAGCTCCCGATGGGCGGCATCATACGCGGCGCGCTCCTTACCGGCCTCTTCAAGGGAGGGGCCAAAAAGAAGGGCGCTCGCGTCCTCAAGCCGTGGGCCGAGGGGCTTTTCAACCGTATGGATGCGCTCAAGTTTCTGGCCTGCGTCGGAAGCGACGGATTTCCGGCAATCATCCCGATCATACAGTGTCAGGCGGCGGGAAGCGGCCGGCTTGCGTTCTCGCCATCCGCGTATCAGGAGGAGCTCTCGGCCGTTCCCGCGGGCTCGAACGTTGCCGTGTTCGGCATCACCTTTGATATGGAGGACGTGCTGGTTCGCGGCGTATTTAATGGATATTCGCGCTATCGCGGCGGAAAACTCGGAACGATCGACATCGACTGGGTGTACAATCCGATGCCGCCCAAGCAGGGGCAGGTGTACCCGGCGGTGGAGCTGCGTCCGGTGACCGAGTTTTAAACCCGGCCGAAATCACCTCATCGCACTGCCGTCGTTTTAAGCTGTGGAAGGGCCTGACCGGCCCTCATTAGGGGCGTCAACCTCCTGATGGAGTGCAGCCGCCCGATCTCCCCGATGACGCAGAGGCGAAGGTCGAAATGAGTCGGCTCGTGTCATTCGATTCGCATTTCGGGCATTTCGCCGATAGCTCGTCGTCGACCCTGCGCAACTCGGTAAAGACGTGCCCGCAGGCTTTACACGAAAATTCATACAGTGGCATGGTGTACTCCCCGTTTACAAAGTATCGAGGATTTGTTGCGAATCCTTGGAATATCGAGCTATCCCCCGCCTGCGGCGGGGGATAACCGGCTCTGGTTCCAGGTTATGCAACAATTCCGACAGACTTGTTTCGTATCGTTCGGCTACCGGGTTTCCCCCCGCCGTGGGCGAGGGGAAACCCGGTTACTTCCCGACTATGGGACAACAATCTTTAAGAATATACTGTATATCTTAAATTCCGTCAATATTTTTTAACCTCGAAATACCCGCATGGCGCCGATATGTGCACTTCACGTAATCTTCGCCATTCGGGAGAAGGCCGGTCCTCCCGGCGGGCCGCATCAACTTCAATGGCGGCGCTCCCCCGCCCTTATTCGTCGACTACCGAGCTCAGTGTCTCGATCTGCGAGTGCAGATTCCCGAGCGCCTCGAGGAGGCGTCCGGCGTTGCCGAGGACGCCCATCATGATCTCGTTGAGATACTCGATCGAGCGGGACACCTCCTGCATCGTGGTCTTTTCCTCCTCGGTGGAGCGGGCGATCTCCTCGGACCCGCGCGAGATCTTTACGGTGTTCTCCTGAATAACGCGGGCAAGGCGCTCCTGCTCGTCGCAGAGCCCCACTATCGTCGTGATGGCGGCGCCGACGTTGTTCGCGGCGTGCTCGATGCCGAGTATCACATCGGCGGACTGCCGGATAACTCCGGTCTCGCGCTCGATGTCGTCAAGCGTGGCGTTGACGTGCTTCTGGATGCTCTTCGCCTGCTCTATGGAGCGGTCGGCCAGTTTGCCGATCTCCTGCGCGACGACGGCGAAGCCCCGTCCGTATTCGCCCGCGCGCGCGGCCTCGATGGCGGCGTTGAGTGAGAGCAGGTTGGTCTGCTCGGATATGTCGTTGATGATCTCGGTTATCTCGCGGATTGCGCCCGAGGATTCCTTGATGCGGTCCATTCCGACGATGATCTCCTCAAGCCGCTTTCTGCTGATTTCGGTCTGGCGTATGCTCTCCGTCCCGAGCGACCCCGCGTCGCGCGCCGCGGCGCCGATGCGCGCCAGCGCGTCGATGTAGCGCGTCAGCGTCTCGTTGTTCTCCTTGACCGAACGGTCCTGGTTGAGCGCGTTCTCGTTGATGTTCTCGATGGAGGACGAAACCTCGATGATCGCCGAGGAGGTCTGCTCGAGGCTACCGCCCTGGTTCGCCATCTCGTCCTGGAGTTTTACCGCGGTGTCCTTGATGGTGGTAAAAAACGTGCTGAGTCCGCCCGTTGTCCCGCGAACGCGCTCGAGAACCATCGAGAGGTGCGCGTTCTGGTCGTCGACCTCCCTCGCCTTCAGTTCGAGGTTTCGGGAGATCAGCGCCATTCCCTGCGCGAGCACCATCCCGAAGGAGATCAGCATGAACGCGTAGCCGAAGTTGATCCAGTAGAGGTCGGACTGAATGAGGCCGACCACAATCAGCACGTCGTGAACGAGGCAGGTGACGAAGCCGATGTACGCGGCGAGGAGCGGGAGCGATTCGGCAGGCCTCTCGCGAAGGGAGCGTACGATCGGGACCGCCCAGATTACCTGGGTGGCGATGCCGAGTCCGCCGATGGCCATGGAGCGCCATCCGATGGTGGCGGGGGCCTCCTGGCTCGCGCTGAGCGCGACGATTATGCCGATTGCGCTGCACGCGATGATAAGGCAGCGCAGTGTCCGGTTCGCTTTTTTAAGAAAGCTCTCGAGGAAAAGGTATATAAGACCGACCTCGACGGCGAGCAGGGCATAGTACAGGTTGTCGGCGGTGGTGTAGGACAGATAAAAGTCCGGAAGGAAGAAGTGCAGAGAGAGTGCGCTCCAGATAATGCTGATCGCCGCCAGGTAGAGCGAGCTCAGGCTCCCGGCCCCGAAGAGGGACTGA
>JADFDB010000081.1 GCA_018263175.1 Spirochaetota bacterium
CATGGATGCTCGCGCTCACCTGGTTTCTGGCGCCCCGAATGTTTCCCGACGCGTGGTTCGAGCGCGGAGTTGTCGAGTTCGGCATGCAGACGGGCGTTACGGCCGTGGGGCTGCTCTTATTGCGCATCGTCGATCCCGAATACAGGACCGAGGCGGCCCCGTCGTTCGGTTTCAAGCAGATCGTGTACGAACCGCTCCTGGGGGGAGGGCTGATAACCTCGATTTCACCGATGCTGATAGCGGGGATGGGTCTTCGGGGCGCGCTCCTTGCGGTATCGGGGATAATGGCGCTGTTTCTGCTCGTTGCGCTCCTGGCGGGTTTTTTTCACCGGCACCCGGGGCCCTACCAGAGCATCCACCAGTAGATGTGAAGGTCTTTCTCGATGAGGTGGATGAGGCGGCGGTAATAGGAATCCGTGAAGAAACGCAGGGGGTTTTCCTCGGCGTAGCCGAATGCCCTCATGATGGTGGCGTAATCGTTGGGTTTTGACTTGCTGCCGCAGAGGCCGTGGCGGGCGCCGTAATCACAACTCTTGCAGGCGATGCGCTTGAACTGCCTGAAGTTATGGTAGACGCAGAACGTGCAAATGGCGGGATTGATGCCCGAGGCCTTGCGGCGGTACACGTTGGTCTTGAGCCTTCGCCAGGTATGGCGCGCCCGTATCCGGTCCCAGGACAGTATTTCGTCGCGGTCCTCGTCGGTGAAGTAGAGCTGTTCGGGGACGTTGATGACCTCGTTGAGCCGGATGGCCTTGATCGTCATGAACTGCACGAGCGCCCTGTTGAATCTCTTCATTATTTACCACTCTCACACGGATGTTATGCATAGTAAAATTCAACTATCTAATATATATCGCGGCCTCGGGTTATCAAGTACTATTTTACCGGCACGGGGGCTTTTTCTTTGATTTCCCCAAGAAGCCGCATATCATTTGTCCGCAGGCTTGTCCGCCAAAAAATTCGTTGAAATGAAAAATGTGGTTGCCAATTTATAAACATAACACTGTTATGTTTATAAATTGCCGCACATTCAGGGAGGTTGCCATGTCTGATTTTGACGCCATCGTTATCGGCGCGGGAAACGGGGGCCTGACCGCTGCCGCAACGCTTGCGAAGGGCGGGGCGAAAACGCTCCTGCTCGAGCGGCACAATGTTCCCGGAGGATGCGCGACGAGTTTCTGCCGGGGCCGCTTCGAGTTCGAGGTCGCGCTTCACCAGTTGAGCGGCATGGGTGACGAGAAGTTTCCCGGTCCGCTGCGCTCGGTGCTGCACGGTCTGGACGTCCTCGACCGGGTTGAATTCATTCCCATGAAAAATCTCTACCGTCTCGTCATACCCGGCCGCCTGGACATAATGCTCCCCGCCGACCGCAACGGCACGGTGGAGGCGCTGCAGAAGCGCTTTCCGGCGGAGAGTGCAAAGATCCGGGAATTCTACGATCTCGTATATGCCTTTTTCAACCAGCTCATTTCGGTGTTCTATCTTCGCGATCCAGAGGCGTCGAGAGAAAAATACCCGCTGTATTTCAAATATGCGCTGGCGAGTTCTCAGGAGATACTGGACGAGTATTTTACCGATCCGCTTCTCAAGCTGACCGTCGCCGCGTACTGGGGATACATGGGGGTGCCGCCGCGTTTTCTCACCTTCAGCGACCTGGCTGCGCTCATCTTCGCCTACATCGAGTTCAAGCCCTATCATATACGGAACGGTTCGCAGGCGCTGTCGAACGCGCTCATCGAGACGTTTATGAACAACGGCGGCGAGGTCCGCTTCAACTGCGGCGCGGCCAAGATAGGGCTTCGAGACGGTGCCGTGGCCGAAGTGGTGACCGACCGGGGCGAGCGGCTGACAACCGGCTGTGTGGTTTCCAATATTTCGACGCCGGTAATGTACAACGAGCTGATCGGCATCGAGTCGACACCGAAGGAGAAATACGAGGAGATGCGCGGAAGCACCATCGGGCCGTCGTCCTTCACGCTCTACATCGGCATGGACTGCACGCCCGCCGAACTGGGGATCGGCGAGACCACCAATTTCATCGCGGCGCACGAGGACATGGATCGGGCCTTCACGCAGATGCGCGATATCGACGAGCCGGCGATGATCCTTGTGTCGTGCTACAACGTCAGCGATCCCGGCGCCTCCCCCGACGGGACCTGCCAGATCGCCGTGGTGGATTTACAGTACGCCGAGCCCTGGCTGGCGGTGCCGCCATCGCTCTACGCCTCCGAGAAGTACCGCTACGCATCGAAGGTGCTCGACCTCGTCGAGCGCGTGTTTCCCGGCTTCAGAAAGCATATCGAAGAGATCGAGGTCGCCACACCGCTCACGCATATCCGCTATTTAGGGCATCCGGGGGGGGCCTTTTACGGATTCGACCAGTACGCCAAGGATTCGCGCCTCGTAAACCCGCCCGTTCAATCCATAGCGGGCTTGTTCCACGCGGGATCATGGGCCGCCGAGGGGGGCTTTCAGCCCTCGCTTACGTCGGGATCGTCGGCGGGCAGGGCCGCCCTGAAGCATATCGGCAAGAGGGGGAGGTAGGATATGAGCTCCAAAGACTTCATGAAACAGATAGAAGGATTCGATCGCGCTCGCGAAGAGATGCGCATCTGCCGCAAATACGGCATAGACTACACCGTGGAGAAGGGGCGGGCCGCACACCTCATGGAAATGCTGCATCCAAGGGTCTTACACCTCAGGGTGGGTGCGGTCATCCGCGAGACGGCGACCGCCTCGACGCTCAGGATGGTCCCGGTCGATGGCTACCTGCCGCCGTTCCAGGCAGGCCAGTACATCAACCTCTTCATTGAAAAAAACGGCGTGCGCACGAGCCGTCCCTACAGCATCTCCTCGGCGCCGCACCAGACGGGTTATTACGACATCACCGTACGCCGCGTCGAGAACGGCTTCGTTTCGGACATTCTGCTCGATACCGTAAAGCCGGGAGACGAGTTCGAGTCCACCTCGCCCTCGGGCAACTTCTACTACAATCCGCTCTATCACGAGAAGAGCATGGTGTGCCTTGCCGGCGGCAGCGGCGTGACGCCCTTCATGAGCATGATACGGGAGGTCACGGACCGGGGTCTTGATCGAACGATTCATCTCATATACGGAAGCCGCGGGGAGGACGACATCATCTTTCATGAGGAATTGAAGGACCGCGCCGCGCGCTACGGCAACTTCGTCTACGCGCCGGTAATCTCCGAGCCGTCGAAGAGCTGTTCGGAGCTCAGCGGCTTCATAAACGCGGATCTCATGCGGAAGGTCCTTCGCGATACGGGTTCCAAAACCTTTTACCTCTGCGGGCCCTCGGGGATGTACGACTTTTGCATGCCCGAGCTCGAAAAGATCGGCATACCCGCGCGCAGGGTGCGCCGGGAGATGTTCGGCCCTCCGCGCGATATCACGGCCGAGCCGGGATGGCCGAAGGAGGTGTCGGGAGCGGCCGAGTTCAGCGTTTCGGTCCGCGGCGGGAAGGCCGTGAAGGCGCGGGCGGGTGAGAGCCTGCTTTCGGCACTCGAGCGGGCCGGCGTAGTGGTGCCGGCGCTCTGCCGGTGCGGCGAGTGCAGCATGTGCAGGGTGAAACTGCTTTCGGGCAGGGTGTTCGAGCCGCGGGGAGTGCTGCTCAGAAAATCCGACCGCGCGTGCGGCTATATCCACTCGTGCGCGGCGTACCCCCTGTCGGACCTCGAGATCATGCTCTGAGCGGCGAAAGAGCGCCGGCTCAGTATTTAGGTGCAAGATGTGTTTGACAAAATGGGACTGTAAAAATTTAAATAATATCGTTTATTGTTCGGGCTGCACGGGCCGGCGTATGGCAGGCGGTAGTTATTACAAATAGGAGAGTACCATGAAGACAAGAATCACCGAACTGTTCAAGATCAAGTATCCGATCATCCTCCCGGGGATGAGCTGGATCAGCACGCCGGAGCTCGTCGCCGCCGTCTGTAACGCGGGCGGGATCGGCTGGCTCGCCACCGGTCCGCTCAAGCCGGAAGACACTCGTGCGGCAATCAAACGTATCCGCAAATTGACCGATAAGCCGTTCGGCGCGGGCGCGACGCTGCTTATGCCCGGTGCGAGGGAGAACGCCGAGGTGCTGCTCGATGAGAAGGTCCCGGTCATAAACGTTTCGCTTGGAAAGTGCGGCTGGATCGCCGAGCGCGCACACAAATATGGCGGCAAGGTCATCGCCACCGTCGTGAACGAAAAGCACGCGATGGGCGCCGAACAGCAGGGTGCGGACGCGCTGCAGGTCACCGGCCACGAGGCGGCGGCCCATGGCGGCCAGGTCACCACGATGGTGCTGGTGCCCGCGATCGTGAACGCGGTGAAGATCCCGGTGGTCGCCATCGGCGGTATCGCCGACGGACGCGGGATGGCGGCGGCGCTGGCGCTCGGCGCCGAGGGCGTCGGCATGGGAACCAGGCTTTCGATGACCAGGGAGAGCCCGGTGGCGCTCACGACCATCGAGGCGCAGCTCAAGGCCGGCATAGAGGACACGCTGTACTCAAACCGGTTCGACGGTCTCCATTGCCGCGTTCTGAAGACCCCGGCCGCCGAAAAGGCGATCCGCCAGGGCATGAGCCTGCCGCGCGCCTTCTTTGCGTCGATTCGCATCGCGAAGCTCATGGAACTTCCGTGGTTTAAACTGGCCATCGGCACCATGCTGCAGGGGCCGAAGACCATGATACAGCTCGCCCATTTCGCAACGGCCTTCGACAAGATTCAGGCCGCGACCGAGGCGGGAGACCTCGACAATGGTGTCCAGCTCATAGGGCAGGTGCAGGGGATCATCGACGACATCCCCTCAGTAAAACAGGTTATGGAGCGCACGGTTAAGGAAGCGCGCGAGATTCAGAAGAAGATGGCCGCGCAGTTGAAATAAGACCCCGGAATACGGACGTCCGCTTGCATGACGCGAAGGGCGCGGAGATGATCCGCGCCCTTGGTATTTGGCGGCGCGGATCATCTCCGCGTCTCCGACACACCCTTTTTGGTAAAGGGTCTCCTCGAAAGGTTGCTTGGCTGTGTGACAAGGGGTCACGTCTGGAGGATCCCCCCTCTCTTTCGTTCAAAGAGAGGGGGTTAGGGGGTGAGTTCGAAGAGCGGCATTATGGCCTGAGCGTTATCTGGAGCAGGTGAAGTACGCACGGCATGAAGCTGATCGTCACACGTCCGGACGCATCACTTTTTCATGAGGGTGCCGATCGCAAGCAGCGTCTGGTTGCGGTCTTCGATATTGAGCGCCGCCTCGAGCCCACCGGCGTCGAGGTTCATATTGATGGCTTCCTTGGTGAGCCGCAGTCCCATGTGGTTCTTGGTCATCATCACGCGCGCGTATTCGAGCGCCGTTTCCATCAGTTTGTCCCGCTCCACGATTTTACTGACCAGACCCAGCGCCAGCGCCTCATCGGCCGACATAAAGCCGCCGGTATACATGAATTCATAAGCGCGCCCGGCGCCGATCATGCGCGGCAGAAAATAGCTGCACGACATGTCGGCCCCGCCGAGGCCTATGTTGATGTAGGCGGCGCTGAAGCGCGCGTCCGGCGTTATAACGCGGATGTCCGAGGCGAGGGTGAAGCTGAAGCCCTGCCCCGCGGCGGCGCCATGCACGGCGCAGATGATCGGCTGCGGCGCGCGGCGCATGGCCAGATTGAGCCGCGCAAGCCGCGCCTGGAAGCGGTAAAATTCCCCGGCGTTCATCTTCGGCGACAGCTCGGCGGTCTCCTTGAGGTCGAGGCCCGCGCAGAACCCCTTTTCGCATTCGCTGCTGAGGATGATGACCACCGTGTCGAGGTCGTAGAGCCTCTCGCGCCAGAAGTCCTCGATCTCCTCCATCATCTGGTGATTGATCGCGTTGTAGCAGTGCGTCCGGCAGAGGCGCAGATGGCCGATGCCTTTTTCGATGTGGCTGAACGAAATCGTTTCATATCCCATGACGTAACTCCGATGACAAGATGTGATGATGCCCTGCTCTGAGCATTTTCTTTTTTTCGATCGTGTCAACGGTTATTTCGGCACGAAACGGCTCCGTTTATGCCCCGCACCGAACCATGATTGCTTATCCCCAATATCGCTTGACTGATAATCCCGGCTTGATAGTCTTCCGGTTTAACCTGAAACAAGGAGCCATTGCCATGATCGTAAAGAGCGACCCGGCGAAGATCGCCGAAAATTTTTACTGCCTGGGCCCGGCGTCCGTGCCGTCGTTTCTGCTGGACGGCGATCACCCGGTGATGTTCGAGGCGGGTATATACCTTTTCGGTTCACACTACTACGATCAGATAGCTTCGATCATGAAAGAGCGGCGTCCCGAATGTCTGTTGCTGACGCACGTACATTTCGACCACTGCGGCGCGGCGGGATATCTGAAGCGGATGATCCCCGGTCTGACGATAGGGGCCTCGCGCGAGGGAAGCGAAATCATCAAGAAGCCCTCGGCCATAGAACTCATCACAAAGCTCAATCGATTCGGGAAGGATGATGTGTCCTTGTTTGAACCGTTCACCGTGGGGAGGGTGCTCGAGGACGGCGACGAGATCCGCGTATCGCGCGATCTGAGCGTTCAGGTCATCCGTACGCCCGGACACACGCGCGACATGACCACGTATTACATTCCCGAGATAAAGGCCATGATTCCGTCGGAATCGGTCGGTGTTCCCGGCAGGGACGGCTACATCATGAGTGAGTTTCTTATCGATTACGATGTGTACATGAATTCCCTGCGGCGGCTCGCAGGATACGAGGTGGAGATCCTCATCATCTCCCATGGTGTGTACTATACCGGCGACGACGCCCGCGCCTACATACCTCGCTCCATCGCCGCGACCGAACGATTCCGCGAGTGGGTGGAGCGCCTGCTCAACGAACACGACGGCGATAAGGATGCGGTTTTGCGGGCCATTAAGAGCGAAGAGTATGATGTGATCGAGGGTGAAAAACAGCCCGAGCCGGCATATCTGCTGAATCTGGCGGCGAAAATCAACACCGTACAGCGCCGCATGGACGTACGATAAATTAACTTGACCCTTCGGTCGTGCGATGAGAGAGTACGCGCGTTGCCGGAGGGCGCTTCGTTTGATGAAGGAAAAACGGCAGCGGCGATACCGATACGGTAAAATCCGATACCCTGCGAGAGGAGATCATGTCGTGGTGGAAAGCGCGTAAAAAGGGCGACGGCGAGCCCCTGAGACCGGATACGGAACCATCCGGCGAAGCGACCGACGATAACAAGGCACGGGAAGATAAGGAAATGCCCGAAAAGGCGCAGGTACGCCCGCGCTCCGGCGATAAAGAAGATCATCATCGTAAAAACGGACAGGCGCGTCTCTTCAGACAGCTCGTGGCCTCGCTGAAAGACAAGGACGCGGGCGTGAGAAGCCATGCCGCGTGGTCGCTCGGCAGGATGGGGGACGCCCGCGCCGTGGACGCACTGGCGGCTCTGGTCAACGACAAGGACGTCGATGTCCGCAAGGATGTCGCTGACGCGCTCAAACGCCTCGGATGGAAAAATAAACATTGAGTAACGCGCTCAAACCCTGATAACGCGGAAGCCGTGCCTTTGGCGATACCGGCGTGCGGCATCGGCGGATTAAGTTACGAAATCCATGCCCCTCGATATGATCCGGCCGTTTCTATTACCGTAATCTTCCTCCGCTTTCTCAGCCTCCGGATCTGATAACGGCGCGGACTCCTTGTCGCGATGCGAGGGGGGAGTCTCTCTGTCTGATAATTCGGAGAAAGAGCATAGCTGACCGCTCTTGAGGGATTGCAATGAAAAATACTTGACAAATATGCATAAATTATGCATATTTATGCATATGAGAACCACCATCAACATCGACGATACGCTGTTAGAAAAGGCCTCCCGTTTGACCGGGATCAACGAAAAGACATCCCTGGTACGGAAGGGGCTGGAGTCGTTGATTGCCCTGGAAAGCGCCAGGCGGCTCGCTAAACTGGGAGGGCACGAACCCCGTATCGAACCCATATCCCGGCGTCGGTGATTACCCGTGGTTCTGGTCGATACCTCGATCTGGGTGGAGCATTTCAGGGAGGGAAACGAACATCTGAAAACCCTGCTCGAAGAGGGGAACGTGCTCTGTCATCCCTTCATCATCGGGGAGCTTGCCTGCGGAAATATGAAAAACTGTAATGAGATCCTTGAACTTTTGAAGGCCCTACCCCAGGCGCCGGTAGCTGAGTTTACTGAACTCCTGAACTTCATCGAGCGGTTCGCTTTGATGGGGAAGGGCATCGGTTTTGTCGACGTCAATCTTCTTGCCGCGGCGCTGCTGGCGGAATGCGCCCTTTGGACAAGGGACACGCGGCTGGCAAAGGCGGCCGGGGAGCTTGGGATTGTCTGGAGCGGAGTATAGACTGATAAAATTTATCAATCGGTATCCCCTTTCACCGAAAAAGCTCGGGCGACTGGTCGCAGAGCCTGCCCCATGTATGGGTGCAGCTTTTACAGTAGTAAGCCGGACTGTCGTTAAAAATACAGCAGCTTCCAAGGTGAATGTCTTTGCGCAAACTGGCCTCATCGCCGGGGTAACCGTAGGCAATGGGGACACCCCGGCGTTTCCCAAAAAACAAAAAGGACAGACCCGGTTGGAATCTGTCCAATAATGCTCCCCCGGTAGGACTCGAACCTACGACCCAGTGGTTAACAGCCACTTGCTCTACCAACTGAGCTACAGGGGAATGGTGCGTTCTGGTTCGAGGCAGACGGACGCGCCCGTCACTGCACGAGCCAAACCGGCCGGTCCACAGTGAACCGGCGAACGATGCACTACCTAATAGCGACAGCCCCGCCGACTGTCAATCATTTTTATTATTTAATACGGGGAGAAAATTCTCTTGATTAATAAACTATAATTAAATATGAATAATTTCGGCTTATCGGCTGTGCCGATAAATAGAGTTGTTTCATAATGGGGAAACCCGCTATTCGCGAGATATGAAACAAGTCAAATATAGCATTGTTGTGAATCCGGAAAATATCATGTTTTCCCTCGCCTGCGGTTGGGGAAAGACGGCATTATTCCCAGGTTATGCAACAACTCTAACAGAGAAGCTGTACTTCCGGATAAAAAGGCTTCGGCCGGGTGGTGGGTGCCCAACGCTCCGGCAGTGAAGCGCGTATGAAGCCAGACCTTTAAACGTGACAGGGAGCGGAAATGCCCGAATACGGCGAATTCGACGGCGTTCATTCCGATAAGTCCGCCGCGGAAGCCGTAAGCCCCGGAGCGGTCGAAACGCCTGCCGGCGGCGAGCATAACATCTTGCGCGAAAAGACCTTCAACGCAGAGCTCCGACATCTCGTGGACAGAGTCACCTCACACGAAACATCCGAACGGATCGCGGATGATATCGACGGTATTTCCGACGACGAGCTCATCCGCCGCCTGCATCTGCTATTTTACCGCTCGATCCATCTGGAAAACGCGGGCGTCGCGCAGGTGCGGCTTCTGGAAATACAAGAGATAGCCGAGCGCGACGAGGACTCGGTAGTTAACGCGATTCACGAAGGGCTGACGGCGCTTTCGTATCCGGCTTATGCGCTCCTTCCTTTTAATATTGAAAAACGCTGCTTTACACCCACAATAAACACGATAAACAGCCTCGACGTATACAGCCTGTTTATCGACATTTATGATGGATTGTATGCCGCCATCGCCGAAGGCGGGCGGGGATTGCTGATCGGTCCGGACACCATCCGCGACGACGCCTTCCTGAGGAAGCGCTTCGTTTCGAAATCCGGTATATTCGAGGACTATTATTACATCAATTCACTCGGCAATCTGTACCGTCCGCTCCTCGTCGAGCTTCACGGGGCCGGAGCTTCCGATGCGGGCTTTCGCATGTCGCCGATCCTGATCATCCGAATGCGTCAGGCCGATTCGTCCGAAGGGGCCGCGTCCTTGGACCACATAATCGGCCGCCGGCTTTCGCTGCCGTTTTTGCTTTACGCCTCTGAAGAGCTCGAGAGGATCGGGAAGTCGGGGGGAGATTTGCTCGTGCATCATTACCGATGCCTTGAATACATCTACATGGCCTTCTCGAAGATGGTGGAAGGAAGATGCTTCATCTTCAACTTCCTCGAATATCACCAGGCGCGTGGGCGTTATCTGTTCTCATATTTCCAAGCGGCGCTCCGTGCCGGGCTTTCGGGCTCTTCGTTTATTCAGCAGCTCGATAAGAATCGAGTTGCCGTATTCGCCGCGATGAACGATGTGGAATGGGTAAAGAACACGGCGTCGCACTGGAGCGAGGTGCATGGCGACATCTTCATAATTTCCACCCTCGACGCGGGAAAGGGCCTGAATTATGTCGATTTTCTGAACAATTATGTTTTCCAGTGATAATGGCCGGACGGTAAATATTTGCCTCTCGGTCCGTCCGGACGGGTATGTATTTAAGTGCATTCCGGCTTCAGCGGTGCGGCGCTTTGGCAGACCGTTAGTAGCGGTAATAACGACGGATGAATGGAATACCAGACACCGAAATCAATCCTCATAGTGCTTGTATGCTGGGCACTCTCGGCAGCGGCGCTCACCGGTGGTGCGTTCGCCGCGGGTTCGGCCGGCACCTCCGGCGCCGATTTTCTTGAGATCGGCGTGGGAAGCCGTCCCCTCGGCATGGGGGAGGCGTTTACCGCGGCCACCGATGACGTCAACTCGATCTATTACAATCCGGCCGGTCTCGGCACCATGCGTTATCCGGTGCTCTCCATCATGCATCAGGAGCTCATCCTCGATTCACGCTTCGAAAACATCAGCGCGGCATTCCCGATTTATTACGGGTTTATGGGGGTCTCGAACTCGGTATTCTGGGTACCCCCGTTCGATAAGATCGATG
>JADFDB010000082.1 GCA_018263175.1 Spirochaetota bacterium
TAGTATGCCGGGATGACGCAGAGCTGCGTGATGAGGAGCGCCCCGAGCACATAATTGGTGTCGCCGCCGCGCTTCATATAGTGGGTCATGAAATAGATGATGATCGCCATCACCACGTCCATGGCGAGAAAGGAAAAGAGATACATGCTCATTACGTGGAGAAAGGACTTTATCCGAAACGGCTCGCGATAGGATTTAATCAGATTGAACTCGGGCACCTCCTCCCGGAACTCCGGCCGCTCCCTGGTATAGAAGAAGGTGGCCAGGAAGGGGAGCGCGAAGAAGAGACCGAAGCTCGCCCCCATGACCATGTGGCCCAGGCGCACGTCCGGTATCATCTTGACGATCTCCATCGGAACGACCGCGCAGAGTATCGAGGAGAACATGGAGAACCCCATGCGGATCGAGATGAGCGAGGTGCGCTCGGTATAGTCGAGCGTAAGCTCGGAGGCGAGCGCGTTGTAGGGGACCATTACGAGCGTGATTACCGCGTCGAAGAAGAGATAGGCCAGGAGCACAAAGGCGAAACGCGCGGCTTCGCTCTCGTAGCTCACCGGATACCAGAGCATAAAATACGACAGGAAGATGAAGACGACCCCCGCGAGGAAGAAAGGCCGCCGGCGCCCGAACCGCGTGCGGGTGCGGTCGGTGATGATTCCCATGAGCGGGTCGTTGACCGCGTCCCAGATCTTGCTTATCAGAAGCACCGTACCGGCGAGCGCCGGGCTCAGACGCACCACATCGGTGAGAAAATAGAGATAGTAGATCCCCACGATGATCATGGAGCCGCCGCCGTAGATGTCGCCCATGCCGAAGGCTATCTTGTTCCAGAGTGAGAGCTTCTCGCCATTTTTCCCGTTCGTCACTTTTTTCCTCCTGAATAGTGAACTTGCAGCGAATCTCGTGAATACCGGATTTCCCCCCGCCTGCGGCGGAGGAAAATCGGCCGTACGTTCAGGCCATGCACCACCGCTATTCTATGGACTCCCTCCTCCCGCTCTCCGCCGAGCGGTAGAGCGCGAGCACCGTCGCTAGCACCCTGAGGGAGCGTTCGGCCTCGTTATCGTAGTGTGTGCCATCCCGCACCCACCGGGAAAAGCCGATGAGATTGCGCTGAAGCGAAAAGAGCCCCGGAAAGGGCATCGCGTAGCGTTTCTTTTTAACGCCGAGGAGCCTGAGTTTCGACGCGGGCGGAAAGTCGTCGGGGCCGGTATAGATCGCGCTTCCCCGCTCGCCGTACACCTCGATCGTCACCCTCTGATGCGGGGTGACCGTCATCGCGCCCGTAACATTGAGAAGCGCCCCATTTTCACACTCGACCGTGCCCATGCCGAGGTCCTCCACCTCGATATCGGTGAACCGGCGCCGGGCTGTCATCCCCATGGCGGCGACCGGCGGGCTCGCCATCGCCTCGAGCGCGATATCGATCCAGTGGCTTGCCTGGGTGAGGAGGGCCCCGCCGCCGGCCTCGCTTTTTCGGGCGCGCCAGGCGCCGCTCGCGAAGTAGTCCGGCCCGCGGTGCCAGGGCATGTTACAGCGGCAGTGGGATATGGCGCCGAGTACGCCCTCGCGGCACATCATGATGAGGGTATGGGCGTTGCGGTCGTAGCGGTACTGATAGTTGACGCCCAGCCTGAGGTTTTTTCTCCGGGCGGCAGCGCATAGTTCGCATGCCCGATCCATGGTGATGGCCAGCGGTTTTTCGCACAGCACGTTGTGGCCGAGGTCCAGGGCGCGCATAACGAGCGGATAATGCAGATGATGGGGGACCCCGACGAAGAGCGCTCCGGGGCGCTCCTTCTCCATGAGTTCCCGCGAATCGGAATATGCCGCTTTCACCGCGAAGCGGCGCGCGAAGGCCGAGAGCCTCGTTTCGTCGGGGTCGGCGCAGGAGCTTATGCGCACCCCCGGCGTCATGCCGATCACCCGCGCGAGGTCTGTGGCGATGTCGCCGCAGCCGATGATGCCGAACTCAAAGGCCTTCCTCATGCCTGCCCCTCCTTCGCCCCTGCATCGAGCCCGCATGCCCAGCGCAGGCCCCTCGCGAGCACCCCGGCGGTGCCCGGATGCCGCATGGCGGCGGCGCGATGCCCCGGCGCGAAATAGCAGACGCGGCCGCTCCCGTACGACCGGGTCCACACCTGGGGCTCGGGCCCCTTCTCCGTATCGGCGACGAAATGCACCGTGTTCGTGCTATCGTATTCGTGCAGGTAGAGCTCGTCTTTAATCGTGAAGTCCCGGATCCCCTCGAAAATTCCCCGTTCGGTTCCGCGCAGGGTGAAAGGCTCGATTGCACCGTGTCCGATGAAGCGCCCGCCGATGACGTCGAACCAGCGGCTTTTCGTCTTGAACGACGCGGAGGCCGAATGAACCGGCAGAAAACCGCCGCCGCCGCGCACAAAGTCATCGAGGACGGCAAGCGCTTCGTCCGAGACGGCGCGCCGGTGAAGATAGACGGCGAGCGCGTCGAAGCCCCCACCCGACAGGGACCGGAGTGCCTCGATGGATGACGAGAACACGCATTCGATCCCATCGATGCCCGTTAAAATTCCCTCAAAATTTCTTCTGGCCAGGATTGACGGATGGACGATCCCGTCGGAAATCACGAGCACCCTCTTTTTCATACCAGCCTCCCTTCGCCGATGCCGTTTCGAGGCGCCAGCATTCGCTCACTCCGGGGAATAGACGTTCCCCTCCCGGTACTCCTTCCAGACTTTCTCGAACCACAAGTCCTCGCGCGGCACCGGCCTGACGGGAACGATGCGCGAGGCGATGCGTCCGTCCGCCTCGAGGGCGAGCTCCACGATCTCGTCGAGCGCCATGGAGCCGGCGGCCGGCGGAAGCAGTGCGCGCACCCTGCCCTCCTCATCGATCTCGATAAAATCTCCGATCGTCCCGGCCAGGTACGAGCCGCGCCCCCCCTCGATGCGCGATACTACGATTCCCGATGCCTCGAGGAAAAACCGCTCCGCGAGAAGCAGGTCGGCATTTTTAATGAATTCGGGCAGATCCGGCCCGCGTGCAACGCCGGAGCCGTTGTGGCGCCGCAGATCGTCGGCGTTTTCGGCGGCGGCCCGTTCGATCGTGGCCCGTTCGCGCAGGATGCCGAGAACGCGCGACATGCGCCGCTGCATTTTCAGCCGTTCCGTGCGCGGATCGACCGCTTCCGCCGCGAGGGCCCGGCGGCACTCGCACATCCGGGCATCCAGCGCGCCGCGCATGGCGGGCATGCCGTCATCGCGGGACGAAGGCTCTCCGGCGGACAGCCGGTGGGCAATCATCTGCGCGGCGCGGAGTCCGCCGACCTGTCCCGCGTTGAGTGCCGCGCCGCCGGGACGGTACACGCCGTGCGAGCCGTTCGCCTCTCCCACCGGGAAGAGGTTCCGGACGGACGACTCCCACCAGATATCGCCGCAGAGCCCGCCGTTTACATGCTGGTGGCACACGGCGATCTCGAGCGGTTCGCGCGCGAGGTCGACGCCATGCTTCAGAAAGAGCTCGCAGGCGGGCCGGTTCATCCCGATGAGCCGTTCGATCGGCGTCGTTTTGAGCGCGCCCGACCGTTCGAGATATTCGCGCGCCTCGGCCGGGAGCGCGCCGGCATGATAGGCGGTTCCGGGAAACGAGGGATTCGCGCGGTAATCGATGAAGACGCGCCGTCCGCGCACAACGGATTCGTGATACACGAGGAGGTCGATGCAGGATGAAGCGTACCCGGCGATCTTCCGCACGTCGAAGGGCCATTCGTAGCCCTTTTGAAACTGCGCCGCGAGGAGCGTCCCGATGGAGGGAAAGCAGTCGGACAAAAACTCGCGCTCCCCGGCGCCCCCCTCATCGGTCGAGAAATAGCGGGGGAGCGCCTGCTGGTACGAGCCGGAGAGGTTCCACCGCGGGCGTTTCGACGCGATGCCGAACTGCGACTCCGACAGGTTCCTCGCCGCCGCTCCCGCCGCGAGAGCCGCCCCGAGCGAGCCGGTCTGCGACGCCGGGTAGACGCTGTCGGCGTAAAGCGCGCCGGGGCCACCCGTGCCGAGCACGACGAAGTCGGCCGTGACCGCCGAGAGGCCGTACGGCGCGTCCCTACCGGGGGCGGCGCTCATCGCGACGAGGCCCGCAACGCGGCGCGAGGACGGGGCGGCCGATGTGACGATATCGACGACCGTGAGCCCGTCGAGCACCGGGATGCCGAGGAGCGCGGCCTCGTCGCGGAGCTTTTCGTACATCATGATGGAGGTGCCGGGCCCGGCCGAGGAGCCGCGCGCGCGCTCGTCGTGGTCCGTGCGATAGGACGCGAAGGAGCCATGGCGGCCGAACGGAAAGGGCACGCCGAGCGAAACGAGATGATGAAACTCGAGGAGCGAGAGCGAGGCCTCCACGAGCGCGAGGTCGCCGTGCACACAGCCCCCGGCGAAAAGGCGCGCGGCCATCGCACGCGCGGAATCCCCCGCGTCGTCGGCCGGGTTAAGCCGGTAATAGGTCTGCTTGTCCGAGCCGGCGTTCGCCGAGACACCCGCGCCCATGCGCTCGGTGACGATGGCCACGTCCACACCGAGGCGCCCGAGGTGCACCGCGGCGTTCAGCGCCGCCGCGCCCGAGCCGACCACGGCCGCCCTCACGGAATAGAGGGGGATGTCGACGCCTGAAACGGCTATCTGCTTTCGTTCCATGTTCGGCGTATCGCATTCCTTACAACGGCACGTCTTATGGCCCTCCCGACGACCATGGGAAGGCCGCACCATCAAAAGAAATTACTGAAACTCCATTCGCGCCCCCGGCGACGGCACGCCTTAAAGGGCCCCGCCGCTGATGTGGAACCCGCCGTCCACGTTCACGACCTCGCCCGTCGAATAATCGTAATATCCCCGCACCACGGCGAGGACCGCCCGCGCCACGTCCCCGGTCTCGCCCCAGCGCGGAATAGGGAGGAGCCCGTCGCCGATGAGCGCGTCGTACTTCGCCGCGACCGGCCCGGTCATGTCCGTGCGGATTATGCCCGGCCGTATCTCGAAGACGCGCACGCCCGCCGGGGCCAGGCGCACGGCGAAGAGCTTCGTCATCATGGCCATGCCGGCCTTCGAGAGGCAGTAATCGGCCCTGCTTGTGGAGGGGAGGTACGCCGAGATGGACGAGATGTTGATAATATAGCGCGGCCCTTCCCCCGCTTCCATGAGCCCCGAAAGCGCGGAGCTGAGCAGGAACGGCCCCACGAGATTCGTCTTCAGCACCCCGAGCATCGCCTCCTCGGAGAGCTCGAGCATATCGCGCCGGCCCCCGGTGGTGATGCCGGCGTTGTTGACGAGCACGTCGAGCCGTCCGAACCCGGAGCGGACCGCATCGCACAGGGCCGCGCGGCCCTCCCCGTCCGAGACGTCCGCCCGCACGTAGACGCACGAGCCCGGTGCGCCGTTTGCGCGCTCCGCCGCGGCACGGACCTCCTCCGCGTCCGCCGCGGAGCGCCTGCCGTTCAGCACCACGGAACAGCCCTCCGCCGCGAGCGAAAGCGCGATCGCCTTTCCTATGCCGGCGGTCGATCCGGTGACGAGCGCGACCCTGCCGCCCGGTGCGCGCTCATCCATTGCGGCCCCCTCCGCTTCCCACCGACTCGCCGGGGATAAACGCCCCCTCGACCTCCAGACACATGGTGCGCGCCTCGCGCTGTTCGATATTGTCGCGGAGCCAGCGTGCGGCGAGAAAGGCCATCTCGTAGGTCGAGAGGCTGATGGTCGTGATCGAGGGCCTGAAGAGCGCCTGGGCGGGGGACCGGTCGAAGCCCGTGACGGCCATGTCGCCGGGCACACCGAGACCCATCTCGCGGAAGAGGGAGATGAGGCGGATGGCGAAATTGTCGTTGAAGCACATCACCGCGTCGCACCGGCGGTCGGTGAAAAACGATGCCGCCCGTTCATCGACCGCGGCAATCTCCCGCGCGCGGTACACGTTCGCTTCGCAGCCCCGGATGCCTCCCTCGGCCATCGCGACGAGGAATCCCCGGTAACGGTCGATGCTCGTGACGATATCGGCGCAGTCCAGGTAGCCCACCCGCCGATAGCCGCGGTCGAGGAGGTGCCTGCCCATCCTGAGCATGCCCTTGAAATTATTGCACGATACGGAGCTTTCCCCCTCGTGGGCACGGTTCAGAAATATATAGGGGATGCCCGCCGCGACCAGGCGCGCGCGCAGGTCGTCGTCGATTTCGCCGAAGGCGAAGATGAAGGCGTCGGTCGAGGAGCCGGCCGAATCGAGGCTCTGCGCCAGGTCCTCGTAGGTGAGAAGCGAGACCTCGCGGGGGACGTCGCCGAAGGCGTTGTTGATGGCGACGATGAGCTCGCCCTGGTCGAAGAACGGATTGGTGGCGAGCCGCCGGCGGTCCGGGATGACGACCGTCAGGCGGATGGCGCTGCGGCTGATGCGGCGCCTTCGTTTACGGGGGGAAAACTCGCTCGTCTCGACGGCCTCGAGGACCCTCCGCCGCGTGCCGGAGGCGATTCCGGGGGCGTTGCTGAGCACGCGCGAGACGGTGCTTGCCGAAACGCCGCACGCGCGCGCGATATCGTCGAGCCGCCGGGGCCGTTTGGGTGTCATGTGCGGGCTTCTCCGCACGGATAGGCCGTACAGCGCACCGGCTTCTGGTTTTTCAGGAGCTTCGAGCAGCCGCCGCAGAGCGTGCAATAATCGATATCGTTCGGACGGTCCGCGAGCTTGCGGGGGAAGAGCGGGTCGGCGAGGCTCTGACGCCCGAAGCCGGCGAAGTCGGTCCGGCCGGCGGCGAGGTTCTCCTCGGCGTACGTGGCCGCAGATTCGCCGCCGGTCGAATAGGCCGAGCCGATGACGGCCGTATCCGGAAACCATTCCTTTACGGTTCGCGCGTAACGAAAGTGATGATACAGGTCGAAGGCGTTACCCGCGACCGGGCGGGTAAGGTGCGGTGTGAGCGCGGGGACCCCGGCCGAAACGTTGATGTAATCGACGCCCGCGCCGGCGATGACGCCAAGCACTGAACGCATGTCCGAAAGCTCCTCGATCACGTCGTCCGCGCCCGCCGTGCCGCATCCGCCGCGCAGACCCTCGTAGAGCGAGACGCGGACGCCGGCGATAAAGCCGGGCCGCGCCGCCTTTGCCCCGGCAACCGCCGAGGAGATCAGGCGCGCCCTGTTCTCCGGGCTCCCGCCGTACGCGTCGGGCCTGTCGTTCATCGGACGAAGCAGTTCGCCGCCGAGATAGCCGTGGCAGGCCTTGATCTCGACCCCGTCGAAACCGGCACCGGCGGCAAGATGGACCGCCTCAGTGTGCAGGGAGCCGATCGCGTCGAGCTCCGCCAGCGAGAGCCGGGGCACGGAATCGTTGCCGCAGGCGCCGACGGGACGCGAGAATTTTCCGGCGAGGCGTCCGGCGTGGCTGAGCTGGATGATGAACAGAGAATCGGGGTTTGCCGTCTTGTACAGCTCCACGAGCCGTTTGAATCCGTCGATTGTCCGCCCGTTCAAAACCAGTCCGTTCGTCCGCGCAAGCGAATCGGCGGTGACCGAGACCGCCTCGACGACTACGATGCCCCACCCGCCCGCGGCGAGCGACGCATAGCGCGCGAGCACCAGGGCGCTCACCGCACCGCCGGCATCCGCCGAATTGATCTCCATCGCCTGTGCCGCGAGCCTGTTCCGGATAGGGCGCCCGCCGAAGAGCGCGGGTGACAATAAGAACTGTATGCTTTGCATGGTAAATAATTGTGCTATTTACCGCAATTATTGCAATAATTTTTTAGTTCGCGATTGACCTTTTCTGAATTTTATAATATACTTAAATACATGGTATAGCATGGGAGAGTGCCGTTGCCGATCCCCGCAAAGGGAAAGGCGGCTTTCTCAATATAGCCTGTTTGGAGCCCGGTGCGCGCCCGGGTTATTCCCGGAAGCGCGGAGTACGGGGTTCAGTTGCTTTGAGAAAACTTTTTGAGGAGGAAGGTGATGAAAAACAAGATTGCTTCTTTTTGCATTGATGATCGATGCGATTACTACCGCCGGGCCGAGACCATCTTCAGCGGGTTCGAAGAAGACACCCGGGAAACAGTGGACGAGCACTTTCTGGTGAAGCATATAATGCTCTGACATTCACCGCTTCAAGTGCCCGGTGAAGGCGTTTTTTTAAAACGCCTTCACTTTTTATACGGCAGCCGAAATAATTTTTCGAAATCCGAAAACCCCCTGAAATTACATTGACAAATCACCGGCGTGTTCGTCCTTTACTCAGAGTCAAACATCCGGCAACCGTGCACGAGCGCTCTTTCCCGCACCGATGGGGGAGAGCGTTATTATATGCGGGGCGCGAATTTATGTACCGGCGCCGGCGTTGTCCACAGGCGGTCCGGTTTATGCTAATGTTCAAGGAGGGGTGGCGTCGTCCGCCTTATGAAGGAAGGATCAATCGCTTCGTGTGAGAGTCTCGTAACAGGCCAGACCATGAGGGGACGCTCGGTTTTCGCGCAGAGGGGCTTCGGCGCGGGATCGTTTGTCATAGAATTCGGCGGCGACCGGTTCAGCCGCGATGAATACATCAGCCGGGTCGACCCCGGAAACAACCACTTTCTGCAGATCGGCCGGAACCTTTTCCTGGGGCCGACCGAGACGGCGGACAACTTCATCAACCACTCCTGCGACCCCAACTGCGGTCTGAGGGTTGAAGCGGGCCGGGCGTATCTGTTCGCTATACGTCCAATCGCCGCTGGCGATGAAATAACCTTTGACTATTCCACCTCCATGGATGAGGATTTCTGGGAGATGCGCTGTCAGTGCGGCAGCGCCGTGTGCAGGGGCAGGATCCGCGACTTCAGGCACCTTCCCGCCGAAGTCAGAGACCGCTACCTATCGATGGGCGCGGTGCCCGAATTCGTACTCTCGGCCCTCGCGGACAAACCGGCCGTCACGGGCATGATCGTCGAAACGCGGGCCGGCGCGGGCTTCTCTCCGGCCGCCGGCGGGGCACGGGCGGCACTGCGGGCGCCCTGAGCCCGGACGACCGGCAGGGCGCCCGCAGTGAGGTATCGAGCCCGACGACACGACAGGTGACCCGAGATGAAGACTGATAGCAAAATGACGCGCGACCGCGTTCCCTCCGTAGAGGAGTGCAGAAGGCTCATCGCGGAGCACGGCATGCTCCCGAACATCATAAAACACTCCGAGCAGGTGATGCGCGTCGCCGCGTCGATCGTCGACGATCTTGAAGACGGGACGACGGTCGACCGCGGCCTCACCGTCGCCTCGGCCCTCCTGCACGACATCACCAAAACCCGCGCGCTCGAAACGAAGGAGCGCCACGACGAATCGGGCGGCGCGCTGGTGCGCGCGCTCGGCATGGAGTGCGTCGCCGAAATAATCGAACAGCACGTATATCTCAAAGATTTCGATCCGGAAGGGCCTCTCCTCGAGAAGGAGATCGTCTACTACGCCGACAAGCGCGTGATGCACGACACGGTCGTCTCGCTCGACGAGCGCGTGGAAGACCTGGTCCGCCGCTACGGCACCACGCCCGAGCGCGTGGCACTCATCCGTAAAAACCTCGAGTACGCGCGTGTGGTCGAGGCCAAGATCGAACGCCGCATGAAGACCGGCATGCGCGCGACCCTGGGGCATACGGAACGCGGGGATGGGTGAACGCTTCCTCATACTCGACTGCTACGTCGACGAACCGGCCTGCCTGGGCGTGCCCCCGTTCGTCGCCCCCTATCCGCGCTACGTCTACGGCGCCCTGCTCCACGCCGGCGCGACGCCCGCGTCGATCGACTACCTGACGATCGACGCGCTCAGGTCGACCGAATACCGGCTCGCCGGCCGCTACGATGCGGCCTTCGTCATCGGCGGCGCGGTGGTCCCCGGGAAGTACCTCGGACACCGCATCGGCACCACGGCCGAGATTGTAAAAATCATCGACGGCAATCCGCGCCAGGAGTTCGCGGCGGGGGGGATGATCGCTCCGCTCATCGCGGGAGAACGCAGGCGCAACTGCGTGAGCGTGCTCTGCGATATCGAGATGTACGCGTACACCCGCGCACTCGGCGAGCCCTCCGACGCGCGGCGCACCGCCGCACAGATCGCCCGATGGGCCGTCGACGGGGCGGCGCTCGTGCGTCTGCATCCCAATCATCCGCTTCTCATCTGTGAGATCGAGACCTACCGGGGCTGCCCGCGGCAGTCCCACTGCTCGTTCTGCTCCGAGGGAGCCACGCACCGGCTGGAGTTCCGCGACGAGGAGGATATCCTCGCCGAGGTCGATGCGCTCATCGCCGCGGGCGTTTCGCGCTTCCGCATCGGGCGCCAGGCCGATATCCTCCAGTATAAAACCCCGTTCAGCGATTTTCGCAACGGCTTTCCGCGGCCTTCGGTCGGGGCCGTGCGCGGCCTCTTCGACGGGCTTAAAAAGCGGAAGGAGGCCGGGACGATACGGGTGCTCAACATCGACAACGGCAATCCCGGCACCATCGCCAATTTCCCCGAGGAGTCGGCGGCGATCCTCGCTTCGATAGTCGACGCGATCACGCCGGGCGACACGATCGCGCTCGGCGTCGAATCGCTCGACCCGGCCGTCATCGAACGCAACAGCCTCAAGGTGAATGCGCGGGAATTGCTCGATGTAGTGCGCCTTGTCAACGACATCGGCGCTCGCCGCGTCGAGGGACTTCCGGTGCTCCTGCCCGGAATCAATCTGATCCACGGACTGCCGGGCGAGAGCATGGACAGCTTCCGCATCAACTTCGAGGGGCTTGCGGCGATCGCCGAAGCCGGCCTCATGCTGAAGCGCATCAACATCCGTAAGCTCCTCCCCTTCCCGGGGACCGCCGCGGGGGAGTCATTCCACGAGCCTTC
>JADFDB010000083.1 GCA_018263175.1 Spirochaetota bacterium
CGCGAGAAGCGCGGCCGGAGGCGAGAGCGTTCTGCCGTTCTGGTACACCAGGAAAATATCGCGGCGAATGGTGAAGCCTTCGATCGTGACTATTTTAAGCTTTTCGGAAAGCAAGGCCGCGGGGACGGCGAGGCGGGAGATAAAGCCCACGCCGAGACCGGCCGCAACGGCCTCGCGCACCCCTTCCGAGGTCGTGCATTCCAGCACGATCGGAAGGTCCGCCGGCGAGATGCCCCGATCGAGGAGCGCGCGCTCGCAGGCCTCCCTGCTGCCGCTGCCCTTTTCGCGGGCGACCATCGGGAAGTTCTTTATATCCACAGGCCTCACTTCATCGGGATGGCCCTCCGCCGGAGCGATGAGGACCAGCTCATCCTGATACACGCGCTCGAACCTCAGAGCGGGATGGCGCAGGCTCTTGCCCGTGACGCCTATTTCGGCGATGCCCTCCTTGATCATCTCGACAACCTCCCGGCTGTCCGACACCTCGAGCCGGTAATGGACATCGGGGTTGCCGCGCACAACCGATGCGACCGCCGCCGGAAGCACATAGGCGGAGGGAATGGTGCTCGAGGCCACCACCGTCACTCCAGCGGCAAGCGCTCCCGATATCTCCCTGCGAAGCTCCCCGATCGCCTCGAAATGCCGCTCGCAGAATATCCTGAACATCTCGCCCTGCGCCGTGAGCACGAATTCCCTGCTGCTTCGCCGTATGAGCTCCACGCCGAGGCTTTCCTCGAGAGAGGAGACGTGATTGCTGATCGTCGCCTGCCCTACCCTGAGCGCCCGCGATGCGCGCGTAAAACTGCGGTGCTCGACGACGACGAGGAAGGAGCGCAATTGCTTGAGGTCGAAGTTGAGTTCTTTCATGGCAAGGTATTTGTAAGCAGATATCGTCCGTGGTGGCAAATCAAATTTCAGCACACGGGGCTGTAGCCCCTTTGTGACACAACCACTTGTCGCTCCTGCCGATACCCCGTTCAACCCGCCCGGCATACGAGCGGCCGCGATACAAATATTTTTAAAACGGCTTGCCCCATTTCTCCGAAGATGATAGTAAGACTTCAAGCGGCCGCAGGCCGCATCGACCGGATATGCAGGAAGAGCGCCCATGAGCATTAAGACGAAAGTGGCAGTCGCGGGGATCATTTTAACCACCGTCCTGTTGTTCACGTACGTATCGCTTCGCTCGGGATCCGTAGAAAGCGATTATGTCAAAACCCTGACCGCGCAGAGCGACCGCATCGCGATCTCCTTCGCCGGATTCGAGAAAGACAAGGCCCCCGCCGCGCGGAACCTGAACCGCTTCCTCGCGACGATGAACAGCGAGCACGCAAACATGGCCCTTCTAGCCGTCGCCGACACTTCGAACAAGGTGCTTGCCGGCGGGAAAAACGACCGTTATATCAGCGATCGTGACCTCTTCGACGAAATAACCGGCGCCTTCACGCGCGGTGATTTCGCGCCGCGACAAAACGCCGCGTACACGGTGCGCTACTATGAACAGACGAAGTTCTATATCTTCGTGAAGGAAACCCCCTCGGGCAGACTTTTGATCGCCTACCCGTACATGCTGCGCGGCAGGCTCATGGTGAAACTCCTCCTCGAGATCGCGCTCATCGTCATCCTCGCGGTGCTTTTCACCACGGCGCTTTACCTGTACCTCGTACGACACGAAGCCCCCGTTCTCCCGCTCAATAGAAAGACCGCCGTCCGCGAAACGGGGTCCGTTCCGGACGAGGACACGGGCGGCGACGCGGGACCACGGGCCGGCGGCCCGGCGGCGGAGGCCCTGGCGGCCATTTCATCGCGTTACACGGGCGCCGTCGTGTCGCTCTATATCATAAACGATTCGATGTCCGCACTCGAGAAGCACCTGGAGTTCGCCGACGGCTCGCACTCGCCCATCGGCGCCGCCGTGGATTCCATCGACACCACCGACGAAATAGGCGCGGAGCTGAAACGCGATTCCACGCTGGTGCTCAATCGGAGTCGGAAGCTGATCATTCCGATTATGTACCGCGGGGACCTCATCGGCGCCGTGGGGGTGTCGCGCGGAGAGGCCTTCTCGGGACCCGATATCGCTGACCTGAAAAAAAGCTCGCTCGATCTCTCCCGCGCCATCGGAACCGGACTCGCGCTCTGACGCCGCCGCGGCGCTACCCGTAGCGCGCGTAACGGCGAACTCACCCCCCGGCTCCCTCTCTTTGAACGAAAGAGAGGGAGTATCCCGCCGACGAGCTCAAGCCGTAGAACTCACCTCCTCTTCTCCGAAGATAAGGGGGTCGGGAGAATGAGTTGACCGACCTGAAAATAATTGCCGGCGAAACCGGCTATTATAGTATAGTATCGAATCAAAATAATCGAAAATATGGATAATGGGTTATCCATAACCTGCGAGATACCATGAACAGCACATTGCCCCGTATCCAGAGAACGATCTACCTCGAAACGCTTGACGGAACCGGCGGCAAGGATATTCCATCCGGCGCCGACTTTGGCGGCGTGGCGGCCGCGCTTATCGTATCGTCAAAACCGGTGAAGGCCGGTCCCTATAACGCGCTGGTCCGCCGTCTCGAGTCATTGGGGCTCACCGTGCTTACCCACCACATCGAGGAGACGGGTCCGGACGCAATCGGTCCGGTGCGCGCGGCCGTCCGCGATATCGCCGCCTGCCTTTCCCTGGGCGACTGCCTCGTTGTTTCTTTCGGGGAAAGCCACGCGCTCACCGTGCTCCTGTGCCATCTGTTGTACACCGGCCTGCCGATCGAGGACGCGATCTATACCGCACGGGAAATTCGAAACGATCCGCTGCTCCTCGATGAGGACCTGTCCTTTCTACTCGAGTTCCAGGAAATGCTCGGACGAAAATCTGAAATCACGGCGGAGTACGAGCGCCGCCGCTATGACTACTCGATTGAACTGAAACCCCTTGCCCGCGGTCCCGCGGAGGACGATGCCTCCACCATCCTCGACGCCATCGAAATGCCCGCACGGACCAGGGATGTGCCCGGTGAGGCGAAAACACCGCCGGAGCCGACCGACGCGCCGTCCGGCCTGCTCGTCTCCGAGCTTCCCGATTTTAACGAGGTGGAGCTCGAACGATTCATCGATGAAGGCCGCACGGAATATCCGGAAATCGCTTCCGAATCCGCGCTATACGATACAGGATTCATCGTCGAAGAATCCGCCTCCCCGAAAGGACCGGTGCCGACGGAGGAGCCTTCCGAGGCGCCCCCCCGTCCTGAAGCGTCGGCAGACGCAGCGGGTGCTTCCGTGGAGATCCTCCCGGCGGAAGAAACACCTCCACGCTCCGGAAGACGCGCCCGGGTCAAAGCGGGCAAAAAGGCCGTGGCGCAGACGGGCGCGTTTTACGCATCGCTCCGCTTTAAGCTGATATCGATCATCTCGCTCGTCATCGCGCTCTCACTCTCCGGGATGATCTTCCTCGCGACCTACTTCTTCAAGGAAGACAACAAGCTCAGGGTCGAGGAGAACAACCACAAGATCTCCGAGGTCGTCGCGCTCAAGGCGCAGGGTGATATTGAAACCCTCATAAGCCGGGCTGAGATCATCGCCGCCGGGATGATCGGCGCTCAGGCCGCGACGGCCCTTGAGGGCGAGAACGACATCATCTACGCCGGAATCTCCCGGCGGACACAGGGCGGCGGCGCCATATTCGTCAGAAAAGCGCAGAACACGGCCCTCATGAGCAGGCTGCAGGTCGATGGACAATCAATAGAGGCGGCGTTAAAAGGCGCCGGAGGAGCGATAGAGCGCTCGTATAACGGCGAAACGGTTCTTCAGAACGTGTCGCCGCTCGTCAACCTGCCCGTTCTTGCGCTCGTAATCCCGCTCGATCGGGACGCGGCCGGAAAGGCGGGCTCGGTGCTCGCCTGCCTGGTGAGCGCGGAAAACCTCATGAAGGCATTTCAATCGCGCGGGGGAATCACCACGGTTTTCATGATAAATGACGCCGGCGACGTAATCGCGCACCCGGACACGAACATCGTCATCTCCGGCGGCAACTACATCGAGCTTCCCATCGTGAAGATGATGATGACGAGCAGGATCGACAACGGCCAGACGCGTTATCGCGACGAAAAGGGGATTTTTCATATCGGGTCGTTCAGGAAAATCCCAACGGGCGGCCTCGGCGTCATCGCCACCGTCGAGGAGCTGAAGGCCTTCGAGGAGGTCTACCGGATTCAGCGGCGCAACATCTACATCATGGTGATCGTCCTTACCATCGTCGTCATGATAATCTTTTATTTCGGCAAGACCATCACGACCCCCATCATCGACCTCGTATGGGCGACGAAGAAGATCAAGGAGGGAGATTACCGCGTCGACATCCTGCCCACCACGCGCGACGAGATCGGCGAGCTCACCACCTCGTTCATCGAGATGGGCCGGGGCCTCGAGGAGCGCGAGAAGATCAAGTCCGCCTTCGGCAAGTTCGTCAACAAGGAGGTCGCGGAAGCGGCTATGCGCGGCTCGCTCGCCCTGGGGGGCGAGCGCAAAACGGTGGCGATACTCTTCTCCGACATACGCTCTTTCACCGCCATTTCCGAGAAGCTCCAGCCGGAAGAGGTGGTGGAGTTCCTGAACCAGTACATGACGCGTATGGTCGAATGCGTCAACACGACCGGCGGCGTCGTGGACAAGTTCATCGGCGACGCGATCATGGCGGTGTGGGGAACGCCCGTTTCGAGGGGAAACGACACCGAGTACGCGATCAACAGCGCGCTTTTGATGCGGAAATCGCTCATCGAATTCAACGCCGAACGCGGAGGCCCGGGCAGGCCCGTCATCAAAATTGGATGCGGCATTAACACCGGGATCGTTCTCGCCGGTCAGATCGGTTCCGAGGACCGCATGGAGTACACCATCATCGGCGACGCGGTGAACCTCGCCTCGCGCGTAGAGACGCTCACCAAGCCCTTCGGCACCGACATACTGATAAGCGAGGACTCGTACGAACTGGTGAAGGACATCTTCTCCGTCGTCCCCATGAAGGCCATAAAGGTAAAGGGCAAGGAAAAGCCTCAACAGATATATGCCGTGATGGGAAGGCTCGACGACCCCGGCAGGCCCGCTTCGATCGAAGAGCTCCGCGCCCTGGCCGGAATCGCCGCACCGCCTGAAACCGCCGGAAATGTCCTCGATGAACTGCTGGCGGGGAGCGAAGTGAAGTATGAGATCGTTGAACGGTAACCTGCTCGTTCCGGCCGCCGGCGCCGTCATCATCGCCGCCTTTTCCCTCCTCCTCTACCTCGACATGAAGGGCGGCCGGGGGTCCTCACGCACCGAAGAGATCGGCACCATGATCTATAAAAGGCAGACCGCCCAGCGCAAGTACGCGGAGCAGGTGGTGTGGGACGACCTCGCCCAGAGCGTCCCGGTTTACAACTACGACACCATCCGCACCGCCGACATGTCCGAGGCGGTGATAAAGCTCAAGGACGGCACCGAGATCGCGCTGAACGAAAACAGCATGGTTTTGCTCGCCATGAGTAAAGACGACGCGAGCGTCGAGTTTATGCGGGGTTCGATCGCGGCCAACCGCGACAACACCGACCGAAAGCTCAACATCACGGCGGGAGGCGCCGTGGTTTCGCTTGGAGAGGGCGCCATGAACCTCGCGCGCGGCAGGGGCGAGGGCCTCGACCTCACGCTGAACAGGGGAAGCGCCCTGGTCAGATCGGGGGAGAGCGAAAAGGAGGTGGCGACCGACCAGCGCATCGTAGTGGCCGGCGACGTACGGGTGTTCGATCTTACAATACGGCTTGCCGCACCCGGCCCCAATGAATACTTCTTCACTCCGGCCGGGAAGGCGCCGGTCGACTTCTCGTGGGAGCCCGCCCTCCGCAAAGGCCAGGCCTGGCTCGAAACGGCCGCCGACCCGTCGTTTGCGATCCTCACCGGAGCGCTGGCCGTGTCGGGAAAAACCGCGGCCCTGGCCCTGCCGGAAGGCATCTTCTACTGGAGAGTCCGCACCGCGGACAGAACGACCGGCAGAACAGAGGCCAGCGAAAACCGCCGGCTGGTCGTGCTGAAAAGCGAACCGCTCGTGCCGATCTCGCCGTCCGACGGCGCGGTTATTCGATATACGCTGAGCGCCCCGATCATCCTGTTTCGCTGGTCCGAGAACGATGCCGGCGGCGTTTCCACGCTGTCGGTCTATCGCGACGCGAAGATGGCGGAGATGGTCAAATCGGCCACTCTGGCCGGAAGCACCATCGCCGTCGACGATCTCGCCGAAGGGACCTATTTCTGGCGCGTTGAACGGACCATCACCGCCGGCGGCAAGCGAAACACCGAGACCGCCGTCCCTCGGCGTCTCGTGGTCGAAAAAAGCGATACGCCGGTCGCGCCCGAGCTCGTCTATCCCGCCGATGGGGCGGCCGTCAACCGCCTGGCGCTTGAGCGCGAGTCGGCCGTGTTTACCTGGAAGAAGAACACCCGGCATCCCCTTACCCGCGTAGAGATCGCCGGTGATCGGGCGTTTACGAAAATCATCCTCTCGGGCGAGGCGCGCGGCAACAGCCTGCGTCCCGCTACGGCGCTCGCGCCGGGTTCGTACTTCTGGCGGACCGCCGGCATAATCGATGAAAAGACCGCCACGCCGCCCTCGGCCGTGCGGGAATTCCGCGTCGTCGAAACCGGAGACATCGCGCTCGCGAGCCCCGCGGACGGGGCCATCGTTGCGCCCGAGGCGCCGGCGGAGAATACTTCGGTCGATTTTGCATGGAGACGGAGCGGGATCGAGGGGCGATACCGGCTGCAGGTGGCCCGCGACGCATCGTTCGCCTCACTGTACCGCGACCGCGTGGCCGACGGCACAGGCGCTACGCTCGACGATATCGAGCCCGGCGACTATGTATGGCGCGTCCTGCTTCTCGACGACGACGGCAACGAGCTGATGAGAAGCGCGCCGCGCACCCTCGGCATTCGCCGTGCCCTTCCCGCACCCCGGGTGCTCTCGCCCGCGGACGGAAATGTTGTGGACATGAGCGACAGCGACGCGCTCAATTTCCGCTGGAGACCGGTGAAGGACGCCACGCTGTACCGGATAGGGCTGTACCACGTGAAAAACGGAATTCATCACAATATTCTGACCAAGGAGACCCGCGACACGACGATTGCGATGACCGAGCTTGAGAAACTCGACGTCGGCGACTTCTACTGGACCCTGCAGGCACTCGAAGTCCGCGACGGACGCACCGCCGCGCGTAAAAGCCCCGAGGTACACTCGCGCTTCAGCATAACGCTCGGCGGCGCGGCACAGAAGCCGGAGATCAAATCGCCGCGAAGGATCTATGTCGAATAAACCGATGGGAGCATGGCCGGCCGCTCTGTTGATCTGCGTGTGCCTCTTCGCGCCGCCCGATGCGCCGGCACGCGCCGCCGATGTCCCCGATCGCTCCGGTAAAGCCTCGATCGCCTGGGACGCCGTGGACGGCGCCGTCCGCTATGACATCCTGATACGCGACGCAAAGGGCTCGGTTGTCCACAAAGAGACCGTGGAAGCGAACCGGGTCTCCTTTTCGCTGGAACCGGGCATATACACCATCAACATCATCGCCATTAACAAGTTCAACAAGACGCATTCCGAATCCGGCTGGACGGACTTCGAGATCGCGAAGAGGCCCTCGTACCGCCAGGTGACCGAGGGTACGCTGATCCGCGTCGCGGCCGGCTGGCGCGGTGCCGTGCCGCTGTCACCCTGGAGCGACTTCATCAACCCCGCTCCGTTCGGCGCGTCGCTTCGTATCGGCATAAGCGGAACGAACGGCCTGTGGCGCTACGGCGGCCTTGAGACCGAGCTTCTGACCGTGCGCTACGGCGGTTCCGGCAGGGCCTCCTCGGTGTGGCCGCTCATGGCGGGCCTCGGCGCCTTTGCCCGCCTTCCGCTCGACGGCCCGATGGCCCTCATCATCCGCGGCGGCGGAGGCATGTCCTTCACCCGCCTGCTGTACAAGAACCCGGCGGGCGGGAAGGAAACAGCCGCCTGGTCGGGGAAGCCCTACTACGGCGCGGGCCTCGCACTCGAGTACGCCCTGCCCTCAGGCTTTTTTCTTGAAGGCGGCGCTGAATATAGAAACATCATGCTTGCCGACAAGCCGCTCGCAAGCCTGGAGGGCTTTGTATCCGGCGGCATGCTCTTCAACTGGGAGGCGGCCGAAACGCGCAAGGGCACCCTCACGCAGACCTCATCGGCGGTGCTTCCCGTTGCGGTGCGCCTTTCGTTCGGCGTTCCCTGCGTGCTGCTGCTGTCCGATCTCGACTACGTAAAGAAAGAGTCGCACAGGGGTATCGACGCCGGCCTCGCCCTGCAGGGCATGAGCGGGACACTGCGCTTTGCGGGGATCTCGTTCGATTTCGCCTGCGCCGAATTCGAGGGCAAGGGCCGTGCCGAGGCGATGACGTCGTACCTGAACGGCGCGAGCCTGCTGCTCACCACCGACTTCTCCTTCCCGGTCAACCTGATCTTCAAGGCCGGGGGAGGCCTCGCGGCGTCGAAGCTCGAGTACGAGGACCCCTTTACGTTCAAGCCGAAAACCGTATGGACCGAGGACACCTACTACACCATCGGCGGCGGGATGGAGGTGCGCGTGTATGCCGGTTTATTCGTGGAAGCGCTGGCCGCTTATTATTATATTGACCACAGCGGTAAAGGAATCGAGGCCACGAAGTTCAGCCTGCGGGCCGGAGTGAGGCTGTAAAAAGGCCGAAAATTCATACAATTTCCGTAGTGGAGTGAATTATATTTCGGAATTCCAGAAGAGGGATTGCCTGCACAGGATCAGGCTCCGGCTATAATGGCGCTCTTCGAACTCACCCCCTGGCCCCCTCTCTTTGAACGAAAGAGAGGGGGATGCAGCCGACGAGCTCGATCCGTAGAACTCCCCCTTCTCTTCTCTGAAGAGAAGGGGGCCGGGGGGATGAGTTGAAAAATAGTCTGATTATTCCGACGGTAAAATTTTGCGCGATCGTGACTGAATTCTGGTAGTAATGACTGCAATGATGGCAAAACCAATGGGTATCAAACGACTGACCTATTATCTACCGCTCCTCCTCGCGACGACACTGTTGTCGTGCGAGATGCAGGATTTTGGGGAGATGCTCGAAAACGCCGACGCGGACATACGCTGGAGTATTGCCGCCCGTCATTTTACGCAGGAGGCGGAGGTAAACGTTCCCGACGACGGCTCGTATATCGAGTCGCGCAATCCGGCCGATTTTATCATCATCGCGACCCTTCCCGCTCCCGTCGATCCCGCGCTTATCGCGAAAGCGAACGTCTCACTCAGGGGGATAGACGAGGCGAGCGTTGATATCTTCCCCGACTATGCGGTTACGCTGTCCGGCGACCAGCGCCGCGTTCGGGTTTCGGTTACCGGCCTTCCCAACCAGGCGCGTTATCGCGTACAGCTCAGAAACAACGACGGAACGCTTCTCGGCGAGGCTGTTTTCGGCCGCCTGGTCGGAGATGTGGACGGCGACGGGACGGTGGGTCCGCTCGACGGTGCCATAATTAGCGCTTTAATCCTGGCCGAGTTTGACGCGTCGAGCGAAATGATCGTGCGCAGCGACCTCGACTGCAACCGCCTGATCACCAATGCCGATCAGACCCTTTTCGGCTCCAATAACGGCGAGACCCTCACCGCTCCAGTCCCATAATAACGAAGAGACCACCATGAATAAACAAACAACAACCCGCACGATGCGTCTCCTCTCTGCACTGGCCCTGCTCTGCGTGAGTATCGCGCTCTCCTGCGGAACCGAAGATTACTGGAAAACCATTTCCGACTCGCCCACGGCGGCGCACGCCCTTCCGCCGGGGGTGTATGTCCATCCCTCGGGAAGCGATCTTGCAGGCACGCCGGGCACATCGACCGAACCGTTCCAGACCATAAACTATGCTATTACGCGGGCCGTCGCGGACGGGCAGGCCGCCGTGCACGTCGCTACGGGAACCTATGCCGGACCGATCGCACTCGTGGAAGGAATTTCCCTTTATGGCGGATACAACGCCGCCGATTGGAACGACCGAAACAATCTCGATCGGGACAATCCAACATACCAGACCATTATTGTGTTAGTAGGGGGAAATGGCATAATTGCCGCAGGGCCAATCACCTCGGCCACGGTAGTCGACGGGTTCACCATTCGGGGCCGTACCGCGTTCTTAAACTCCGCCCATTCCTCCCCGCTGATATCCAACAATACCATCCAGGGCCTTACCGGGCCCAACGCGCACGGCATCATGAACGACAACTCCTCACCGACAATCCAGTTTAACACCATCTTTGCCGGGGAGGGAAGCGCCAACTCTATCGGTATTTACAGCTATAACAATTCTTCTCCAACCATAATCGGCAACAGAATAACCGGATG
>JADFDB010000084.1 GCA_018263175.1 Spirochaetota bacterium
GTGTTCACCTCGATCTCGCGCATCGTGATGAATCCGCCGTTTCGGGTACGGATGAAGATGTCGTGAAGTATGCCGAGCTTCGTGTCTGCCATGGGTTTTCCCGTTAACGCTGGTGTGAGAACATCATCAATCCGCCGTGCTGTCAAAGATATATTGGAATTGTCACGAATCCCGGGGATATCGGGGTTTCTTCCGCCTGCTTTGCAGAGAATAGATGGTATCTCTAAGGCTTTGTTTTGATGCCATCTGAACGAAAAGCATGACGCTCATGAGATTTCGTATTGACAATACCCGAATACTCTTATCGCCGGAGTGCTCATCGATGATCTTTTTGAAATCATATCCAACAATTAATGATTGCATTTGTGAGAGAACCGTTCTACCTATATACACGCCGTTAATATCCCTAATGTCTGGATTTTCGAATGGTTTGCGGTCTCTATCCGACAGACTGCCGGATAGATAAATCGCATTTTTTTACTCGTAAATTTTGTGGGACAGCAGTACATATATTTGCTTTTATTTCCGGCCGTGGTGATAGTATCTTGTAGCGGCAGCGTCCGGGTGCCTCATACGGATGTGCTGAATGCGGCGAATGCATGGTGCCATTATAAATGTCTCTTCAGTTTCTCCCCATATCGCGCGACGAGATCGAGCGCCTCGGATGGCGGTCCGTAGACGCGGTACTCATTACGGGCGATGCCTATGTCGATCATCCGTCCTTCGGCGCGGCCGTGATAGGGCGCGTCCTCGAGGCCGAGGGCTACCGCGTCGCCATACTGTCCATGCCGCCGTGGCGGACGGCCGAGGCCGTGACCGTTTTCGGACGACCGCGGCTGTTCTTCGGTGTCACCTCGGGCAATGTGGATTCCATGCTCGCGCGCTTCACGGCCTTCAGGAAGGTCCGTAACGACGATCCCTACGCGCCGGGCGGCGCCGGCGGCGGAAAGCCTGAACGTGCCGTAATCGTCTACGCGAACATGATACGCGCGGCCTACAAGGACGTGCCGATAGTGCTGGGCGGTATCGAGGCGTCAATGCGGCGCTTCGCGCATTACGACTTTTGGGACGACCGGGTGCGCCGTTCGATCCTCCTCGATTCCAGGGCCGACATCCTGGTCCACGGGATGGGCGAGGCGCAGATAGTCGAGATTGCGGACAGGCTGAACGCGGGCGCGGCGCTCTCGGACATCCCCGGCACCGTCGAGGTGCGCCGCGACCTGCCGGCCGGGGCGCATCTGCTTCCCCCCGAGGCCGAAGCCCTGAAGGACAGGGACGCCTATGCGCGTTTTTACCGGGAGTTCTATCTGAATCAGCATCGCCTGCTGGCGCAGGAGTCGGGGAAGCGCTACATCGTACAGCACCCGTCGCCGCGGATGGAGAGCGAACGCCTTGACGCCATCTACCGCCTCCCGTTTGCGCGGCTGCCGCACCCGTCGTACGGCGGGGAGGTGCCCGGGTTTTCGGTAATACGCGATTCGATCACCTCGCACCGCGGCTGTGTTTCGGGCTGTGCCTTCTGCTCGCTCGGGCTGCATCAGGGAAGGAGAATCGTGCCGAGAAGCGCCGGCTCAATCATGGAGGAGACCGCGCGGATTTCGGCCGCGAATGGCTTCGGCGGGCACATAACCGATATCGGCGGTCCCTCGGCGAACATGTACGGCACCGATTGCGCGGCCGGCTGGAAATGCGCGCGCGAGAGCTGTCTCCATCCCGACCTCTGCCCCAACCTCCGGATAAACACCCGGTCGTGGTTGAAACTGCTCCGGCAGGCCCTCGGCGTGCCCGGCGTAAAACACGTGACGGTGGGCTCGGGTATACGCTACGATCTCTTCATGCGCGACGACCCGTCGCTCCTCGACGATCTCGCGCGCAACCACGTGAGCGGCCAGCTTAAAATCGCCCCCGAACACACCTCGGTTGGTGTCCTCGACGTTATGCGCAAAAAGCACCTCTACGGCCTGGAGGAGTTCGCCGAGGCGTTCTTCGCGGCTTCGCGGAAGGCAGGCAAACGGCAATACCTGCTACCCTATCTCATGTCGTGCCATCCGGGCTGCCGCATGGCCGATATGAAGGCCATGCGCGAGCGCGTGCTTACGACCTTCGGTTTCATGCCGGAACAGGTGCAGGCCTTCATCCCCCTGCCGCTCACCCTCTCCTCGGCGATATACCATACGGGCCTCGACCCGCTCACCGGGGAAAAAGTCTTCGTCGCGCGCGGTGAACAGGAACGCAGGGGCCAGCACGATGTTTTTCACAAAAAAAGAAATAGCTAAACATAAATGTAGTATTTTTCTTGACTTTTCGCGGGAAGTAGACGACAAAAACAACGGACGCGGCATGGATGTACGGCCGAAGCCCCGTGTTTTCCGAAATTTTTACCGAAGGCTCCGTTTAGTTTTCATATTTTCTTGCGTAAATTCGTTTACATAGTAGCACGGAGCGGAATACGCGGGCTACCGTCGGGATGCGGCGGACTGGAAGACCGATGCGGATATACGGTATCGGTACGACGGATGATGCCGCGGATCGTCCGGGCGGGCTGAAATTAAAACCTCGAGGAGATCGAAATGGCAGAACAAAAGGAGCTCAACCAGAAAGCGCAGGCGCTCGAATCGGCCATGGCCCAGATAGAAAAGCAGTTCGGAAAGGGATCGATCATGCGGCTCGGCGACGATTCGGCCAAAATAAAGGTGGCGTCCATCTCGACCGGCTCGATTGAGCTCGATGTTGGGCTCGGTATCGGCGGAATTCCGCGTGGCAGGATCACCGAGATATTCGGACCGGAATCGTCGGGCAAGACCACGCTGACGTTGCACATAGTCGCCGAGGCCCAGAAGCTCGGCGGGGTCGCCGCGTTTGTCGACGCGGAGCACGCGCTCGATCCGGCCTACGCGGCGAAGCTCGGTGTCCTCACCGACGACCTTCTCGTCTCCCAGCCCGACACCGGCGAGGAGGCGCTCGAGATCACCGAGGCGCTCGTGCGCTCCGGGGCCCTCGACGTGGTCGTGATCGACTCGGTCGCGGCGCTTGTGCCGAAGGCGGAAATCGAGGGCGAGATGGGCGATTCGCACATGGGCCTGCAGGCGCGGCTCATGAGCCAGGCGCTTCGAAAGCTCACCGGGGTGATCGCCAAATCCAAGACATCGGTCATTTTCATCAACCAGATACGTCACAAGATTGGCGTGATGTTCGGCTCGCCCGAAACCACGACCGGAGGAAACGCACTAAAGTTCTACGCATCGGTACGCCTCGATATCCGCCGCATCGAGACGCTTAAAAACGGGGACGAGGCGATCGGAAACCGCGTCCGGGTAAAGGTCGTCAAGAACAAGGTGGCGCCGCCGTTCCGGCAGGCGGAGTTTGACGTGATGTACGATTCCGGCATATCCCGCGAGGGAGGTATCCTCGATATGGGCACCACCCAGGGTATCATCAAAAAGGCGGGTACGTGGTATTCCTACGGCGAGGAGCGCGTCGGGCAGGGCAGGGAAAACGCGAAGGCGTTTTTAAAGGAGCACCCGGAGATCGCGCGCGAGATCGAGCAAAAAATCAAGCTTGCCACCGGCATCATCGTCGACGAGAAGCCGGCCGAGGAAGCGGCGAAGCCACAGGGGAGCTGAAGGCTCCATGAGGGACGTACGCCTTAAATCGGCGGACGATATCGAGCGCATCAGGGAGGCGGGCAGAATAATTGCCGGGATCTTCGCGGAGCTTTCGGGCGGCACGCTCGAGGCGCGCTCGACACTCGAGATCGACCGTTTGATCGAGGAGCGAATCCACCGGCACAAGGCCCGGCCCTCGTTCAAGACGATACGCAAGTACGATCATGCAAGCTGCATCTCGCTCAACAACGAGATCGTTCACGGCATCCCGTCGAAAAATAAGATTGTGCGCGCCGGGGATCTGGTTAAAATCGACATAGGTGTGGTAAAAAACGGCTACTTCGCTGACAGTTGCAAGACCTTCCTTGTGGAGCCGGTTTCAAAGCGCGCGGCCTTTCTGGCGCAGACAACGGAAGAGGCGCTCGCGGCGGCGATACCCCTGCTCTGCGCCGGGAAACGTCTGGGCGATGTGGGCGCTGCCATACAGTCGCTCGCCGAGGGCCGCGGCTTCAGCGTGGTGCGGGACTTCACCGGCCATGGTGTGGGCTTCGCGGTGCACGAACAGCCGGCTGTTCCGCACTTCGGCAGGAAGGGGACCGGAAGGATCATCGAGGAGGGCATGGTGCTTGCCGTCGAGCCGATGTTGAATGAGGGCGCTCCCGAGGTGCTGTCGCTTCTGGACGGCTGGACGGTCGTGACTGCGGACGGCAGGCTTTCGGCGCAGTTCGAACACACGGTGGCGGTGACACGGAACGGCCCGGTCGTCCTGACGATCTGACGACCGCCTGCCGGAAACGGGCCCTCAGACCGGACCGGGAGCGGGGAAGGCACCGGACGGCGGGCATGGTCGTCGACGGGTGTAGCGAACGCGAACGGCGCTGCCTGAACGGCTGCGAGAATTATTAGATCATGAAATCCATGGAAAAACGATGACACCGCGCAAAGACCTTAAAGACATCCAATCACAGTCCGATCCCCGAAACCTCCCCATCAACAAGGTAGGGGTGAAGGACATCTCCTATCCCGTCGTGGTGCTGGACAGGGCCGAGGGCCGCCAGCACACGGTCGCGCGCGTCAATATGTACGTCGACCTGCCGCACAACTTCCGCGGTACGCACATGAGCCGCTTCATCGAGATTCTCAACCGCTATCAGGACGGCATCAGTACGCTGAACATCCGCGAGATCCTCGAGGAGATGAAGACGGCCCTCTCGGCGCGCAACGCCCATTTCGAGATCGACTTTCCCTATTTTATCACCAAGGAGGCCCCGGTCTCGCGCGAAAAAGCGAAGATGGAATACCGCTGTAAGCTTTCGGCCAGCTCCTTCGACGATTATTATGTCCTCGAGGTCAGCGTGCCGGTGCTCTCGCTCTGTCCCTGCTCGAGAGAAATAAGCGAGTTCGGGGCGCACAACCAGCGGTCCATCATCACGATCACGATCAAGGCCAGGGAGCGCATCTGGATCGAGGACGTCATCGCGGTTGCCGAATCGGCCGCGTCATCGGACATCTATTCGATATTGAAGCGCGAGGACGAGAAATACATCACCGAAAAATCGTACGGCAACCCAATGTTCGTCGAGGACATGGTTCGAAGCGCGGCCGAGCGTCTGATGAAGAACGAGCGGATTCTATGGTTCTCGGTGGAATCCGAGAACATGGAGTCGATCCACAATCACTCGGCGTACGCGCAGATTCAGATGGACCTTGACAGGGGGTAGGCGGCCGGCGGCGCACACCACTGTGCGCGCCGACCGCGCGATGCGGACCTCAGTACCGGGGTATATCGAGGTCGGTGTCGTAGAGCTTCCGGGGTATCACGAGAAAGAGTATAAGCATCGTGACGCTCAGGATAACGAGCAGGGACATCGTTACAAGGATGATCATCTGGTTGTTGATCTCGTCCACGCGCTCCATCGAAAGACCCACCCGAAACGCGCCCCAGTGTTTACCCGCCACGCGAATCGACGCGGCGAAGTCGTACATGGTGTCGCCCGTGTCCTGTGAGTAAAGCTGCTGGATCGTTCCATCGCCGTCGTAACGGGCCGCCTTGATGCCGGCCGGGTCGTCATAGATGCGCTTCGCTCTGCTGTTTCGAAGGGCCAGGGCCGGATCGGAGGACAGGGGTTTCGCGAATTTCGCGTTGTGGGTCGGCGCGTATCCGTTGCGGTCGACGGGGATCGCGTAGCTCAGGTCCGGGTCCAGAAGGAAGGCGTCGATTATCGGCTGGATGTGGCGGTCGAAGATCTCGTCGTGGCCGTTGGTGTACTTGCGGGGGTTCGTCCCCTCGAGGGGCACATAGGCGAACTCAAAGACCGCTTTTTCGCTCAGGGTCTTCGTATGGATCATGAGCGCGATCGATTCGCCCACAATGTGCGCGCCGATACGGGCATCGACGCGGCATTTTTCAAACAGCTGGCCTTCCATGTTGTCGAACATGCGCGCGATGAGGACGTATGAGCTTATGCAAAGAATGAAGCAGAGGCCCAGGACGATCATTATTCGGTATTTCAGGTTCATGGCTTTAACCTCGAAGCGAGCCTTGTCCGGTTCCTGATGCGACTGGTCCGGCGCAGAGTGAATGGTGCCGATTTTCTCCCCAATGCCCCCGGGGACGGGGAACCATTAAACGGCATACTTATGCAACACGTCCGCCATCGTACTGTCAATGATTTTATTGAACAGGCCACGCCGATGATATTTTATTGACAGATGCGCCCGGCGCGCCATAGTAATCGCGGCTCCGCCGGTGCGGCGGGGGCGCGACGACAACACTGTGAGGCGCCGCATGCAACGCTCCATCATCAGGGACCTTCTGCGCAACGGAACGCCGGGCGAGCGGGTGCTCGTCAAGGGCTGGGTGAGAACGCGGCGCGAGGCGCGCGGTTTTTGCTTCATCGAGGTGAACGACGGCTCGGTCGTCACGAGCATACAGGTGGTGGCCGGGGAGTCCATGCCGGGCTATGCCGAGGCGTCGAGGCTTTCAACGGGATGCAGCGTCGCCTTCGAGGGCGAGCTGGTCGAGTCTCCCGCGAAGGGGCAGCGCTTCGAGATACGGGCGGCCTCGATCACCGTGTACGGCTGGGCTGATCCTCTGGAATACCCCCTCCAGAAAAAACAGCATTCGTTCGAGTTTCTTCGCGAGATCGCGCACCTCAGGCCGCGGACCAACACCTTCGGCGCCGTCTTCAGGGTGCGAAACGCCCTTGCGGCTGCCGTCCACGAGTTCTTTCAGGAGCGCGGCTTTCTCTACGTACAGACGCCCATCATCACCGCGAGCGATTGCGAGGGCGCGGGCGAGCTCTTCGCCGTGACAACGCTCGATCTATTGAACGTCCCGGTTGAGGGCGGCGCCGTGGATTATTCCGGGGACTTTTTCGGCCGGAAGACCGGCCTTACCGTGAGCGGCCAGCTCGAGGGCGAGCTTCTCGCCACGGCCCTGGACAGAATCTACACCTTCGGGCCGACCTTCCGAGCCGAAAATTCGAACACCAGCCGCCACCTCTCCGAATTCTGGATGATAGAGCCCGAGATGGCCTTCGCGGAGCTCTCCGACGATATCGCCCTGGCGGAGGGCTTTATCAGGCATATACTGCGCCGCTGTCTCGAGCGCTGTCCGGAGGATATGGCCTTTTTCGACGACCGGATACAGAAGGGCCTCATCGATATGCTGGAGGGCGTGGCGGCCGCCCGCTTCGAGGTGATCACCTACACCGAGGCTGTGAACATCCTCGGGAAATCGGGCGAAACCTTTGAATATCCGGTGGCCTGGGGAGACGACCTCCAGTCCGAGCACGAGCGTTACATCACGGAAAAAAAATTCAAGAGCCCCGTGGTCGTGGTGGATTATCCGCGGAAGATCAAGGCCTTTTACATGCGGCTGAACGACGATGAAAAAACCGTGCGCGCCATGGACGTGCTCGTGCCCCGCATAGGCGAGATCATCGGCGGGAGCGAGCGCGAGGGCCGGTATGATGTTTTGATTGACAGGATGCGCGAGGTCGGCTTAAATCCGGATGACTACTCGTGGTATCTGGACATCCGGCGCTTCGGCACCGTCCCCCACGCCGGTTTCGGCCTGGGATTCGAGCGGACCGTTCAGTTTGTCACCGGCATGCAGAATATTCGCGATGTGATCCCGTTCCCGCGCACGCCCAGGAACGCGGAGTTTTAATCGCTGAAGACGCGGCGCAGAAAACGCGCATAACGCGCTTCGGCTTCCGGGGCGGCGCAAATCACGACGCGGGGTTGCCATGAAAATCGCCATTGGCTCCGATCACGCCGGCTTCAGGCTAAAGGAAACGATAAAGAACTCCATCGCCGGCGTCGAGTTCGTCGACGCAGGGGCCCACTCCGAGGAGTCGACCGACTATCCCGATCACATCGGGGCGCTTTCGCGCCTGGTGCAGCGCGGAGAGGCCGACCGCGGTATCGGCATCTGCGGCACCGGAATCGGCGCGTCGATTACGGCCAACAAGTTCAGCGGCATTCGGGCCGCGCTCTGCACGAATGTCTTCATGGCCGAGATGTCCCGGCGCCATAACGACGCCAACGTGCTGATCCTCGGCGCGCGCGTAACGGAGGAATCCGAGGCGGTCGCAATAACGCGCACCTGGATCGAGACCCCCTTCGAGGGGGGCAGACACCAGCGAAGGCTGGACAAGATCGCGGCGATAGAATGCGGCGGATAGAAGACGGCGCCGTGCGTGGACCGTCCGATGTTCCCCGGAAAGATAAGGCCTGGTCCTGAAAATCGATGCCTGGAAAAATGCTGAAATACGCGCTTCCCGTCCTCATCGCCGCCCTTCTGGCGACGGCGGCGAAGGAGCTGTTCGACACGGTGAAGTTCGGCCCCGAGGGGCTCGATCTGTATGAGGTGCGGGAAGACACGGACGCCGCCGGCCGGCGATACCTCGCCGTCGACGATCTCAGCTACCGTTACACGAGCATTCCCTCGGCTACCGACCTCGTGCTGTCATTCAACCGCCCCGCGCCGGAGCTCGTGAAAGACGACAGCGGGCACTACATCGTACGTTACGCCGAATTCGAGACGAGGCGAGGCGCCGGAACGCTCGGCGGCGCCGGGGCCTATTTCTTCAAGGCCGGTCACCGCGTCGAGATACGGTCCGAGCGCAACCTCTGGCTGGGAAGTTGCGCCGACGCGGGATCGTTCACGATCGAGATGCGGCTGCAGCCGGCATCGCTTGCGGACGGCGCGGTGCTGTTTTCCTCGGTGGGGTACGCCTCGGGGCTCAAGCAGGGGGTCGAGATCGTCATAAAGGGCGGGCGTGTCGTCGCGCGCCTCCACCGCTTTTTCCGCGACGCAGCCGGCCGGCGTGTGGACGTGTTCCTGAACCGCGCGCGCCCCATCGGCGTGGGGCAGTGGCGCCACTACGCGCTCAGCTTCGACCGCGTATCGGGCAAGCTCGCCTCGCTCGTGGACGGAGAGGAGCAGGAGGTCGTCTACGTATCGGACAACGGCGAACCCTTCGTCAACGTCTACGAACCGTCGTTTGCCTGCGAAGACCTGCCGGTCGTCGTTATAGGCAAAAATTATTACGGCGTCCTCGACGAGCTGCGCGTCTCGTACCGCTATATCGACGATCTTAAAAAAGAGACGGAGCTCGCCATCAGAAACCACAGCGCCGTCGGCGCGGTCGGCAGGACGCCGGTAAATCGCGAGGGTGTGGTGACGAGCCCCGTATACCGCTTCCCCGGCACGGGCACAGGGGTGCTGTTGTTCCAGTGGGATGAACAGCTGACAAACAACTCGCATATATGGATGGAGTTCCGCACCAACGACGACCTCTTCGACCGCGGGAGCGACACTCCGAGATGGTATCGCATCGAAAACAACCAGCGGAACATCCATCTTAAAAAGATCGACGGGATGTATCTGCGCGGTCAATACTACCAGTGGAGGGCCCATCTGGTCGCCTCGCCCGACGGCGCCCATTCGCCCCGCCTGTACGGCGCCGAGCTTCAGTATCGGCTCGATCCCGCACCGCACCCGCCGCTCATGCTCGAGGCGGTGAAGACCGGCGACGCGATGGTGCGCCTGCGCTGGAAGAAAAACGTAGAGCACGACATCCTTGGCTACCGGATCTACTACGGGACCTCGCCGGGGAAATACGACGGTATCATCGTGTCCGCGGGCGGAAGGCGTATCGACAACCCCTCCGGCCCCGGAGGAAATTACGTCGAGATCGACATCACCAATGCGCTCATAGAGGAGAACATGGCAGGGGAGCGGAGGAAGCTTCTATCCTTTCCCATCATCAAAAATAACGTGCTGTACTTTTTCGCCGTAAGCGCCTACGATTCCTACAGGCCCGATACTCCGCACAACCACGAATCGGAGCTGTCGAAGGAGATATCGGCACGTCCGTTCGCGGGTTCCGAGATCACCAATTGATGGCCTGATCCCATGGGACTGAATAATTTTACGGTTGCCGAACTGGCCCACAGCCTCCGCGCCATTCCGCTTTTTCGGGACGTCTCGGCCCCGACGGTGCTCAAAACGATCGACTTCTTCTCAGACGTGCCCGCTCTGGTGTTGTCCGGCCTCGCGCGGGAGGTGACGATAAGCGAGTTCCCGGCCGGGACCATCGTCTGCAGACACGGAAAATTCGACGAATTCTTCCACCTCATCCTGGAGGGCACGGCGAGCGCCGTGATCCCCACCGAGACGAATCCGCGCTTCGAGCTTTACCGCCTCGGCACGTGCGATTTCTTCGGCGAGGAGCAGGCCTTCTCGCAGGAGCCGCGCGAGAATTCCATCATCGCGCAGA
>JADFDB010000085.1 GCA_018263175.1 Spirochaetota bacterium
GTCACCCTCTATTTCCCCGGTGCCGAGCGGAACGCGGAGGTACTGATAGAGGAAAAGGTTCCCGTCATCAATTACGCGCTCGGCAAGGGCGACAGGCTCACGCAGGCCGTGCACGCCTACGGCGGCAAGGTCGTCGCCACGGTCACGACGCACAAGCACGCGCTCGGCGCCGAGCGCTCCGGTGCCGACGCGCTCATCGTAACCGGGCACGAGGCAGCGGGGCACGGCGGGGCCGTAACCTCGCTCGTGCTGATTCCGAGCATCGTCGACGCGGTGAAGATTCCCGTCATCGCCGCGGGCGGCTTCGCCGACGGAAGGGGACTGGCCGCCGCGCTCGCGCTCGGCGCCGAGGGCATCTCGATGGGCACGCGCCTGATGAACACCAAAGAGAGCCCGGTGCACGAAACCATGAAAAAGCTGAGCATCGAGAAGCAGATCTACGACACCATCTACACACCGAAGGTGGACGGCCTGCCCGCGCGCTTCATGAAGTCCGAGATTGCGCTCAAGATGGCGAAGCGCCCGCTCAATCTGATCACGGCGGCCTTCAACTCGAGGGAGATCGCGAAGTCGCTCGGCTTCCCCTGGTTCAAGCTCGCGATCGCGATTCTTCTTTCAGGCTACGGCAAGGCGCGCCAGATGGCCACCATGGCAAACGGCTTCAAGGCCTTCAAGGCGGGCACCACCGAGGGCGATACCGTCGGCGGCGTGCTGCCGCTTGGCCAGGTTACCGGGCTGATCAATGACACCCCCGGCGTCAAACAGGTGATCGAGCGGATTATCGCCGAGGCAAAGGCGGTAAAGAAGAAGGTTGGGCCGATGATAGGCTGATCGGTACAACGACGAAGGCGATGATTTGAATCATCGCCTTCGTCGTTGTGGCCGGCGCCCAATAGGCATAAAGACGGGAGTTTTTCTTTTAAAAAAGCTTGCGACATGTGCCATCGATATCTTTATGTAGTATTACAATTATTCAATTGGTTGGCCGTCCAACTGAGGTTTCCGCCTGCGGAGGCCGCCGGTTCCGATAGTGCTCCCCGAAGCGGTCCGGGGCCTGTACGGGCTTCGTTCCACGCCTGTATGGCGGGGGAGTGGTCGTTTTGACGCGTCGCCGGTTGCATAAAATGATCGATCGCGAGGTTTCCCAATGTTTCCACACCTTTTCAGTCCCATCACCATAAACGGCCTCGAGGTGAAGAACCGCGTGGCGTATCCGGCGCTCGGGCTGCTCTACTCATACGATGGAAAACTCAATGACCGCTATTACGAGTACTTCAGGGAGAAGGCGAAGGGCGGCGCGGGCATCGTTACGGTCGGCCCCGTGGGGATCGACAAGGCCGGTTCCGGGGTGATCGTCCTGTCGCTTGCGGGCGACGAGTCGATCGAGCCCTTCAGTAAGCTCACGGCGATCATAAAGGACAACGGGGCGCGCGCCTGGGTCCAGCTGTTTCACGCCGGGGCGTACGCGTTTTCCATCCTCCTCGACGGTGAGAAGCCGGTGGCGCCCTCGGAGGTCTACTCGAAGTATTCCAAGGAGACCCCGCGGGCGCTGACGATAAAGGACATCAAAAATCTTCAGCAGACCTATGTGAACGCGGCCCTTCGCGCGAAGGAGGCCGGCTTCGACGGTATCGAGATCATCGCCTCGGCGGGCTATCTCATCACGCAATTCCTTTCGCCGCTCAAAAATCTGCGCACCGACGAGTACGGCGGCTCCTTCGAAAACCGGGTGCGCTTCCCCCGCGAGGTGATCGAAAACATCCGCGCGGCCGTGGGTCCCGAATATCCGCTTGCGGTCCGCATGGCGGGCAACGATTTCGTTCCCGGCAGCAACACCGACCTCGAAACCCCGCAGTTCGCGCGGGTGTACGAACAGTCCGGCATCGACCTCATCAACGTTACGGGCGGCTGGCACGAGGCGCGCGTACCACAGCTCCCCATGGAGCTTCCGCGCGCGGGATATTCCTACCTTGCGCTCAATATCAAGAAGGAGGTCTCGGTGCCCGTGATGGCCTCAAACCGCATCACCCGCCCCGAGCTCGCGGAGCGGATGATACGCGACGGCGCGTGCGACATGGTGAACCTCGGGCGCGTGCTGCTCGCCGACCCGTACTGGCCGGAGAAGGCCCGACAGGGGCGGCAGGACGAGATCCGCCCCTGCGTGGCCTGCAACCAGGGCTGCACCGACACGATCTTCAGCGCGAAGCCCGTCTTCTGCATCGTGAATCCGCGGGCCGGATACGAGGCGGAAAGAAAACTGGAAAAAACCGGCACACCGCGGAGGGTGATGGTGGTCGGCGCGGGGCCAGGGGGGCTCGAGGCGGCCGTTACCGCCGCCCGCGCGGGGCACGATGTCGAGCTCTACGAGCGGGGCGACGAGATCGGCGGTCAGCTCTGGATCGCGGGGGCGCCGCCGCACAAGGAAGAGCTCTGGGAAATCATACGATACTATAAAACGATGCTCGCGAAGCTCGGCATACCGGTGCATCTGAACACCGAGGTCACCGTCGACCTGATCAAAAAGCTGAAGCCGGACCATCTTATCGTGGCCGAAGGGGCCGCGCCGCTCATGCCGCCGATCGAGGGCCTCGACGACCCGTGCGTCGTCTCGTCATGGAAGGTGCTCGGCGAAAACCCGATGCTCGGTAAACGCCTCGCCGTGATAGGGGGAGGCGCGGTGGGGCTCGAGACGGCGCTGTTCCTGGCCGCAAAGGGGACGCTCTCGCCGGAGATGGTGCACTTTCTCATGGCCCACGAGGCCGAGAGCCCCGAACGAATCCGCGAGCTCATGTTTCGCGGATCGAAGCAGCTTACGGTCTTTGAGATGCTGCCGAAGATCGGCAAGGACATCGGCAAGTCCACGCGCTGGGTCGTGAAAACGGCCCTTGTCAGGCACGGGGTCGAGGCGCTCACCGGATCGCGCGTGCTGTCGATCAAAGACGGCACGGTGGTCTACGAGCGGGAGGGCGTGCAACACCGGCGCGAGTTCGACAACGTGGTGATAGCGTCGGGCTCGCGCCCGGTAAAAAAACTGTCCGAGGCGCTCGAGAAGGAAGGCGTCGCCTTCACGGCCGTGGGCGACTGCGTTCGTCCGGCGAAGATCAACGACGCCATCCACGAGGGCTTCCTCGCCGTGCTCGCCATCGGCGGCGCGTAGGCCGAAGCGTGAACGCCTACCTGATGTCTCGTGATATATAGGCCGAATAATCTTTCAACTTGGGCAGGTAGGCCTCGTTCATGAGCGGCGACGAGATCATGAAGTCCGCCGTCGAGCGGTTGCAGGCGGTGGGGATGTTATAGAGCACGGCGATTCGTAGCAGCGCCTTGATGTCGACGTCGTGGGGCTGCTGGGTCATCGGGTCCCAGAAAAATATGAGGATGTCGATGTCGCCCTCGGCAATCATCGCGCCAAGCTGCTGGTCGCCCCCCATGGGGCCCGACTTCAGCTTCGTTATCTTCTGCTCGCTGGAGAAGCCGTTGCTGCCATGCCGTAAAACCTTTTCGGCCAGCGTCTCTTGGATGAGCTTTCCCGTGGTGGCCGTGCAGATGAGGTCATGCCCGAGGAGTAGCTGGTAGTTCCACTCGACCCATTCTACGAGGTCCTTCTTCCTGTTGTCGTGCGCGACGAGCGCGATTTTTTTTGTCTTTTCCATTTTTCTCCATTCTTTTTCGGTCCGTATCGCCTTTAAAACCCCATAAGCTCGTTCAGGTAGGCGTTGAATTTCCGCATCGCCATGAACGATTCGATGCATACCGAGGAAAATTCCTTCGAGAGAACGGTCTTTTCGCTCAGGCCGCGGTATACCAGGTAGTGCCTGTACTTTAAAAGCTCGATCTCGGGATGGTCCCGCGGAAAGCCCTTCGGCGCCGTAACGAGCGTGTCGCCCGAAAGGCCGCCGAAAAGCTTTATGAACGCCGGAGCCCCGATGATTTTTTTAAACGGGGCTGCCTCGCGCGCGATCGCCGTGCGTATGGCGAACAGGAGCGGTGCCGGTGGCATGTAGATGCCGCCCGAAACGAAGCAGTTGCCCGGCTCGATATGCAGGTAGTACCCCGCGCCCGGAGTCGACCGGCCGCCGCTCTTCATGAACGCGCCGAAGTTCGTCTTATACGGCGTTTTATCCCTCGAGAAGCGCGCGTCGCGAAAGATGCGGAACAGGCAGTCCTCGGCCTCCACTCCCGTCAGCCTGTGGTCGAATTTCGAGATCTCGCCGAGCAAAATCGTGACGAATTCGAGCACGTTCGCGCGCGCCGCGTCGTAGAGCGGGCGATTGGCATGGAACCATTCGCGCGAATTGTTCGCGGCGAGTTTTTTAAGGAAATCGAAGGTCTGCTTTCGTATCACTTTGGCCTCCCGGTTTTCCGGACGCTCCGCGAGTCGATTTCAGCGAGCCGCGCGCGCAGCCAGTCCGCCGCATGTACGGTCGAGCCGTCGGCGAGGCGCACGAGATAGGGTCTGCCCGAGAGGGACGAACGGGTCGCGCAGTGCCGGATAAACTGCTCGGCCGTTGTAACGCGGCCGCCGGCACGGTCAAGCTTCATTTCGAGGTGGGCCCGCGCCTCGCGCGCCGTGTGGGTGAAGCCGTTGCGGATGAATTCGAGCCCGGAGCGCTCAAGCGCATCGAGCAGGGCATGTATGCGCTCACGCTCGCGCGCGGCGGTATCGCCGGCAAGGGAATGCTGCGGTGCGGGCATGGCCATGCCGATCGTAAAGACAATGCACAGTGCCATCGTTTTCATGGTACACTTATAGCGCGTTCAGGATTAAAATGCAACAAGACCATCAGGGTGTACCGGCCGCAGACGGAAAAATGCGGCAATGATGAGGGGAAACGGCCCGGCCGACGGTCAAGGCGTTCGGACCATCACGGCTTTTTAGTCGCGGCCGTCACCCGCGCAAGGACGGTGCGGCGATGCTTCTCCAGCACCTCGCGCAATCGCGGGCGCAGGACTTCATTGGCGATCCTGTATTCCTCCTCTTTCGAGAGCTTCATTCCATAGAACTCGTCGAGGTATATGGGCCTTCCGTATTCCACGATCAGCTTGAACGGAAGCGTGAGGGAAGGCATCGGAACAGGGGATTGCCGTATTCACGAGCGTTTAGCCGGCGTTCATGGTGTCGGGAATGCGAACGGCGACGAGCTCTCCGCGGACGCACTCCTTTCCGTCTACCGAGAGCCGCGTATCGACCACGATCTTGCGGCCCTTGATCTCTCTGATCGACGAGCGCAGTTCGAGCGGGCTTCCCATGGGTGTGGGATGCAGGTAGTCAACCTTCAACGAGGCCGTCACGTAGCGCAGGGGTGGATCGGAGTCCATGGCGCGGTCCTCCGAGCGGTATGCCGCGGCCGCCGCGGTGGCGGTGCTGTGGCAGTCAATCAGCGAGGCGATGAGGCCGCCGTAGACGAAGCCCGGAAAGGATGTGTGGTGCGGCCGGGGTTGGAAGGCGCAGACGCTCTCCTCGCCGTCCCAGTAACTTTTGATGCGCAGGCCGTGCTCGTTCAGCACGCCGCATCCATAGCAGTGGCTGAAGTACTCCGAGTAGTATTCCTGAAACGCCTTTTCCTTCATGACGGCCTCCCTGGCGGTGCAATGGGATGCGGGCCCGGCATAATCGCGGCCCGGTTACGGCCTTACATGAAGGGGAAATAAATAGCAACAGCAATTTGATTGGGCTGTTGGAGGCTTTTTTGTAAGGGGCGAAGAAGTGTCGGAGGCCGGAAGACGGCGTGAAGCTTTTTTTCGGAAACATAGGGCCCTCCCCGGCGCGCGGAGAGGGCCCTATGCGCTATTTCTTATAGATGGAACTGATCTCCTGCTCGAAGTTCTTGAAGACGACGTTTCGCTTGACTTTGAGGGTCGGCGTCATCTCTCCGTGAAACTCGGTGAATCGGCGCGGTACGATCACGTACTTCCGTATCCGCTCGTATTCCTCGAGCTCGCGGTTGGCGGCCTGGATGTCTTCATCGACCAGTTTCTTCAGCGTCTCGTTTGCGATGAAGTCCTCGCCGACGGCGACGCACATGCGCGAGGCGCCCTCGCCGAAAAAGTGGAGTGCGGACTTGTCGTACGCGATGCCCTCTTTATCGAAGAGCTGGATGAAGACGTCGTACTTCGGCACCACGAGCGCCGAAACGAAGGGCTTGTCGTCGGCGATCGGAACCACGATGTCGATGTAATGCGTGACCGAAAAGAGGCTCTCGATCTTCGCCGCGGGGATGTTCTTGCCGGTGTCGAGCACCATGATTCCCTTCTTGCGGTCGACGATCTTGATATAGCCGTCGGGCCCCATCACCACGATGTCGCCGGTCTTGTAGAAGCCGTCTTCGGTAAAGCTTTCCTTTGTCGCCTCGGGATTGTTCCAGTAATGGGTGATGATGTTGTCGCCGCGGACCTGCCACTCCCCGTCCGGGGCGAGGCGGCCCTCGACGCCGTTACAGACCGGCCCGACGTAGCCGGGAAGCACCTGGTTCGGCCTGTTGAGGTTCACCGTGTTGCAGGTCTCGGTTGCCCCGTATCCCTCGTAGATGCGCACGCCCATCGCCATGAAGACCTTGCAGAGATCGGCCGGAAGGCTTCCCGCGGCCGAGAAGGCGAAACGGAAACGACCGCCCAATTTCTCCCTGACCTTGCTGAAGACGAGCTTGTCCACCAGGCGGTACTTGAAGACGAGCCAGCGCGAGAGCCCCGCGGTGAAGTCGATTCCCTCCGACATGTCGATAAAGCCGTCCTTGTCGGCACGCGCCTCGGTGAGCGCGAGGCCGGTTCGGATGGCGAAATCGAATATCTTCTTTTTGACCGGCGACTGCGACGCCATGTCGCGCATGGCCATGTAGATACGCTCGTAGATGCGCGGGACCGACATGAAGAGCGTCGGCCGGAATATCTGCAGATCGGCCACGAGCGTCATCGGCGACGAGTACGCCACCGTTACCGCCGAATGCATGGCCGAGCCGTGGCCGCATTCGCGCTCGTAGGTGTGGGCGAGCGGCAGAAAGGCGAGCATCACGTCGCTCTCGCGATAGTCGGGGACAAGGCGCATGTCGCGGCAGCAGGCGGCGTTGATGCTGAAGTGCGTGTGCACGGCACCCTTCTGCCGTCCCGTGGTGCCGGAGGTGTAGACGATGGTCATCGGATCGAGGAGATCGACCGAGCGCCAGCGATGTTCGTAGGAAAGCTTGTCGCGCGAGAGGAGCCGGACGCCGAGCGAACGAAGATCCGAGAGGCTCATGACGCGTTTGTCGGCGTGCGAATACTCATCTTTCATAATGATGATCTTTTCGAGACCGGGCATTTCATTCATGGCGGCCAGGGCGCGCTCGAGGATCTCCTCGTCCTGGACGTAGAGGATGCGCGAGCCCGAATCGTTGACGATGAACGAGAGCTCCTTTGCGGACAGGGTCGGGTAGACGCACACCGTAATACCCGCCGCGCAGAGGATCGAATAGTCGGCCCATACCCATTCGGGTGACGTATGGGCCATGACCGCAACCCGGTCGCCCTTTTGTATGCCGAGCTCCATGAGACCCGATGCCATCTCCCTTACGATGCGCCACAGCTCGGCGTAGGTGATGGACGCGGTGCTCTCAGGCCCCGTTTTCCACCACTGGGCACGGCGCATTCCGAATTTAACGGCGTTCCGGTTCAAGAGCTCCGGAAAGGTCTGTTGTGTTATATACCACCGGTTTTCCATTACGGCCTCCTTTCGCTGCGCGTAGCAATCTGGATATGCCGTAGCCCTGAACGGGGACCCGGCGCCGGAGCGGCCCGTGCGTGCTTTAGTGGCAGGGGTCACCGTTTGACGGATTACCGCATATCATGTGTATATTAAAATACGAATACTGTTTTATGGTGTATATTGCAAGCATAATATTGTATTAGAGTTGTTGTAAATCTTTAGAATATCGGGTTTTCTCCCACCTGCGGCGGGGGAAAACCGGGCCTATTTCCCGGTTATGCAACAACTCCGATATACACGGAGAACGTACGGAAATTCGTGACGGAGGGAAAGGGTATTGCGGCGGCGAACACGTAATAGGGGAAAAGCGTTTGATTTTACGCCGGGGGATGCAGTTTAATACTTGCGCTCGGTGCCGCGATCGACGTATCATTGCGCACCTCGTCCAGGGGAATCACTGAACGACAAGGGGCGTGCGCGTGGACAACCTCCTCTCCTTTACCCGCACCGAGGTAAGCTGGATCGATCTCGGCCTTCTATTCGTCTACTTTGCCGGCATTACCGTGTACGGGTATCTGTTTAAAAGCCGTGTGCATAGCTCGCGGGATTATTTTCTGGCGGGCAGAAGCCTGCCGTGGTGGATCATCGGCATGTCGATCATCGGCACGAACATCGGTTCGAACGACTATGTCGGCGGCGCCGGAGGGGCCTACCGCATCGGAATGGCACAGGCGAATTTCGAATGGATCGGTGCCATCCCGGCCATGATTATCGCCGCCTTCATCTTCATTCCGTTTTACTGGCGCGCCGGTGTTTTCTCGATCCCCGAGTACCTGGGCAGACGATACTCCGAAGCGGTGCGGGTCATCGCGGCGCTTATCCTGAGCCTCTTCTCGGTGTTGATCGTGGGCGTGTTTCTCTGGGCGACCGCGCTCATGCTTCAGACCTATCTTGGCTGGCCCATATTGCTGAGCATCGTCGTGACGGCCGGAGTCGTTGGCCTGTACACGGTCTCCGGGGGGCTCGCGGCGGTGGCCTATACTGACGCGGTGCAGCTCGTCATAATGTTCACCGGAGCGGTCGTAGTCGCGGTGATCGGTGTCAACGCGGCCGGGGGGGCCGCTAATTTCGCGGCACAGCTTCAGGAGCGCTTCCCCGATCATCTCCATGCGTTTCTTCCCTCAACGCACGACGAATTTCCCTGGCCCGGAGTGCTTCTGGGCCTAGGGCTCGTGCTGTCGCCGGCCTACTGGTGCACCAACCAGGCGATCATGCAGCGCTGTCTGGGCGCGAGGACCGAATGGGATGGGAAGGCGAGCATGATGTTCGCGGCACTGGCCAAGACCTTCGTCCCCCTGCTCATCGTACTCCCCGGTTTTTTCGCCCTGCTTCTGGCGCCGGAGCGCCTCGGGGTCCCGGACCAGGCGCTTCCGTGGGTGGTCAAAAACCTGCTTCCTCCCGGCGTATCGGGGCTTTTGTTCGTCGCCTTTATCGCGGCGCTGCAATCGTCGATTTCGTCCACGCTCAACTCGGCCTCGGTGATGGTGACGCGCGACATCATCGGCGTGATTCGAAAGCGAAGGCCGGATGACGCGCAGGAGCTCAGGCTCGGCAGATGGATAACTCTCGCGGCGCTTGTCGTCGGCATCTTCTGCGCGCCCCTCACCGCGCAGTTCAGGGGGATATACGTCTACGTCCAGCAGCTTCTCTCATTTTTTCAGGGGCCAATTTTCGCGCTCCTCTTGATGGGGATTCTCTTTAAGCGCATCACGCCGAAGGCCGGTTTCTGGAGCCTGCTCCTCGGACTCGCCTTCGCGGCCGCGCTCGGGATTGCCGGACTCAATATGCTCTACATGGCGTTCTGGAGCTTTGTCGCCTCGGTACTGCTCCTTTTCATCATCAGCGCGTTCACGAGGCCGAAGAGCGCATCCGAGCTCGAGGACCTCAGCTATACGTCGGTCGTGAAGGAGGCCGTTGATGTTTGACTGGATACACGCGCTTCCCCTGTGGGCGGCCAAGATCGGCGCCATCCTGCTCTTCGCGGGCGTGCTCGCCACGGTGTGGAGCCTTCCTGAGGATTTTGTGTACTTCGGTGCGCCCGACCGGAGGCGCTGGCGGGATCTGCGCGTGTGGGCCACGGTCCTGCTCGCCGTACAGTGCGGGATATACTATGTATTTTAAACGGGCGGCCGATCGTACTGGCCTCGTGTCGCGCCGTGCGCGTCTTGTGCTGGTCGCCATCGTGCTCTGCGCGGCCGCGGCGTCGCCGCTCGCGGCCGATGATGATTTTTTTTCATACAGCCGCATGGCTGCCGGGGCGCGGGACACCGACACAAAGATCGGCTACTGGACGGCCGCAATCGAGAGCTGGACGGCCGAGGCGGGAGAGTTCGCCCTTTCCAGGGCGCATTTTAATCGTGGAACGGCGCTCGCACGGTCGGGATCAACGGAAAGGGC
>JADFDB010000086.1 GCA_018263175.1 Spirochaetota bacterium
TTCGACCTCTACAAAAAATACACCGACATCCTGCTTGCCGACAAAAAGGCCTATCACTGCTACTGCACCCAGGACGAGCTCGACGGGATGCGCCGCGAGGCCGCAGAGGCGGGGCGCGCCTTCGTCTATCCCGGAAAATGCCGAAACCTCGGCGAGGCCGAAAAGGCCGCGCTCGAGGCACAGGGCCGCAGGCCCACCGTGCGCTTTCACGTGCCCGAGGCCGAAACGGTCGTAATAGACGACCATATAAAGGGACGGGTCATCTTCGAGAGCGGCAACATCGGCGGCGACTTCATCATCGTGCGCTCCGACGGCGTGCCGGTGTACAACTACATCGTCATCATCGACGACGCCCTCATGAAGATCAGCCACGTCGTCCGCGGCGAGGACCATCTCCCCAACACCCCCAAGCAGGTGCTCATTGCGCGGGCGCTCGGACTTCCCGTGCCTGAATACGCGCACCTGTCGCTCGTCTTGGGGGATGACCGTTCCAAGCTCAGCAAGCGCCACGGCATCACCTCGGTCGACGTGTACCGGCGCGAAGGCTACCTCGCCGGGGCGCTCGTCAATTACCTCGCCATGCTCGGCTGGGCCACCGAATCCGGCGAGGAGATCCTCGGCATCGCAGAGATCGCCCGCCAGATCGAGATGAAAAATCTCGCGCGCAGCGCCGCCGTCTTCGACTTCCAGAAACTGCGCTGGATGAACGGCATGTACATTCGCGCCTTCGATCTCGATAAAATCACCGATCTCTTTATCCCCTACCTCGAGGAGGCAGGGTACGATATCGCGAAGCTCGACCGCGCATGGCTCGAGCGCGTTATCGACGCCGTGCGGGGCAACTGCGAGGTGCTCTCGGACGTCCCGCGTCACGCCGCGCTCTTCCTCGACGAAATAATTGAGCCCGACGACGAGGCCGCCGCCATGCTCGCCGAGGCCGACTCGAAGATCGTCGTCGCGGAGGCATACCGGCTCATCACCGGGGAACTGAACGAAAACAGCTACGCCGCGGAGCTCGTCGGCCTTATCAAAAAAAACACGGGAATGAAGGGCAAAAAACTCTTCATGCCCGTGCGCGCCATGCTGACCGGTTCGCTCCACGGGCCCGAGCTCGACCTGACGGTGCCGCTCCTCGGCTACGAAAAGTGCCGAAAGCGCATTGAATACATCCACGGCCGCTTCGCGTCGTGAGGAAGCCGTGCTTATCGTAAGCGAAAACGGCGCCCGCGCCGGCGACACCCTCTATCTCACCGGAACGATCGGCACGCCGCGTCTCGACGGCGATGCCGCGGAAGCGCTGCTATTGGGCATACGCCAGATGTTCACCCCGCATGCGCTTGCGGACACCGCAAACGGAATTCTCGCCGCGGCGCGCGAGATTGCCCGCAGCACCGGCCTCGGATTTCGCATAATAGAGGAAACCCTGCCCGTCGCCGCGGAGAGCGTCGAAAAAGCGCGCGACGGCATATTGACGGCGGCCATGCGCACGGCACACGGCGGCTATCTGTTCTGCTCGCCGCGCCGCCCGGTGGCCACGATGACCATTACCATCGACGGAATACGCATAACGCCGGTGGGCGAACTGCTCCGTACCGGCCGAACGGTCGAGCGAAATGGAAAATCGAACAACGCGGATTGCGACGCGGCCGATATCGACGCACCCTGACGAAAGCGTGCTCTATAGCGGTCGGCACGTGCGCGCGCCATCACAAAACGCCGGAGGAAACCATGAATCATTGTGGCCGGGCCATTTTAGCCGCGCTTTTGATCTCTCTCGGATGCGGCGATGTACCCGAATCCATCCCGACGGGAAGCTGGAAGTACGCGCTCCTCATCAACGGCGTTCGCGCGGGAAACGCCGTCATCTCCAACCGCAGGGAGGGCGAAACCTACGTCATCGCCTCCGAGCTCAACATCAACCTCGCCGGCATGCAGAACGTATCGAAACAGGTCATCACCGAAACCACCTCGTTCACCCCGGTCAAAATCGAGACCAGCAACCGGATTAAAATTCCGACGGGGTGGAGGGACATCGAAACGACCGCCCTCTTCCGCGGCCCGAGCGTCGAGATACGCTCCGGCGGGCGGAAAACGGTCGTCACGCTGAAGGGCGACTTCGTGCTCGACGGCAACTACTTCACGGCGAAACTCATCGAGGGGCGCTTCCGCGAGGGCCTCGAGATAAAGGGCGCCATCTACGACCCGTCCATCGAACTCGACGCGCTCGTCCCCGTTACCACGCGCGTGGTGGGCAGGGAGCTCGTCGACGTCGCCGGGACAAAGCGCAGCCTCCTCCACGTCAGCCAGTCGATCGACGTCATCAAAAGCGCCGACTCCTATCTCGACGAAAGGGGCGTGATGGTGAAGGCGGTGGTACAGATGATGAACCTCCGCATCGAGCTCGTCCTCGAATGAAGCGCTTCACGGGCATCTCCGGCGGCGCGCGGTGGCGGCGCGCGGCTTCAGCCGCTCTCCTGTGCCTCGTCTGGACCGTCGATTCCTCCGCGCTCGATCCGGCCATGTTCTCCGTGCCCGCGCGCGGCGACACGGCACGCATCCCTCTCGAACGCATAAGCCGCTACCGGGTGTCCTCGACCGACCCGGCCTTCGACCTTCCCGACACACCCTTTCAGCAGGTGACTGGCCGCCGAAGCCTCGGAGGAAAGACGGTGCTTATCGTACGCACGGGGCTCGCCGGGGCAAATCCGCCGGCCGGGGGCCATCTCGACGACACGGGGCTCTTGAACATCGACGATCCCGCCGTGAGTTCGCTCACCGCGCGCCTCCGGGGAAGGCCGGACACTCTGGACGCCGTCGAGCGCTTCGTCTACGCGCACATCACCGATAAAAGGGCGGGGATACCGATCATACCCGCGCGCGAAATCGCGACCGGCCGCGCGGGCGACTGCACCGAACACGCAATCCTCGCCGTCGCACTGCTTCGCTCGCTCGGCGTGCCGGCGCGCGCGGTGGTGGGAATGGTCTATTGTGAACGCTTCGAAGGGGCGCAGAACGTCTTCGTCTTTCACATGTGGGCCGAGGCGCACCGCGGCGGCCGATGGGTGCTGATCGACGCCACACGCCCGGGCGAAAGAAAGGCCAACCGCTATGTGGCCTTTTCGTACCATCATCTTAAAACGGCGACGCCCCTGTCGTTCCTCAGGGCGGTCGCGGCGATCAAGGAACTCTCCGTGGAGCGCGAGCCCTGACCCGGCGCCCTTGCCTCAGCGGCCTCCCGCAAGACGCCTGATTCTCTCAATTACGAAGCGCATCTCCTCCACTCCGAGCGCCAGGCAGGCAAGCAGGTATACCGCACCGCCCGAGGCCACCACGAGCGCCAGAAATCCCGCCCGGCGGACAAAGGGGTCGCTCATCCAGTCGACCGCGCCGGCGATGATGAGTATCACGCCGACCATCGCGGCGCTCGCCAGGCAGTACTTCACAATCGGAACGACGAGCGGCCGTGCGGCGACCGCGCCGATTTTTCGGAAAAGCCACCAGAGCAAAAGCCCCACCTGGACCGTACCCGATATCGAATTGGCGAGCGACAGCCCCGCGTGCACGAGCGTGGTCTGCATGAGCACGTAGCCGAGGCTGATATTGAGGACGAACGAGACGGTCGAGGCGACGACCGGGGTTCTGGTGTCCTTCAGCGAATAGAAGGTCGGTGTGGTTATGCGAAGTACCGCCACCGAGGCGATGCCTATGCTCGCGTAGAAGAGGGCGCGCGCCGTCATCTCGGCGTGATACGCGGTGAAGGCCCCGCGCATAAAGAGCACCGAGACGATCGGCACTCCGGCCGCCATCAGCGCCGCCGCCGCCGGCACGGCCAGAAAGAGCGCCGCGCGCACCGAGCGCACGTAGATGCGCTTGAGCGCCTCGAGGTCGTCCTTCGCCGAGACACGCGACATCTCCGGAAGAATGACGTTGCCGATCGAGATGATGAATATCCCCAGCACCATCTCGGTAAGGCGGTCCGAGTAATACAGGTACGAGATGCTCCCCGGTGCGAGCATGGACGCGAGCACCGTACTCATAAAGATATTGATCTGGTAGACGCCGATGCCGAACACCGCCGGTGCGATGAGCCTGAATATGGAGCGAATCCCGGGGTGCCTGAAGTCGATCGAAAAGCGCATGCGGAACCCCGACTTCACCATGTAGGGAATCTGAAGCGCCGTCTGCAGAACGCCCCCGAGTATCACTCCCCAGGCCAGTCCGTAAAGCGGCTCATCGAACAGTTTCCGAAGAAAGAGCGCGCCGACTATGAATCCCGCGTTTAACAGCACCGGCGAAAACGCGGGCGCGAAAAAATAGCCGTGCGAGTTCAACACCCCCATGGCGAAGGCCACCAGGCCCACGAAAAAGAGATAGGGGAACATGACGCGGTTGAGCCCGGTGGTGAGCGCGAGCACCGCTTCATCGGTGAAGCCATAGGCGAAGAGCCGGACTATCTCCGGCGAAAAAATGACGCCCAGGGTGCAGAGCGAGGTCAGTACGACCAGCAGGATAGAAAGCGTCTTTTGCGCCAGTTCGAGCGACTCACTGTCGCCGCGCCTGACCAGGTATTCGGTATAGACCGGGATGAAGGAGATGGTGAGCGCCCCCTCGGCCACCAGCCGTCTGAGCAGGTTCGGAATGCGGAAGGCGATGAAAAAGCCGTCGAGCGCGGCGGAGGCCCCGAAACAGGCCGCGACGATCATATCGCGCACAAAGCCCATAACGCGGCTGGTGAGGGTGGAGAGCATCACGACGCCCGCCGATCGGAGCATGGATTGCGCGGCCATAATGGCGCCTGCATAGCGGTACGGGAGAATTAAGTCAAATGATAATTTAGAGTCCCCGGCGCCGCGGAGGAAATCTCTTGACAAAAGGCCGCGCGCGCCATGCTATCTTTGTATACTTGGGAACCCAGCGTACCGAAATGAAAAAGAACCTCATATTCGCGGCATTTCTCCTTCTAATCATGTTACTCACCCTCGACGCCCAGGCCGGTTATTACGAGCAGGGAAGCCGCTACTACGTCTATCGCAATTACGTCAAAGCGCGCGAGATGTTCCAGAAGGCCGTGGAAACGAGCAACGACGGCAACGCCTACTACTTCCTCGGCGAGATCGAGAAGAACGAAAAGAACTTCGAGAAGGCGGTCGAATACTACCAGCTCGCGGTCAAGGGCCGCATCAACCGCAAATACTACAAACTCGCCTACTGGAACGTCATCGTGCTCACCGAACAGACGGGCGATTACACCGGCATGGTCAAGTTCTGCCGCGAGCTTTACGAGCGCACCGGGGACCAGGGCGCGAAGACCAAGGTCGAATCGGTCATCAACAAGTTCCTCTGGACGGACAACGAGGAGGCCAAGCAGTCGTACAACCGCGGCATTGAGCTTAAAAAGGCCGAGAACTTCGAGGAAGCCGACTCCGCCTTCAGGGAGGCCGTTTCACGCGAATCGTCCTTTCTGGCCCCGCGGTTCGAGCTCGGCCTCTCGGAGCTGCGACACGGCCGCGGCGGCGATGCGCTGCGCTACTTCGGGCAGGTGGCCGACCGCATCCCCTTTTACGGCGAGGTGCACCTCCTCATGGGCGATATCTACTTTCAGCGTGAGGCCTACCGCGACGCGGCCTTCCATTTCGAGCGCGCCATGGAGACCAGTTTTCTCGATAAGAGTTCACGATATCTCGTTTTTATAAAGAGCGCAACCGCCCGGTACAATACGCGAGACTTCGAAAAGGCCAGGGAGCATCTCGTTTCGGCCCTCAAACAGAACGCCGCCTCGCGCGAGGCGCTGCTCATGCTTTCGGCGATCGACATCAGCGAGCAGAACTACCGCGAGGCCCTCTCATCGCTCGAGAAGGCCCGTAAAATCGACCCCGACGATACCGAGGTCATTTTCCAGATCGGCAGCATCCATTACCGCCTGGGCGATGCGCGTCATACGGCCGAGTTCGACCGCCTCTTCGATCTGACCGGGGACGAAAGCGAAATTCCACAAAAGTATTACCGTGCCTTCGAGATCCTTGCAAAGCACCATTTCGTCGCGAAAAACTACGCGCGCGCCGATAAAATCCTGCGCGTCCTTCCCGAAGGCTCGCGCACCTACGAGCAGAACCTCATGCGCGCGCGGACGAGCTACGAGCTCGGCGACTACGAGGAGGCCATCCGCCGCTTCGAACGCCTCTCGCCGGGCGGCGACGAAGACCGTTACATCCTCTGCCTTGCCTACGCAAAGACCGGCCACACCGAGCGCGCCCGGGGCATCCTCTCGGGCCTCGCCTCGAGCGAAACCTACCGGGCCAGGGCGAAAAAAGAGCCCGTCCTGTCGAAAATTCTCGCCCAGATCGAGGAAGAGGCAAAGGCGAAGGCCGGTGAGACCAGAAACTGAAAGCGCGGCACCGCCCTTCGAGTTGATGGCCTTCGCGTTCGCCCTCGCGGCCGCAACGGCCGCCGTCTGCACCGTACTCGCCGTGGGAAAAAGCCCCGCCGCCCCCCTCTGGTACGCCGCGGGAGGCTACGCCTGCTTTCTCCTCGGACGAATCGACGCCGCATCCCCGCCTCCGGCGCCCGGCTACCTGCACTCGGGTAGCGCCGCCTTCATGAGCCTCGCGGCGGTCATCGTTATGCGATTTTTCGCCTCGTCCGTCGCCGTCCTCTGCATCCTTCCCGTCTTCGCCGTTCTCTTCGAGCTCTATACGAGGCGTTTCCTCGCTCTCGGCCGGAGGGATACGGCGCTTGTGGGTTTCGCGCTCAACGCGATCTTCGCCGTGCTGGTGCTCTTCATGCTGCGCGCTGATCCACGCTTCGACGCGACCGCGCTCTCGGGCCTCTTCTCAGGCCTCGCGGGCGCGTCGATCGGCGCCGTCGGCGTGCCGGCGGCCGTAATCCCGGCGCTCATTGTGCTCCATGTCCTTTCGCGAAGGGCCGCCCCCGAGCTCGCACTCCTCGCGTGCGGCAAAACCTGCTTCGAGGGCGCCGGGCTCAACTACGAGCGCGCCCGTGCCGCGCTCCTCTGCGCCCGGGGAATGCTCTCCTCCCTCACCCTGCTCTGCGCGGGCTGGCTTGGCGGCTCCGTACTCATTGGCCCGGCTCCGCGCGGAGCGAAAATCGGCCTGGCGCACGACCTCTCTGCGCTCGCCGAGTGTCTCTGTTTCTCACAAATCCTTCTGCTTGCCTCCTCACTCGTCGGACCGCTCATCATCGCACCGCTCTGGTTCGTCGCAACAGGCGTGTTTTTTTACTACAAAAACCGTTGGAGGATATTTCCGCATGCTTGAACTTCAGGGCGTACGTCTGCCCATGGGCGTTGAGACGCCGATCTCACTCGAGTTCGAAACGGGCTCCGTTACGGCAATCGTCGGGCCGTCCGGTTCGGGAAAGTCCCTGCTCCTCGCGGCGGCGGCCGGGCGGATTCCCGCGCGCGGGGACATACGGATCGACGGCCGCCCGCTTTCCCACCTCACGCGGCGTGAGTATCCGCTGTACATCTCCTATTTCGACGGCGGTTCACCGCCCGACACCGGCGATACTCTCTACGATTTTCTCCTGCTCGCGCGTGCCCACATGAAGCGCTTTCTGTACCCGTACGGCGAGCACCATCTTCAGGCGGCCGAGTCCGTCATCGAGGCATTCAACCTCGGGGAATACCGCACGCACCCTCTCGGGATCCTTCCCTCCGACGCATTTCGCCGTGCTCTCATCGCCTTCAGCGTGTTGCGCGATTCCGAATTGCTGCTCCTCGACGACCCCGTCGCCGGCCTCGGCATACGATCACTTGGAATCGTCCAGCGCTCGCTCGCCCGCCATACCATGGGCGGCGACAGGACGGTGGTCTTCGCCTCGGGCGATTTAAGCTTTGCCGCACAGACCGCCGACCGTATCCTCATAATGGATGCGGGTGGTGTGGCCGAAGATATCGCTCCGGAAGCGCTCGACGCGGACATCATACGCAGGTATTTCAGGACCGAGGTGCTCGTTTCGAGGAACATCTACAACGGCAGGCCCGAGGTGCACTTTTTCCCGGGCGTTTGATGCTCAGGTGTAATGGCGGATCTTCAACAGCCCTTCATCTACGCTGTCGACGAAGATGAAGTGATCGTACATGTCCAGTTGCTCCATGGTGCGTATAATCGAGGGATCTGTTCCCATCAGCACCACGCGTTTCCCCTTTTTTCGCGCGCTCAGGCTCACGTCGCCGAGAGCGGCGATACCGGAGGTGCTCACCATCAGGACCGCGCTGAGGTTTATAATGCAGTTGCCCTTCTGAGTGATGTCCTCCACGAGGGCCTCGAATGCCGGCCTGTTCGTACCGGTCAGGCTTCCGGTAAGGTGCACCACCCTGGCGGCATCACGGTCCTCAATGGAATATTCCAGCCTGGTTCCCACTTTCAGGCCTCCCCCGCGAGCACATCGGCGAGAACACCGCGCACAAGGCCGTCCGGCATCGCCCGGTCGTACACGGGCTCCCCGGCACCGGCAAGCAGCGCGAAATGCGCAGCGCCGCCCGATGTTTTCTTGTCGAATTTCATGTGGTGCATAAGCCCGTCGGCGTCCAGCCCATCGCGGTGCGTGCTCAGGCCGTAGCGCTCGAGAAGCCTCATGCACCGCTGTGCGTGCGCCCGGTCCAGAAGGCCCGCGCGCACGGAGAGCTCGAGCTCAACCGCCATGCCCAGCGAGACCGCCTCACCGTGCGAAATGCCCCGATATTCGAGCAGCGATTCGATAGCGTGCCCGACCGTGTGCCCGAAATTCAGTATGGCGCGCACGCCCCCCTCCCTCTCGTCCCGCTCCACGATCGATGACTTGAACCGCGCGGACAGGTAGACGATATCGGCGAGCTTCTTCGGGTTTTTAATCGAATCGAAATCGTTACTCTCGAAGAGAGCGTAGAGCTCATTCTCGCCGATAAATGCGTGCTTGACCGCCTCGGCAAGCCCGTTTCTGAGTTCATCGTCGGGAAGCGTGCGCAGAAAATCGGTGTCGGCGAGCACCATCTCGGGCTGATGGAAGGCCCCGACGATGTTTTTCCCCGTCGAGAGGTTCACCGCGACCTTCCCCCCCACGCTCGAATCGACCATCGCGAGCAGGGTGGTGGGAACATGGATTACGGAAATCCCGCGCATATAAAGCGCCGCGAGATAACCCGCGAAGTCGCCCGTAACCCCGCCGCCGACGCCGACAACGGTCGAGCGCCGCGAAATACCGGCCCCGAGCATCCATTCGAAGGCCCGCTCGGCGTGCCGGTAGCTCTTCTGCTCCTCGCCGTCGGGCATACCATAGATATCGAACGCATGAAAATCGCCGAAACAACGGCGTATATAATCGCCATGGAGGCCGAGCACGGTCTCGTTGACGATCAGGGCGAAGGGATCGCGCTCCAGGAGGCCGCGCTTCTCCTCGATGAGTGAAAGAGCTCCCGCTCCCGCCACAACCTCGTACGCGCCGCCCGGCATGGTGACCGGGACCCTTTTTATAGATCCATCCATCGTTTCCCGATATAGGTGCGGACGTCGCCGCCGGCGAGCACGCTTTTAAGCTCGTTGCGCATCGGAGGGAAGATGGTGATGCCGTCGAGGCCCGCGGCGTCGAAGAAGTCGTAATCGTGCAGACGCTTTTCCTTTCCGAGCGAAAGGTCGCCGCCCTCGCGCGTGCAGAAAAAACAGACATTGACGATATGGCGCTCGAGCCCCGGACCGATCGAGTCGCAGACGAAGGCGATGTCGCCGACTTCGGCCTCGATCGACAGTTCCTCGCGCAGCTCTCGCTTCAGCGCCTCGGCGAGGGACTCCCCGTAATCGACCCCGCCCCCCGGCAGAAGCCAGTAAACGTTCTTTTTCTTTTTGTGCGCGATCAGGAGCAGCCTTCCCTCCTCAACGAGCACTCCGGCGACCCTCACACGGGTGTTTTTAAGCTTTC
>JADFDB010000087.1 GCA_018263175.1 Spirochaetota bacterium
GACAGGACACCCAGGGACTGTTCCCGAACGAATAGACGATGGGTTCGCCGCCGTCGGTGCGATCCCATCATCCCGGATCACCTCAGAGGGAGGCACCACTATATGATACACACCCTCACCATCAGTTCCACCTCCCGCGAGGAGCTCATCGACATCAGCGGCGAGGTTCGGCATTTTATCGCCTCGAGCGGCGTACCCGGGGGCATCTGCTTCATCTACACACCCCACACCACGGCCGGCCTGACCATCAACGAAAACGCCGACCCGACCGTTCGCCGGGACATACTGAAAGGGCTCGGCACGCTCAACCTTGAGCGCGTGCCGTTTTCTCATCTCGAGGGCAATTCACCCGCGCACATCAAATCATCGCTGATCGGCTGTTCCCTCTTCGTTATGGTCGAGAAGGGAGCGCCCGCGCTCGGGACATGGCAGGGGGTATACTTCTGCGAATTCGACGGTCCGAGGACCAGGACGGTGATGATGAGGATGGGTTGAAGCGCAGAATCATCAAAAAATGCTTGCCACTGCCCATCTATCGGTTCGAGATAGCCTGAGAGCCCTCCGGGCCAGGCACAAATCATCATTAAACAAGGCAGGTTTCAGAATGGATTATTTCAAGGGAACAAGCGATTACGTGCTCTCTCCCGAGCTTAAGGATAATGTTAACGTTTCGATCGCGCTGGGACGGCCGCTCCTCGTAAAGGGCGAACCGGGCACGGGCAAGACCCTCCTCGCACATTCGATCGCCGAGGGCGTCGGCAAGCGTCTCGTTATATGGAACATAAAGTCCACGACCAAGGCGCGCGAGGGCCTGTACGTCTACGATACGGTCCAGCGTCTCAACGACGCCCGCTTCGGCGACAGGGACATCTCCGACATCAGGCAGTACATCAAACCCGGCAGGCTTGGCGAATCCTTTGCAACCGAAGAGCAGGTGGTGCTCCTCATCGACGAGATCGACAAGGCGGACATCGAGTTCCCCAACGACCTCCTCAACGAGCTCGACGAGATGAGCTTTCACATCCCCGAAACCGGCGAGACCGTAAAGGCGAAGCAGCGGCCCATCGTTATCATCACCTCCAACAGCGAGAAGGAGCTTCCCGATCCGTTCCTGCGCCGCTGCGTTTTCCACTACATCGAGTTTCCCTCCGAGTCGCTCATGGAAGAGATCGTGTACGTACACTTTCCCGAAATCGAGAAAAAGCTCCTTCGCGAATGCCTGAAAAAATTCTACTGGATCAGACAGTTCGACATGCTGCGCAAGAAACCGTCCACGAGCGAGCTCATCGACTGGATACAGGCGCTCACCGCCGGTGGCATCTCCCCGTCGAAGGTCGAGAAGGAACTGCCCTTCCTGGGCACACTCTTGAAGAAGAAAGAAGATACCGACCTGGTGGCCCAGTCCGCGCCCGGACACCACGGGTTCAATACGAGCATACGGACGCGGAATGTTTATTAATTTTTTCTTCAATCTCAAGGCGCACGGCGTGCCGGTTTCGCTCCACGAGTGGATCACGCTGCACCACGCGCTCGCACAAAACCTCAACGACTGCAGCCTCACGCGCTTTTATCACGTTGCGCGTTCCATACTCGTAAAGAACGAGATCTTCTTCGACCGGTACGACCTCGCCTTCCTCGACACCTTCAAAGACATCGAGACGACCGACGAAATGCTCGAAAAGATACTCGAGGGCCTCAGGAAGGTGAAAGAGCTCAAGCTGTCCGAGGAGGAGAAGCGGCAGGTCGACGAGCTCAATCTCGACGAGGTGCTTCGCAATTTCGAGGAACAGTTCCGCCAGGGGCATTTTAAAAACCATGTCGGCGGCAACCGCGCCATCGGCACGGGGGGGCGCTCAACCCAGGGGGCGTGGGGCTACAATCCGGCCGGCGTGCGCATCGGCCAGGGCGAATCGCGCCACAAGCGCGCGGTCCAGATCGCGGAGAAACGAAGCTTCCGCAATTACTCGAGCTCCATCACGCTCGACACCCGGCAGATGAAGGTCGCGCTCGCCCATCTGCGTGCGCTTCTGCCGCTGGGCCCCGAGGAGAAACTCAACCTCGAGGCCACGATCGACGCCACGAGCAAGAACGCCGGCGAGATCGAGCTCGTCTGGGAAAACAAGGAGAAGAAGGCCGCCAAGGTGATACTCATGATGGACGTAGGCGGGTCCATGACTCCGTACGCGCGCATGGTCGAACGGCTTTTCTCGGCCGCCTCATCGCAGATAAGTAGGTTCAAGCATTTCTACTTTCACAACTGCGTGTACCAGGACCTCTGGACCGACATCGAGCGGCGCGACTCGGTGAGCACCGCCGAGTTCATGAAAAGCGAGGACTCCGACTATAAACTCATCATGGTCGGCGATGCCGAGATGGCACCGTCCGAGCTCACGTGGGTAAACGGCGCCGTTGATTACTGGTACCATAACGACCTGCCGGGGCTCGTCTGGCTTCAGCGCATCCGCGAGAAATTCCGCGACTCGATCTGGCTTACACCGATCCAGAATCGGGCCTGGGGATATGTGCAGACCACCAGGATGATCGCCGATATCTTTCCGATGTTCGAGCTCACGCTCGACGGCCTCGACGACGGAGTGAAATTCCTCATGCAGGGTAAAGGAAGGCTCCATGCGTAAAGGCGGGAACGCTTCGACCGCACCCATGGTCGAGGTGCATGGACTTAAAAAGCATTTCTCCGTGCGGAAAAAGGGCCTTTTCCAGAGGCCGGGCATTGTACGGGCCGTCGATGACCTGAGCTTCGGCATCGCCGAGGGTCGCTGTCTTGGTCTTGTCGGCGAGAGCGGAAGCGGAAAAACCACCGCGGCGCGATCCATCCTCCGCCTCATCGAGCCGGATTCCGGAGAGATCACCGTTGGGGGAATAAACGTCTCTGGCCTTGACCGGGGGGGCCTGCGACGCTATCGTAAAAACATGCAGATCGTTTTCCAGGATCCCTATGGTTCGCTCAACCCGCGGATGACGGTCGAAAAGATCCTCGGCGAGCCCCTGAAGATCCACACATCCCTCGGGAAAAAGGAAATCCGGGAGCGGATCGCCGACCTCCTCGATCTCGTGGGCCTTTCGTCCGATCATCTGCACCGCTACCCCCACGAATTCAGCGGCGGTCAGCGCCAGCGGATCGGGATAGCCCGGGCCATCGCGCTCAATCCGCGTTTCATAATTCTCGACGAACCCGTTTCCGCTCTCGACGTTTCGATCCAGGCCCAGATACTGAACCTGCTTGTGGACCTGCGCGACCGGTTGAATCTCACGTACCTGTTCGTCGCGCACGACCTGTCGGTGGTCGAGCACATCAGCGACGCGATCGCGGTAATGTACCTCGGAAGAATCATCGAAGAGAGCCCCAGGGCCGCACTCTATAAAAATCCACTGCATCCCTACACCCAGAGCCTCATCCAGTCGATTCCCGAAAAAAAGCCCGTCAAGCACGGCTTCAACGTTCTGCGGGGCGAGATCCCCTCTCCCGAGAATCCTCCCGCGGGCTGTTATTTCCATCCGCGCTGTCCGCGCGTCATGGAGATATGCAGGCATGAGTACCCCGCACTGCGCCGAATCGGCAGCGCCTCGGTGGCCTGCCACCTTTACTGACGAAACGGCCCCCATGCCTCCTTCAATCGAACACCCGGAAACGGTAAAACACTTTTTGTCCCGGCTGGACGCTTGCATCGCTCGATTGCTCATCGCCGTGCTCGCCTGTATGCCGGTTCAAAGCGCCCTTGCCTCGACCGGGGACGACCGTCTTCCGGAGCTGATGCGGGATGCCGTAAGGGATTCAGCCGGGCAGATCGCGAAAGAGGAGATCTATTCCAGAAACAACATCCTCTATTGTACCGGCACGAGCCCGGCGGCGCTCGCCAACAGCAGTGCGGCGAAGCTCATGGAAAACGGAGACTACGCAAAGGCCGCCGGAATCCTCGAAGCGGCCCTCCTCCGCTCCGCCCTCTTTCTGCCCTTTCGCTACAACCTGGGGCTCTGCCGCCTCCATCTGGAGGAGTTTCCCGAGGCCCTGATCCATCTCAACAAGGCGCACCAATTACTCCCCGAGTATTCCAGAACATGGCTTACTATCGGCTTTATCCACGAACGCATGGGCCGCGACGACCTCGCCATGCAATACTATCAATCGGCCCTCCACCAGAATCCTCGCGAGCTCGAGGCCTATATTCTGACCGGTGACCTCTATTATAAACGGAAACAGCTTGAAATGGCCTCGAGGTATTATGACCGCTCGCTCAGGGAGGATCCACGCTATCCAAACGGGCTGCTGGGACGCGCCAAGATCCATTTTGAGCGCGGCGAGTACTTCAAGGCGATCGTTCAGATTAAGTCAATCGACACGTCGGGGGAATACGACAAGGCGCTGCATTATTATTACGCCGAGTCGGCGTACCGGCTGAGGGACTACCAGACTGCCTTCAACCAGTACGGCGAACTGCTGAAGCACCGGGGCGACCGTTTCTTTCTGACCAACTCGACATTCATCATCCAGCACAAATTGGAGCTCTCACGACGGTTCATAGAGCGCTGAGACCGTTCCCGTTACAGTGAAATCGAGACCTGTGCGTACGCGGTGTCGTCGAGTCTTTTGGTGCCGGGAAGCGCGTTCCGGTTGTAATTTCTGAGAAATCCCGCCTTCAGGGCGATGAATTTCGTTACCGAAATCGAGATCGAGGAATCCAGTATTGAACGGTAATCGGCCCAGCCCGCCATTCTCGGGATATAATAGGCGGTGAATGATGCCGCGACGGGCTGTGCCGGCGTGATGTACACCCGGTAGCGCAGCGACCATCGAAATTCCTCCCTGGTATCCCTCGTTTCATAGTCCTCGTATTGATAAACCGGCGCGGCGCTAACGTCCACCTTCCAGAACGCGTTTCTGAAAAAGCTGAATTTCACCCCGACCCCGCTGTTATTGCGGTATGAGAGTTTCGCGGGAATGTTGTAATCCGACTGCGAAAATATGAACATCTCGAAGCGGGGCAAAAAATAATGGTCGAATTTCGCCACCCCGGTAGCCTTATGTTCGTTTACGAGGCCCGCGTTTTTTCCGTAAAATATCCTCCCCCCCAGCCGGAACTCGGATATATTGTCGTCGAAAATGATATCGGCCTGGCCATTTGTTTTCAGCGTATCGGTATTGCCGGTCTTGCGCTCATACCATCCGGAAAGCGTTAGAAACCACCGTTTCTCTTCAGGCTCTTTTTGGACCGGCGCCTCGTAGGAAAAAAGACCTCGTTCCCTCGGAGGCGACTCCTGCTCGCCGTCGCCCGTCTCCTGGGCGAGCGGCGCCTGCCGCAGGGCAAGGAGCACAATGAGCACCGCAATCGTTCGTCGGAATCTCACCGCCGCCCTCTACCGCATTATGATCCTGGTGGTCTCGGCCATGAACCGCTTGTTGACGTTCGAAACCATCCGTTCGACCGTGGTGATGAGCTCCCTGTCCGTCGAGCGCTTCTGAATGTACTTTAAGATTTCAGAGAGGTCCTCCCTGAGCCCCCTTCCCACGTCGTCCATCGCCTGCGCGTATTCAACCGAACTTCCCTCCCGCTGCTCGTGCTTTCTTTTTCGAAGCTCCACCTCGATCTGCATCTGAGCCATGAGGCGCTCCTGATCCGATTTGATCAGTTCCGTCACCATCGCCTCGGCGAGCTGTGTGAAATTAACGGGACTCATCAGCTCAAAAAAGCGCACCGTAAAGGCCCCGCCACCCGGCACCGCATCCGTAAACGGTGCGCAATGATATAACTGCGCTATCAGCCCGGAAGTCTTTTCGTCAACGATCACACGGCCCACGGCGGAAAGGGAACGCACATGCCGCATCGCGTGTTCGGGAAGATCCATCACCTCTCCGTTCATGATCTTAAGCCCGCCGGTCATGACCTGTATATGAAGAAGCAGGCGCTGGGCCGGAAGCCGAAGCTCGTTGAATCTCCGGATATTTTCGCGTATGCGAAGGCCCGCCTCGGCGGCCGCCGAATCGTTATCGAACACCGCGACCACCCGGCCCTCGACCATCTGTGAGACGAAACCCTTGAGACCGGTCACCACCGAGATCACCAGTCGCTCGGCAAGCCTATTTCCAATCATTATATCGACAAGGTTCAGGTGACCGGCAAGCCGGCGATAGGCCGGCATTTCAATGTTAACAAACGTCTTTCGACTAAACGACTCCCTTGATAGCGAACCCGTGTGACGGCGCTGCGCCGTCTCCTTTCTTTCTGTTGCATCCAGTGCGGCCCCTTCATATTTCTTGAAGATATTTACGATGAAATGATCGATCTCCTGCAGCTCCTCCGGAGGCAGCAGCGCTATGGCCCGGAGTATATCGTGTGAAATTCCGTATTCCTCTTTCAGCAGGGAAATAAGAAAATACGCGAACTCCCCGGACCGCTGGACGCCGATCGCCGCAAGGATCTCACGCTGAATCTGCCTGTTTTTAATCACCATCATATCACGCAGTGACTTCATCGCCTCCTTGTTGCCGAGATTGATGAGCAGTGCGCAGGAATAAATTCTCACCTTGATCGCCGGGTCTTTCAGGTATTCGAGCAGGTACTTGATCACCTGCCGCCGGTTAACGGCGTTATTGTTGAACACGATATAGCCGATCGCCTGGACCACGGCCTCCTTCAGTTCGTTCGATTCGGAATCTCTAAAGCGCTCGTTTAAGTACTCGATGTCCGCCTCTATGCCGCCCTTGCCGATGCACAGGACGGCCAACCGGGCGATCTCCCCGGTCTTATTGTTCTCGACCACCTGCTTGAAGACGGTGTTCGCCGCCACGTTCCCGGCGACGTCCCCGCGGAGAAAAATATTGAGCGTCATTTCGATATCTTCCGAATCGGCCGAGGTCCGCTCCCGCAGAAAGTCGAGCAGAATATTGAGCGCCCGCTGGTCCGAAAAGAGCGAAAGCAGGCGAATGGCCCTTCGCTGGTCGCCCGGATCCCCGGAGGCCAGCAAAATCTCGAGCTCGCCGAGCATATACGAGTAGTTGAGCATCGAGAGACTGCGCGAAACCGCCGAGGAAATATCCTCGTCGGGATATTTTTTCACATAATTAAAAATCTTGACCAGGGTCGACGCCGACTCCTCGATCTTCAGCCTTCCGATGATCTCGCACAGGCGCGCAATCCTGTTCCTGAGATAGCGCTTTTCGAAGTTGATACCCTCGACCCTCATCGCCGAGTTCTCCCGCGATTTCTGGTCCAGATCGTACAGCACCTCGACGAGAAGTTTCAGCCGTTCCCCGTCCTCCTTCCCGACATACGGGAGGGTCGCCGCGAGGTCTTTGATGAGCTCCTGGATCATCGTCCGGTCCACATTCCTGAGAAAGTGGACGACCTTTTTCTTCATCTCGGGGGTAAACTGGTCGAGCATGAATCTGCGCAGAATTCTGAAGCTCTCGGGAAAGTCCTTCTCGATGACCTCGGTTACCATAAACTCCTTGCGATAGGTTTCAAAATAGGTCTCGAGCGTGACGATGATGTAATTGAAAAGTTTGTCTCTTAAGAGATTATTGATCCTGTTCTCCCTGAGATTCGTAAAAAAGCGATCGAAGACCGCCACGATCATCTCGTTTTCCCGCTCATCCTCGACCGAGAGCGCGAGGAGGTTGCGAAAGAGCTTGTCCGGATCGCGGAGTTTCTGAATGGATGAATGGAGCAGCCGGAGGGTCATGTCCATCAGGTCGCGTTCGCCGGAGGTCAGCGCCTTCATCGTATAAATGAGAAACTCGCGATGATTGGCGCATATCATGGCGTTGACGAAGGCGGCTTTCGCCCTGTTCGAGTACGAGTCGAACTGCGAGGTCATCTTCCCGAGCAGCACTCGTACGTTCAGGATGAGCCTGTCCTCGAGCTCGGGAGCGTAGGTGTATGAAACATCCTCATCGCCCCTGCTGTCCTCCGATTCCTGCATGATTTTGTCGCTCAGCATGGAGAGCGAGTTGTACACGCTGCAGGTCACCGACTCGTTTTTCTCCTTCAAAAGTTCCTCATACAGGGAAATATCCTTGAACGAAGAAAGGGCCTCGATCGCGAAGCAGCGGATGGGGACGTGCTTCTCGCGGTCCGCGGCGATTTTTTGTAAAAATTCCAATACCTCCTTCGAATCGGTCCCGTGGATGCGCAGTATGATGAACGCCTTCTCGACCGCTTCGATCTGGGCGGTCTCAGTTTCGTATTTTTCTATGAATCTGACCACCGAATCGAGGTTTTCCGCCGTGCCGAACCTCTCGACGTTTTCCATTGCGCACAGCTTCTCCAACACCGAGGTTTCACCCTCATTCACGAAATCGAGCAGCGCCTGCCCCACCTCGGGGTGTTCGAAGTCCTTTAAAACCAGCATCGCGCTCTCGCGCACGAAGGGCTCCTGCTCGAGCTCGCGCAGAAGAATTCTCGTTCCGTTCTCGGACTTGACGATCCCCAGAAGGCGGTGAAACGCCATCCGCTCGTAAGGCAGCAGTTTGAACGACCGGCTGATCTCGAGTTTTAACGACTGTAAAAAATCCTTTTCCATCCACTCCTCCCGGCAAGGGGAATGACGCGCCCGCGAAGTCGGCGGGCGTCCCCCAGCATACCGACAATGGGGGGCAATGCAATAAAAAAAGCTCCCGGCGGTAACCCATCCGGGTTATCGCCGAGGCGATCCGGGCAAACGGCAAAAATGGTTTGACGCGCCCGTAAACTATCAGTATCATTTCGTCATGTGCTCCCTCCGGGCAGGCGGGAGCCGCAAGAACATCAGGGTCGTTTGAAGTAAATCTATTCCGAGGAGTACTATTCATGAAAAGCAACAGGCTTGTGTTATTCGTCGCGCTTGTGTTTCTCGCGGCGGCGGTTTCATGCGGAGGCGGGTCCAAAAAGCAGGTAAAGGGCGAGTCCGGCAAGGCCGGATGCGAGCTTTGCGGCGAGGCCACAGGCTACGCTCAGATATTCGACAATGACCAGTCTCTCGCGCGCGACAGGGCCATCGACGACGCCATGAACAAGCTCGTGGGCAGCAAACTCGGCACCCTCGTCGCCGGCACCTCCGTGGTCGAGGACTTCGCGCTCGTCTCCTCCATAGTCGAAGCCAAGACCAGCGGCATGGTCCGCAACTGGAAGGTCCTGAAAGAGGGCGCGCAGGAAGGCTCGTTCGTGCTGACCATCTACGGCGAGGTCTTTCCCCAGGCGGTCAACGACACGATCGAGGCAACGCTTAAAAACTACGGCCGCCCCAAGTTCATGGTGCTCATCCGCGAGACCTTCGAGGGCAAGCAGAACATGCCGGGCTTTACGGTCACCGAGCTCACGATGATGGAGATCATGGGTAACGCCGGCTTCGAGTTCGTCGACGCGGCGACGACCCAGCAGCTCATGCGGCGTGACGCCGCCAAGATGCAGCAGGCCATGGCCGGCCAGGTTAAAGGCGCCGTACAGGACTTCCTGATGGACACCGCCGGTGCCGAGGTCGTCATCGTCGGCGAGGTCAGGACCAGCGACCAGAGCGGGGCCATTGCGGCGTATTCCAAGAACATGAAATCGAAGCAGGCGATCGTGAACATCAAGGCGATCGACATGTACACCGGCGCGATACTCGCGACCACGAGCGCGAACGCCCCCGGCGTCCACATCGACGGCGACACGGCCTCCAAGGCCGCCATCCAGAACTGCCTCAAGCGCATACTCGGCAAGACCGACGAGGACACCGGCAAGTTCCAGTCGGGCCCCTTCATGAACCAGATCACCCGCAAATTCCTCCAGTCGGCGACCGGAAGAATGATCATGCTCACCATCACCGGGCTCGATTTCGGGGATCTCACCAAGTTCCGCAACGAGGTGCAGAACCGCGTGCGCGGCGTAAAAAAGGTCTAT
>JADFDB010000088.1 GCA_018263175.1 Spirochaetota bacterium
ATCGCTTCGAGGTGCTTTTCGGGATAGCCCGCCACGCCGACCGTGAAGCCGTCGATGGAGCGGATGAACGAAACGAGCTCGTTCGCGTACGCGAAGCCGTCGACCGGGGGCGTGAAGTGCGTTTCGCCCTTCGGGGGGTCGCCGCGCAGGGCCAGGATGTTCTCAATGCCGTTTTTTTTCACCTGATCGAGGTAGCGGCGGATCTCTTCGCGGCCAGCGCCGACGCAGGTGAAGTGCACGAGCGGCAGTATCCCCATCGAGTCGCGCAGGCGCAGCGCGAGCTCGAGCGTTTTCTCCTGCGTGGAGCCTCCGGCCCCGTAGGTCACCGAGATGTACTGCGGCTGGTAGCCTGAGAGGTCCGACAGCGCCTGCCTGAGCCCCTCCTCGCCCCGGGGGGTCTTCGGAGGAAAAATTTCGAACGAGACGACGAAGCGTTCGCGATAGAGGTCGATTATCTTCATTAGAGAGCTTCACTGGATTTCGATGATGGGTGTCCGGGGGATCGGCCTCCGGTTCTCGCGCGGATGCTCCCCCGAACCGGACTTGCCGCGGGGAGGCGATTCGTCATCAACGCGCGACGAGCACCGGCGTTCATCCTCGCATTCGGTCCGGCTATTCATCAAGCCTTTTTTAAGCGGCCGGCTTCGGCTGGGGTTTGAAAAATTTGAGCCGCGTGCTGCCCGCTTCGGGAAGGATGCCAGGCGCCGGCACCATATTCAAAATATATCATCATTATTTTAATAGTGTAAATCAAATATAGATTATTATTTTTAGATTTTATTGATTAATAGCTTGACAGATTGTCTTACATTTTTATAATCCATCCAGTCGGTTTTTAATCCGTATGGTCGGTTTGTCGGATGGCTGACCGATGGATGATGCCGATTCAGGCGCCGTGCGGTTGTGCCGATCATGGTGTGCGTGCTTCCCCGAGTTCTCCCTGGTATGCAGACGGTATTCTTGATGGCCCGATATACGGGCGGTCGTGCGCGGACGATGTCCGGCATGGCATTCGTTGGTTACTCTTAATCGAAGACGCGGAAAATTTTCGAACGACGGGACACCGCCGGTGGCAGCGCTGCGGCCATGCCCCGCCGGCCTTAAACGGGGCGGATTGAAGTTATTGAGCGGAAAAGGTGATCGATGAGCACAAACACGGACCTCGAGGCCCTGCGCCGGCCGCAGATAATACAGGCGGCCCTGCTCGCGATTTCCGAGCTCGGCATCGCGAGCGTCACGATGGACGACATCGCCCGCTCGGCAGGTCTTTCGAAGGGTGGGGTGGCGCACTATTTTTCCGGCAAGGACGTCCTCTGTAAGGAGGCGTTTCACGAATTCTTCGCGCGGATATTCCTGCGTAGCCGTGAGACCATGGACGCCTGCGATGGTCCGCTCGAAAAGCTCCTCTCGTTCGGGTGGCTCTACAACTGGGACGATCCCGATGTCAACCTCGGTTACCCCCTGCTCCTCGACTGCATGGCGCTCGCTCCGCGCGACGCGGAGTACCGAAGGCTTTTCCACGACTGGGTGGACTCGTGGATAGCGATGCTCAGGGAGGCGGTGATGGAGGGGCTCCGGCTCGGCATTTTCGACGGCATCGATCCCGACGCGTCGGCGCGGACCATTTCGTCGATCTACCACGGCGTTGCGGTGCGCTGGTACCTCGACCGCGACGCGCACACCTCCGCCTGGGCGGTGGACGCCTGCAGGCGTTCGATCGCGGGGCTTCTGGGGGCCGATATGCCATAATGAACGCATCGGCGCGGAACGCGTACCCGCGGGCAAATGCGGGAAGGGCGGCCGCGCTCACTCAAATATAGGCGCAAGGAGGAGGATATGGCAGTTTTCGCAAACACAGACAAGATGTACGAGGTGCTCGGAAGCCTTTTCGAGGCACTGCTCAAAGACCCCACGGCCGGGCCGAAATTCATTGAATCGGAGATCGTCATCAAGTTCGACATCAGCGACCCGGCCGGGCAGATATGGCTCTCCAGCGAGAACGGCGGCAAGATCACCTGCGGGCAGGCATCGCTGAAGCCCACGATCGAGATGACGCTCTCGGGGGACACCTGCCACAAGTTCTGGCTGCAGGAGATCGCGATGCCCGTGGCGCTCGCCAAGGGGCTCATCAAGGCGAAGGGTCCCATGCCCAAGGTCATCAAGCTCCTTCCGCTCCTCAAGCCCGCCTACGCGGCCTATCCCGATATCGCGAAAAAGCACGGGCTTCTGGTGTGAGGAGGAGGCCATGAGCATCGAACGAAGCATGAAACAGTATATGGATGACCGCAGGGAGTCCGTGCACATCGCCGCGCGGCTGCTCCTCGCCTCCGGAACGACGTCTCCGCGCGTGGGGGGCGTGGGCGAGTGCAGCATCCACATCATCGAGGACGAGTGCGCAATCGAGGATCTCTGCCAGCACATCGAACGCATGTCCGCTGACAACAAGCGCTGGGACTTTTTCCGGCGCGACGCCGCGATGCTTCGCGACGCCGACGCGGTGCTCGTCATCACCTCCATGCGGTGCAAGACCGACCCCGCCGACACCAATTGCAACATGTGCGGCAAGCTCACCTGCGAGTACCTCAGGGAAAGCGAAAAGCTGCCTGACGAGCCTTCCATCGCCTATCCGGGGCCGCTCTGCGTTTTTCGCGCGAACAACATCTCGTACGCCGTCGACGCCGTTGTGCAGACCGCGCGCACCATGGGGATCGATTACGGGGTCTTCTGGTCCGCGGGGGCGGCGGCCATGCGCATGCGCCTGGTCCCGAAGAACACCGGGTTCGCGCTCGCCGTGGCGATCTCGGTCACCGAGAAGAGCCCCTTCCGCGACATCCCGGCGAAGTACGACGAGATAAACGAATCGACGATGAACGACCGGATCATACAGCGGCTGTGGCCGCAGTTCCGCTCGATCTACAGTTAAAGGGAGGTGACGAGATGCCGGTACGGGAAATGACCGAGCTCATACAGAACGGGCTCGAGCGCGCCGTGGAACTCATGGCGGTCGCGGCCCACAATTCGTTCCGCTTCGGGGACAGGAACACGATAAAGCTCGTGAGTCTCGCCACGGAGGACATGGTGGAGATCGCCGAGTTCTGCTATTCGCTCGGCGACATGTCGCCGCTGGCCGCGCGCGACGGGCGCTTCCTCATGGAGCTCGTCAAGGAGCCCTGCGCGCTGATACTCATCGGCGACAGGCGGAAGTCGGACTTCAACTACAACTGCGGCGCGTGCGGCTACCGCACCTGTGCCGAGCTCAACAAGGCCGAGGCGATCGAGTCGCTCACGGCCAGGGGCCCGAGCTGTCAGTTCAAGAACATCAACCTTAACATCGCCGTGAACGCCGCCGCTTCGATGGCCTGGCGGCTGGGGCTCCACTGCCGCGTATTCTCCACGCTCGCATTCGCGGCCTTCGCGCTCAATAAGATGGAGGGCGTGGACCTGGCGGCCTGTGTGGCGGTGAGCACGGCGAAGAATGATCCGTTCTTCAACCGTCACCAGTACTGGACCGCCGAACACTGGGACGAGATTTTCAAGAAAGAGTTTCCGACCTTCACGCGCGGCTTCATCGGCGCGGTGGAAGACGAATAGGGGGATACCATGGCGACAAAATCGCATCTTAACCAGGTGATCGCCTCGCACCTCGTGGAGATCAGGGCCGACGAGAGGCCCGACACCGTGGTGTACGTCTTCGAAAAGGGCGCTCACGGAGAGGACGTGCTGACCTACCGCGACCTTCACGAGAACGGCAACAAAATCGCGCGCCTGCTCCTCGAAAGCGGCGTGGAGAAGGGTGATTCCTTCGCGGTCTTCATGCGGAACTACCCCGAGTTCATCTACGCGCTCCTGGCGGGCACGACCGTGGGCGCGGTAATGGTGCCGGTCGATCCGCGCACCCGCGGGGACCGGCTGAAGTTTCTGCTGAACAACTGCGGCGCGAAGGCCGTCATCGTCGCCGACGACAGTCTCGAAACGCTCGAGGAGATTGCGGGCGATATCCCCTCGATGAAGCTCGTGAGCGTGGCCTACCACGGGGAAAACGGCGTGCCGGTATCGCCGAAATATCACGCGCTCAACGAAACGCTCTCGCAGACATCGTGGGACACGGTCGACCAGCGGATCATGGACGTGCGGCACCCGATGCAGATCATCTACACCTCCGGCACCACGGGCGACCCCAAGGGCGTGGCGATCAGGAACAACCGCACCGGGCTCTTCAACATCCTGAACAGCCTGGTGTGGAAGTATAAAAAGGACGACGTGCTCTACAACGGCCTCTCGCTCACGCACGGAAACGCGCAGTCGGTGACGCTCTTCCCGGCGCTCTCGATGGGGATAAAGGCGGTCTTTTCGGCGCGCTTTACGAAAAGCCGCATCTGGGACATCTGCCGCAAGTATGGCTGCACCTCGTTTTCGCTTCTGGGCGGCATGATGGCCGGCATCTGCAATGAGCCGGAAAAGCCGAACGACACCGAGAACCCGGTGAAGGTGGTCATCAGCGCGGGGACCCCGGTGCCGCTGTGGGAGGGGTTCGAGAAACGCTTTAACGTACAGATACTCGAATGGTACGGCTCGGTGGAGGGCGGCTTCGCCTACAGGCCCATCGGAAAGGGGCCCGTCGGCTCCTTCGGCAAGCCGGTGCCCGGTGTGATGGAGTTCAAGGTGGTGGACGACGAGGACAGGGAGCTTCCGCCCGGCGAGACGGGCGAGCTCATCTGCCGGCTTAACAAGGGCGACACAAAGGTGGATTATATCGGCAAGCCCGAGGAATCGAAGGAAAAGACCAGAGGAGGGTGGCTCCGCACAGGGGACATGGTGCACCGTAACGCGGAGGGATGGTACTTCTTCGATTTTCGCAAGGGCACGGAGCTGCGCCGTGCGGGCGACTTCATCCAGCCAGAATACGTCGAGACCGTCATCGGCCGGCATGGCGACATCTCGGAGGTGTGCGTGTACGGGGTGCCGGCGGCGTCGGGCGCGCCGGGCGAGAGCGATCTCGTGGCGGCCCTGGCCCCGCTCGAGGGGAAGTCGATCGATCCAAAGGCGATCTACGAAATGTGCAGGAAGGAGCTCGAGGCGAATTTCGTGCCCTCCTACCTTCAGCTGGTGGACGAGATTCCGAAGACGGTCACCGAGAAGGCCCTGGCGCGCGTGCTGAAAGACGCGTTTTTAAAAGGAGAGGGGAGCATCTATAAGCATGATGATTACAGGTAACATACGATAGAGACCGCGGGCCGTTTTCGCAGGCCGTTTTCGTAGGATTCAGGCATGCCTGAACCCTACGACGAAAAATACGAAAACGGCGAAAACGATTCCGCAACCAAAAGGAGGATTGGATGGCCTATACAGAACTCTGTCTTGAACTGACCGACGAGCACGAACACCTGAAAGAGGAGGTGCACCGCTTCGCCGTCGAGGTGCTGCGCCCGGCCGCGATCGCGCTCGACGCGCTTCCGGCCAATGAGGTGGTGAAACGCGGCTCGATCTACTGGGACTGCATGGCGCAGATGTACCGGCAGGGATATCACACGGTGCTCATCTCGGACGAATACGGCGGCCTGGGGCTCGACCCGCTGGGCGTGCACATCGTCTGGGAGGAGATCGCCTACGGCAGCGTCGGTTTCGCCGTCTCCCTGGGGTGCAGCTGTTTCAACGCCTTTTACGCGACGATGCTCGCCGATGACCGCATAACCGAGAAGTATGTCATTCCCTTCGTGCAGTGCAAAGACGCGAGTGTGATGAGCTGCTGGGGAATCACCGAGCCCGATCACGGCTCGGACAACCTGAGCCCGCAGTCCACGTTTTTCCGCGACGCGCAGCTCACCCAGCAGGTGAAGGCGAAGAAGAAAAACGGCGACTGGGTCATCAACGGGCAGAAGTCGGCCTGGATATCGAACGGTCCTGTGGCGTCCAACGTCGCGCTTTTCCTCAATCTCGATCCGAGCAAGGGGCTTTCGGGCGGCGGCATCTGTCTGCTCGACCTCGATACGCCGGGCGTCTCGCGGGGAAAGCCGCTCGACAAGATCGGCCAGCGCGAGCTTCCGCAGGGCGAGCTCTTTTTCGACAACGCGGTCTGTCCGGGCGAGTTCATGATCATCGACCCGGAGAGCTACGAGGCCATGACCGAACTCACCCTGGGGCACGCGAACGCCACGATGGGGGCCTACTTCACCGGCGTGGCGCAGGCGGCGTACGATCTGGCGGTGAAGTATTCGACCGAGCGCGTGCAGGGCGGAAAAAGGCTCTGCGACCACCAGTGGGTGCAGAAAAAGCTCTTCGACATGTTCGTGAAGGTGGAGACGTCGCGCTCCTTCTCGCGGAGTGCGATGGTGTACAACATGAACACCACCCCTCCCGACGTGAAGTACTCAATCGCCTCCAAGGTCTACTGTACGCAGGCGGCATTCGAGGTGACGAGCGACGCCATACAGCTCTTCGGCGGATACGGCCTCTCAAAGGAGCTTCCGATAGAGAAACTTTTCCGCGACGCGCGCGCCGGCATGATAGAGGACGGCTCTAACGATTCCCTGTCCATGACCGCCGGACGGATGATTTTGAAGGAGGTGCTGGAAGGATGAACGAGGCCTATGTCATCGGAACGGGAATGATCCGCTTCAACAAGTACCCGGACAAAAGCGTCCGTATCATGGCCGAGGAGGCCATAGGCCTCGCGCTCGAGGACGCGGGACTCGAGCGGAAGGCCGTGCAGACGGCGTTTTTCTCCAATACCTTCTGGGGGATGTTCGCCGGCCAGCACTCCATCCGCGGGCAGGTGGTACTGCGAGGGATGGGGATGGACCGCATCCCCGTTACCAACGTGGAAAACGCCTGCGCGGGAGCATCGACCGCCATGCACCTCGCGGTTACCGGAATAAGGGCCGGTATGTACGACGTGGCGCTCGCCGTCGGTTCCGAGAAGATCACCAATCCCAACAGGGGCCTCTCGCTCGCCGCGTACGGCTCGTGCATGGATGTGGAGAACTTCGAGAAGCACATCAACATGATCCTCGAGGTCGGCAAGACCTTCAAGGTCGAGATCCCCGAGGAGAGCGGCGCGCCGGGCGAGGGACGCAGCATCTTCATGGACGCCTACGCGATGGGCGCGCGCTGGCACATGGACCGCTTTAACTCTACCCAGCATCAGCTTGCCGTGGTCTGCTCCAAAAACCATTTCCACGGCTCGTTGAACCCGCTCGCCCAGTATCAGAACCCGATGACCGTGGAGCAGGTGCTGGCCGACCGGCTCGTGGCGTGGCCGCTTACGCGCGCGATGTGCGCACCGGTCGGAGACGGCGCGGCCGCGGCGATCATCTGCTCCGCAAGCTTTCTGAAAAAATACGGCGGCGCAAAACGCGCGGTGCGCATACGGGCGTCCGTGCTCGCGCAGGGCGCCGACCGCGGTCTGGACGAACCCGACATCGGCGAGTGCCTCTCGAAGGAGGCGTATGCGGAGGCCGCCGCCGGTCCGGCCGACATGAGCCTGGCGGAGCTCCACGACGCGACCGCCTGGGGCGAGCTGCACCAGACCGAGTCGATGGGCTTCTGTCCCGTCGGGGAGGGCGGTCCCTTCGCCGAATCCGGTGCCACGCGCCTCGGAGGAGCGAAGCCCGTCAATACGAGCGGCGGTCTCGAGTGCCGGGGGCACCCGATCGGCGCCTCGGGGCTCGCGCAGATTCACGAGCTCGTGCTGCAGCTCCGCGGCGAGGCGAAGGGCCGCCAGGTCGAGGGAGCGCGGATGGGGCTCGCAGAAAACGGCGGCGGGAACATCGGCGTCGAGGAAGCCGCAATGTGCATTCATATTCTGGAACGGGTATGAAAGCGTGGAAGAGTTTCCGCGCCCTCACGGAGCGGATACGATGAAAACATATGACATCGCCGGCAAGGCAGTCCTCATCACCGGCGCGTCGTCGGGGATCGGGAAAGCGCTCTCGAGCTGTTTCGCCGAGGAGGGCGCGCGGCTCTTTCTCGGCTGCCATCCCTCGGAAAAAGCGGCGCTCGAGTCGTGGATGAAGGAGCTTCGCGCGCACTTCGGGGTATTGGCGAGGGGATTCCCGATCGACCTCGCCGCGGACGGCGCTCCGGAGCGCCTCTACCGCGCTGTGGTCAAAAATTCCGGAAGGCTCGACGTGCTCGTCAACAACGCCGGCGTGATGGCTTACGGCAATTTTCATGAGCTCGACCTCGAGCGGCAGCGCCGTATCCTTCGCGTCAATGCGGAGGCATACCTCGAGCTCATGCACCTCGCACTCCGCGACATGACGGCGGCGGGAGCGGGCCGTGTGCTCAACGTGGGCTCGGTATCGGCCTTTCAGCCCTCGGCGCACCACGCGGTGTACGGGGCCACCAAGGCCTTCGTGCAGGGCCTGAGTGAGGCGGTGAACCAGGAGCTTCGCGGAACGGGCGTGACGGTATGCACGCTCTGCCCGTCCTACACCGACACGCCGCTCCTCAAAGGAGAGGGCTTTCCGAAAAGGCTTCTCTGGTACTCGGTCAGCGGGCTCGCGGACCCGGAAACGATCGCGCGCAAGGGCGTGCGGGCGTTCAAGCGCGGGAAGCCGGTGTATATCCCGGGCCTCCGCAACTGGTTCATCCATGCCGTACTGCAGCGCTTCGTGCCGCGCAGGCTGGCGGGTGCGCTTTCCCGCCTGGTGTTGAAATGAGTATCAAAAGGAGGCTCGAATGAAACATGTGCTGATCACCGGTGCGGCGGGCTATATCGGCGGCAGAATCGCCCGGGCGCTGTGTGCGAACCCTGATATCGAAACGGTGATCGGCCTGGACATACGGCAGCCAGAGGCGGCGGATGACCGGCTCGCTTTCTACAGGCGGGACGTCCGCGCGCCGCTGGACGATATCCTCGCGAAACACCGCATCGACACCGTGGTGCACGCCGCCTTCGTGCTTCCGCCGATTCACGATACGCGCTTGATGGAAGATATCAACGTCAACGGGACGCAAAACGTCGCGAGTGCCTGTTTACGGCACGGTGTGCGGCATCTCCTGTATACAAGTTCGGCCGCCGCCTACGGCTTTCATCCCGATAACGACGTGCCGCTTACCGAGGAGAGCCCCCTGCGGGGAAACGACGGATTCACTTATGCACGGACCAAGCGGCTGATAGAGCACATGCTTGCACAACTGCCGTGTGAAGGCTCACAAACGGTCATCACCATTCTGCGGCCGTGCTTCGTGGTGGGGCCCGGTTTCAGCAACCCTCTGGCGGCGCATTTCATGAAGTGGCTGGTCATCCTGCCCGGAGGCGCGCGCGACTTTCAGTTCGTGCACGAGGACGACCTTCTGGAGGTCATCCTCCTCCTGCTGCGCCTTCGCAAGGGGGGCGCGTATAACGTCGGGGCGGAGGGGAGGATCTCATGCGCGCAGATGGCGTCGATTCTGGGTAAGCATCTGGTCGAGATTCCCGCGCGCCTGCTCTACCCGCTCAACGCCGCGGCCTGGGCGCTCCGGCTCTCCTTCCTGAGCGAGTTTCCGAGCCCGGCGCTCGACATGGTGCGCCACCCATGGTATGTGTCGAATGAAAAACTGCGAAGGGATACGGGCTTCGAGTGCCGGTACACGAGCCGCGAAGCCTTCGAGGATTTCGCGCGCGCGGCGGTGCGGACAAAGATCGGATAAGCCGGTGCGTCTGGCGGGGGCGGCGATCCATCGATCAGGGCCGGGGAAGCTTGATAACCGCCTCGAGCACCGACGCCATCTCCTCGATGGTATACGGCTTTGCGACGATCCCGGCGAATCCGTACCCCTCGTA
>JADFDB010000089.1 GCA_018263175.1 Spirochaetota bacterium
AAGCGCGTTACCTACGACCTCGAACGGCAGATGGCGGGGGCGAAGCTCCTCAGGTGCTCCGAATTCGGCGCGGCGGTGGCGGAGAACATCTAAGCGAACGAGGCCCGCACCCGCGCGTCGGTGAGCAGGCAGATGCCGCCGATCTCGATCGCCGCGAGGACGCCGCGCAGCGCGATGAATACGAGATCATACCCTGCCGCGGGAACGGCGCCGGAGAGCGCACCGATGAGAAAGGGGATGGAATAGGCGGCGTGGATCTCCATGAGAAAGAGCTGGGCCTTGCGGGACGGCTCTTTTTTCATCGCGAGGCCCAGTACCTGCAGGCTCAGAAGCCCCGAGAGCAGAAAACCGGCCGCGATCGCCGGGGTCCTGCCGTAGAGGAAGGCGATGGCGATCATGAAATAGATGATCTCCATAAAATAAAGGATGCCCATGTATGCAAGCACAAGGCCGGCGCGCTCCAGCAGACAATCCCGAAGCGCGGCGGCGCGGGCCGTCAACAGGTTCGATGCGACTTTCGGATCCATGGCGGCTATTAATGATTGGACGAACGCGAAAGTCAATATATAATCGGTTGTGCCGCGTTTCAACCGGAGCGCGCTGCAAAGGACAGTTCCGATAATTGCATGAGCACCGACCCCATCGAAATCATCATTCCCCGCGAGGGAGAACTCGAGCGCATCGACCGTTTTCTCTCGCAGTCCCTCGAGATGGACCTTTCCCGCAGCCTCCTCCAGCGCCTTATCCGGAACGGCCATATCACCGTAAACGGTACGACCGTCAGGCCCAACTACCGGCTCAAAACCGATGATGCCGTATCGATCGCGCTCCCCGAGCCCGAAAAACTCGATCTCGAACCCCAGGACATTCCGCTCGACATACTGTACGAGGACGACGAGCTCGCCGTCATCAACAAACCGGCAGGGCTGGTTGTCCACCCCGGCACGGGAAACAGCGACGGCACGCTCGTCAACGCCCTGCTCCATCACCTGCACGACCTTTCGTCCATAGGCGGGGTTGAGCGCCCCGGCATCGTCCACCGGCTCGACAAGGACACCTCGGGGGTGATGGTGATCGCGAAAACCGACCATGCACACCGGTTTTTATCGGAGTCTTTCGCCGGCAGGACCGTCGTAAAACGCTACCTCGCCGTAACGGCGGGAAAACCACGGGCCGATCACCTCGTCATCGATTCGCCGATAGGACGGCACCCCAGATACCGGCACAAGATGAGCGTCCGTGATGACGGCAGGGAGGCCGTCACCGAGCTCTTTTTAAAAAGGGTCTATCACGCGCACTCCGGTGTCTTTTCGGTCTTCAACGTCCAGATCCACACGGGGCGCACGCATCAGATCCGCGTGCACCTTTCATCAACGGGGCTTCCGGTCGTCGGCGACCCGATCTATTCAAAAAAGTGGGAAAAATACCGCGTCCCCCACCTGCTGCTCGCCTCGGTCTTTCTCGAATTCGCCCATCCCGGAACCGGCAGGCCCATGCGCTTCGAGATCGATCCGCCGGAACATATCGCTCTATTTATAAAAAGACTTGAAAAAGAGACCTCGGATGCGTCCTGAGTAAGGCATGCAACGCAGGACCATGATAAGCCACTCCGAGGAGGAAAGCCTGTGCCTCGGCGAAGAGCTCGGACGAAACGCGCGCCGCGGAACGGTCTACGCGCTTCGCGGCGACCTTGGTAGCGGGAAGACCGTACTCGCCCGGGGGATCGCCAGGGGGCTCGGCATTACCGACGACATAACGAGCCCCACCTTCACCCTGCTCGAGATCTACGAGGGCGCACTGCCGCTGTATCATTTCGATCTGTACCGTATCGAGAAAACCGCCGAGTTCGACGGGCTCGGCTTCGAGGAATACTGGGAGGGCGACGGCGTTTCCGTAATCGAGTGGGCCGAGCGCGCTGATGGGCTGCTGCCTGATTCAACCGTCGTCGTATTTCTTGAATATCGCAGCGAACGCGAAAGGAAGATCAGCATTGAATACCCTGGTGATTGAGACCGCCACCTCCATCGAGCTTCTGGCGGCATCGGCCGGCGGGAAAACCGCGGACCGCACCGCCGCGTCTCGCGTTTCGCATTCGGTGACGCTGTTCACGAACCTCGACGCGGCGCTCGATGAGCTCGGCATCGGCATCCGCGATATCGAGCTGCTGGGCGTCGGCGTGGGGCCGGGCTCGTTCACGGGCATCCGCATCGCCGTGAGCACGGCGCGCATGCTGGCCCAGGTGCTGGGCGTCCCGCTCGTTCCGGTGAAGTCACAACTCCTCTATGCGGCATCGGCCCCGGCGGCGCCCGGCGAATTTGTCCTGGTCGCCTTCGACGCGAAGAAGGGCCGCGTCTTCGGCGCGCTCTACCGGGCATCGGACGATCCGCTTTCTCCCATCGAACTCGTGCCCCCGGGCGATTACGAAATCGCGCCCCTGGCCGAATTGACGCGCGGCGGACGCGCACTCGCCGTCGGCGACGGGGCCGAAAAATACCGCTCCGAATTGGAGGCCCTGACCCCCGATTGCACACTGCTCACGGGCTTCGTCCCATCGGGCGAGACCGCATGCCGGATCGTCGCCGGGGCGTACGCCGCGAATCCGGGCCGGTACACGGACATCACCGCGGTCGTTCCATTTTACGCGCGCAAATCCGATGCCGAGGTAATCAGGGATGAAAAAAGAAACGGGGAGCGGAAGGGGTGATCACTTGTTTTTCTGCTTCATTTCCTTGATAAGCCTGTTCTTATATTCGATCTCCATGGGCTTGATGATCGAATAGTAGCGCTTCATTTCATCCTTGCGCGACGAATTGCCCGCGAAATCGACCCCGACGTACAGATTGTCCGCGTTATCGGAGAAGGTAAATTTCACGTCGCCGTAGATGGTGATGGGTGCCTGCAGTTTGAAAACTATGTCGAAGACGAATCCCTTGGAGTGAATCACGTACTTTTTGAGGTTTTCATCCGAGAGCATGAGCTTCGCGCCGCCCATGCTTATGTCGACGATCTGCTGGTGTACGGGCACCATGAGCGTGTTGGCGTCCCGTATGCGGTCCATCAGCGTGAATCCCAGCTCCTTGATCTCGAGAATATCTTCCATGGTGAGGATATCCTTCTTCGAGATGGCCTGAATATAGGCGAAGGGAATCGGCTGCTCGGTCTGGGTGATATAGACGACGGGGGAGATGATAATCGATTTATAGCCGCGCTCTATGCCTTTTTTCAGGTATTGGTCGGCCTCGCCCCCTAACAATTCTTCCATATCCACAAAGTTATCGTTTTCCGGCTTCAGGGACTCGGGATTGGAAAAATCTTCAATATATGCGGTCTTCTGGCTCCGCTTTACCCGTTCGATTATCGGATCGCCGGGCTGGAACACGTCAACCTTGACTATATCGGCAAGCTTTGACTGCTGGGACTGAAACTGCTCGATAATGACCTTGATACCGGTGGGAACCGTGAAATTAGTGATATCGATGGTATGCTTCGATATTTTGAAATTGGTGGCGATCACCTTCTCGGGGCTTACCCGGAACCGCAGGTCCCGCCTGCCACGGGACGCCTTCCTCATGCTGATAATACGGCACTTGAAGTATCCCGGCCCCCTTGTTTCCACCACTTTGAGATCGATCTCGAAATATTTGTCGAGAAGGCTGTAGAGGGTGATGATATCATCCGGAGTGAATTCCTGGTCGGTTACGAGCATCACGGTATTATCTTCGAGATACTCGTTTATCTTCGCCTCCATCCTGTCGATGGAGTACTTGATGTTGAGCTTCCTGTCGTGGAACTGGGTTTTTAGAAGCTCGATGATGTCCGGAAGGGTCCTGACGTCATCGAATGTCCTCGGTTTTCTTTCCTTAAAATCCGCCACAACCATCTCCTTACCCTACCCCTTCCCGGACGAAAGCCGTTATTCACGCACAGGCGGTTTTGCGAACTACCGTGGCAACGGGCCCCTCCCGACAGAGGTCCGCCCTCTCAGGATATGCCCCTGACCTATCTATCGAGTTCCTCTAATAAATACTTCAGTCTATTTTTAGTGTGTTTCCGCCCGTATGCGCTCCAAAACAATAAGGGGAGCCTCATTTCTCCCCTCGTTGATTCTTCGTTTGCTTTCGGGTATGGTTTACTTTTTAACGGCTTTTTTTGCGGGCTTTTTAGCTACTTTCTTTTTTTTCGCGGCGGCCTCGGCCTTCTTTGCCGCAACCAGGTCCTTCTGTGCCTTGGCAAGAGCAGCCTTTTCCTTTTTCAGCTCGCTCTCGAGCTTTCTGGCCTTGATCGCCCTTCTCTTTCCCTCAGCCGTCAACTGCTTTACCGATTTACTTTTCATTTATTGCACCACCCCTTTTTATTTTTTACGATCGGGGTTCGGAACCCCGGAGCACCCGTGAACGTCATGTCAATTAATTAACGAGGTCGGGCGTCACGGATGCATATTAGAAAGTATCATAAACATATATTAATTTTTTGCAAGTAAAAAAATGTTTTATATAAGAAATATTAGAGTTGTTGCATAACTTGAAACTACGACCGGTTTCCTCCGCCTTCAGCGGGGAGTAACCGATATTTCAAAAATACGCAGCAAGTCCCTTATCATTTCTTTCGCCGCAGGCGCCGGTATCATCAAAGCTGACGCCGGTAAATAATTTTCCGAGCGACGATGCCCACTCCACGCCTATCGCTCACGTTTAACGACGCAATGCATGAACAGACTTCCGAACGGCCGGGAGACCTTTCGCGGCCTCCGACCGTGGAATGACGCGGGCGCACATCCCGATGCGGGCATATAAATTAATTTACTTGTAAGCGGCACGGCCTCAATTATGCTTGCCGAAGAGTGGAGGGGAGGCGTTAAAACAATGGCAAAGCAGCTACCGATCGTCACGATCATCGGCAGGCAGAACGTCGGCAAGTCAACGCTCTTCAATGCGCTGATACGGCAGAGAAAGGCTATCGTCGACTCGATGCCGGGGCTCACGCGCGACATCCTGTCGTGCCGGGTGACCCATGCGGAGGCCTCGTTTATGCTTTCCGACACGCCGGGACTCGACATTGACGATCCGTCCCTGCTCTCCCGGACTATACTCGAAAACGCGAAAAAATTTCTTTCGCGCTCGACGGTAATCATCCTCCTCCTCGAAAACCCCGCCCCGGCCTCCTTCGACAGGGAGCTCGCGGAAATCGTCCGCAAACTCGGCATCCAGGTTATCATCGCCGTCAACAAAATGGATGGTCCTTCCGATTTCCAGAACATGCCTCACTTCTACGAGATGGGATTCGACGATATACTGCCCATTTCCGCCCTGAACCGGCTCAACATCGGCCTTCTGCTCGACAAGATCGTCGACCGGCTCCCCGTCAGGCGTCTCCACCGCGAGGAGGAAACGCTTAAAATCGCCATAGTCGGGCGCCCCAACGCGGGCAAATCGACGCTTCTCAACGCCTTTATCGGGTACGAGCGCTCGCTTGTGTCGGACATCCCGGGCACCACGCGCGACGCCGTTGACGAGGATTTCGTCTTCCACGGCCGGAAGATCACCCTCATCGACACGGCCGGCATCCGGAAAAAGAGCCGCATCACCGAAAACGTCGATTTCTACTCTCTTAAGCGCGCCGTGGCGTCAATCCGTCGGTGCGACGTCGTCATCCACCTCGTCGACGCCGCGGAGGGGATCACCGACACCGATAAAAAGATAGCCGACGAGATAATTGAGGCCCGCAAACCCACCATAATCGCCGTAAACAAGTGGGATTCGATCGAAAAGGACCATAAAACCTTCGACGCGTACCGGGAGCGCCTCATTTTCATGTTCTATCGCGCGGCCGATTTTCCGATCATTTCCATTTCGGCGCGGGAGAAACAGCGGATTCACCGCCTCGTGACCACGGCCGTCGATCTGAGTGAAAGGGCCCTGAAGCGCGTGGAAACACCGAGGCTCAACAGGATAATGGAAGAAATTCAGCGTTCACATCATATTCCGACGCTCGGGGGAAAGCTCAAGATCTATTATCTCACCCAGACGGGGGTAAAACCTCCCCGCTTCAAGCTCTTCGTGAACAATCCGGAACACTTCAGAAAGGACCTCCTCCGCCACGTCGAGAAGGCGCTTCAGCGGAAACTGGACCTTACGGGGATACCCGTCGACCTCTCGATTGAGGGGAGAAAACGCTGACGGCGGGAAGCGGCTACATCTCCACGCGCCCGGCGATCGACTTTGCCACGGTCATCGAATCGGCGTATTCGAGGTCGGCCCCGACCGGCAGGCCGTGCGCGATGCGCATCACCCTGATCCCGAGCGGCTTGAGGAGCCGTGCCAGATAGAGGCCCGTGGCATCGCCCTCTATGGTAGGATTGGTCGCGATGATGAGCTCGCGGACCGCTCCCTTCGTACAGCGGTCGACAAGGCCGCGGACCGACAGCTCGTCCGGCCCTATGCCGTCGAGCGGCGAGATGACGCCGCCGAGTACGTGATACAAGCCCTGGAACTCCCCGGTTCTTTCAATGGTAAGCACATCGCGCGGATTCTCGACCACGCATATAACCGATTGATCGCGCGTCGCTTCGGCGCAGACCGGGCACAGGCCGCCCTCGGCGATCGCGCCGCAGACCGTGCAGGCCGTGATCGAGCTCTTGCATTCCACAATGGCCCGCGCGAGGCCCGCCGCGTCCTCGGGGCTCGCCTTGATGAGGTGAAACGCGAGCCTCGATGCGCTCTTGGGGCCAATGCCGGGAAGCCTCGACAGCTCCCGGATGAGCGCTTCGAGTGTGCCGGGGAGGTTCACTCGCGTGTCCTACTTCAAAAAGTTACCGAGGCCGGGAATATTGAGCCCGCCGGTAAGCCTTGCCATCTCCTGGGCCGCGTATTCCTTCGTTTTGGCCACCGCGTCGTTGACCGCGAAGATGATCCTTTTCTCGATCGCACGCCTGTCCGCCGAGGCAAGCGCCGCCTCATCGATTCTGAGATCGACCAGAGTGTATTCACCGTTGACGGTGGCCTTCACCGTTCCGTCCGTGCTCTCGCCGACGGCCTCGCTTTTCTGCAGCTTCTTCTGGACGTTTTTGAACTCCTTCTGAAGCTTCATGATCTGACCCATTTCTCCAAGTCCCTTCAGCATTACTCGTCTCCTTTATCGATAATCCGGCCGTGAAACATGTCTTTGACCTTCTCCACTACGGGGTTTACCACCGGCAATTCCTCGGGCTCGGGCCGCGAGAGCATCATCGCCTCGGGGGGCGGGATGTCACCGGCGTTCGGTGCCTCTGTATTTTCTTCCGCCGGAGCGTCCCGCGTTACGACGGCCACCGCGCCGCCCAGGCGCCTGGTGAGCTCGTCTTTAATAAAGGCTATATCCCTGCCGTCTATAATACGGCTGTGGAAACCATTCTCGTCGCTTATGGGGAAGGACAGCACCAGACGCCCGTCCTCGAACGAGGGCCGCGCCTGGTTCAGGCGCAGGTGGAGGTATTGCCGCTGTTTTTCAAGCGATGAGAGGAACGTGGACCACTCATCGCGCAATCGCTGCGCGGTGACGGCGGACGATCCGTCCGGCGGCCGGGTATGCGTGGGCTCCGACGCGTCCTTCAGGGCCGCCGGGGGCCGGGGCTGCTCAGGGGTTTTTTTTTCCGTCGGATGGACCGGGCGCTCCCCTCCGATTTTTTTCAGTATTTCGGCGATGGAGGGAGCCGCCTTGGCCGAGGCCATGTCGAGCAGTCCCATCTCCAGACATATCCGCTCGCCCGCCTGCGCACGCAGCTCGCCCTGTATCTCGATTCCGATCCGGAACAGCACGCCGAGCTCCTCGTCGTGGAATTTAGCGGCAAGCTCCTGAAGTTCGACGGTCTCCTCCGCCGAGAACCCCAGAATCTCCCGCACCTCCACGCCGTTTTTAACCAGACGGGCGCTGCGAATGACGTCCATAAGCCCCGCCACGTAGCGCGGGACATCCACGCCGAGCGTTACGACCCGGTGTACCTCGTCCATGAGCGCCTTCCGGTCGCCCGCGGCAACGGCGTCGAGCACATGCAGATAGCTCGCGAGCGGCACGACGCCGAGCAGGGAAAGAGCCTCGCCCTCGCCGACGGCACCGTCAGAGAACGAAAGCATCTGATCGAGGAGCGACTGAGCGTCGCGCATGGAGCCGTCCGCGGCGCGCGCAATCGAATAGAGCGCCTTCTCGTCCACGCTGAAGCCTTCCGCCTCGACGATGTGCGCGAGGTGGGCGACGATCGCGTCGATCGATATCTTCTTGAAAAAGTACTTCTGGCAGCGGGAAAGGATGGTATCGGGCACCCTGTGGATCTCGGTGGTCGCGAAGACGAATATCACATGCGGCGGGGGCTCCTCCAGGGTCTTCAGGAGCGCGTTAAAGGCCTCGGTGGTGAGCATGTGGACTTCATCTATGATGTAGACCTTGTATTTCGATTTGAGCGGTGCGAAATTGACGTTTTCACGGAGCTCGCGGATGTTTTCGATCCCACGGCTCGAGGCCCCGTCGATCTCGATGACGTCGAAGGCGATGCCCTCGCGGATCTCCCTGCAGTTTTCGCACACGCCGCAGGGGGTGTCGGTGGGCCCTTCCTTGCAGTTTACCGCCTTGGCGAGTATGCGTGCCATGGTGGTCTTGCCGACGCCGCGCGGGCCCGCGAAGATATAGGCATGGGCAATCCGTCCGTTCTTGATGCTGTTACGGATGGTGCGCGATACGTGCTCCTGGAAAACGACCGCGTCGAAATCCTGGGGCCGCCACTTTCTCGCGATTACCTGGTATGACATTTTCTCTCTTCAGGGCGTGGATGTGAATGGCATCGCGCGGAGGCGGCGTCGTGCCTGCCCCGCGCCTGTTATCCGCCGACGGAATTCGGAGAAGGAGGGATTCGAACCCTCGGTAGCTTGCGCTACACACGGTTTCCAACCGTGCTCCTTCGGCCACTCAGACACTTCTCCTTGCTGTACGCGTCATGTCCCCGCGCCGCCGGTACGGGCCGCGGGATTCGGAGAGAGAGGGATTCGAACCCTCGGAGGGGAAACCCCTCAACGGTTTTCGAGACCGCCCCATTCAACCGCTCTGGCATCTCTCCTTTACGATGGCAGTCATGCCGCCGGAACGCCTCTATACGATATGCACCGGGACCGCGGACCGGGCCGAATCCTCATTTGCCGAGCTTCGCGACAATCTGTTCGAAAAGGGGCCTGCTCTCGTTTCCCGCCACGGTGAGGAGACGGCCCTCCCGTTCGTAATAGCCGATGAGCGGCGCGGTTTTCTCGGCGTAGGTCTGCAACCGGGCGCGGACCACGTCTTCCTTTTCGTCATCCCGCTGTACGAGGGCGCCTCCGCACTTGTCGCACACCCCCTCTTTCTTCGGGGCCTTGCCATCCAGGTTGAAGATGGCCTGGCACGACGGATTGGAACAGGTACGGCGCCCCGTGAGCCTTTTAATTATCACATCCTCGGGGACGTCGAGGTTGCAGACGGCTTCAAGGCCGAGCGAGAGCTTTTTCAACAGCACACCGAGCGCTTCGGCCTGGGGGATCGTCCTGGGGAACCCGTCGAGGATGAATCCGGGTGCGCAATCCGCCTCTTTGAGCCGCTCCTCCATTATCCCCAAAATGACTGCGTCGGGGACCAGGTCTCCGCGCTTCATATAGGCCTCGGCCT
>JADFDB010000008.1 GCA_018263175.1 Spirochaetota bacterium
GGTGTCAATCACCGTGTGCATATCGCCCCACTCGAGCGCGACGCCATCGGTGTCCTTCGCAGTCAGGTCGCCCCTTTCGAAGGCCTCCATGGCCCAGGCGATCGTCGCGCCCGCGGAAATGGTGTCCATTCCGAGGTCGTTGCACACCCTGTTCGCCTTGCAGACCGCGGCCAGGTCGGCCGAGCCGACGAGGCTCCCGAACGATACGACCGTTTCATATTCCGGCCCCGGTCCCTCGGGAACGGCGAAGGGCCCGTCGTCGATCTTCACTATACGCTTGCATGCCACGGCGCAGTACGCGCAGGTTCCCGTTCCCGTTAAATACGTTTCTGAAAGCGTGCTCCCGGTCAGCGCCTCTGCCATCTCCTCCGAGAAATTCGAGGTCCAGTTTTTAATCGGAACGTCGCCGGTGTACATGTGGCCCTCGAGGTTTCCGGGCGAGCCGAAATCGTGCAGCACCTGCGACATCAGGTAATCCTTGATCCGCGGGGTGAGCTCCTTTACGAGCTCCTTCATGCGGGAGGGATCGGCGAGCGAAACGGCCCCGGTGTGCGGCTCAATCACGATCGCCTTCAAACGCTTCGATCCCATAACCGCGCCTAGGCCGGCGCGCCCGAACGCGTGGTGCGCCTCGTGCATGATGCAGGCGAAGGGGACCAGGTTCTCGCCCGCGGGACCGATTACGAGCGAGCGTGCGCGGGCGCCGTACGCTTCGCGGACCAGGGCGGTCGTCTCGGTAATCCCCTTGCCCCACAGTTTGCCGGCCTCGACGATCGAGATCGCGCCGCCCGAAAGAAGGAGCATCGACGGGCGTTCGGCCTTTCCCGTAATAATCATACCGTCATAACCGGCATAGCGCAGGGCCGGCGCGAAGTACCCCCCGCATGACGAGTCCGCGAAGGCGCCGGTGAGCGGCGAGCGGGCGGCGGCGCTCATCCTGCTGGCCCCCGAGAGCTTGACACCGGCCAGCGGCCCGTTCATGAAGATGAGCGGGGCCTCCGGGGAGAGCGCGTCGGCCGACATGTCGGCCATATCCATGAAGAGCTTCGCGGCGAGACCGCTGCCTCCAATAAACGCCCGGTACGCCTTTTCTGAAAGGTGAATGTCATCAACCTTTCCGCCCGTCAAATCAAACTTCGCTATTCTTCCGGTATTTGCGAACATGTCATATCCTGCTCAAAAATTTTCGTATCACGCTCGCTCCCGCGCGAACCGCGCCCTCCTGAGCGCCAGCACGCCGAAGACCGCGGCGAGCACGCCGAGTGCAATGTACAGCGCGAACGCGATGTGATAGCTCTGTGTCCAGTCGTGGACGTATCCTGACAGCGGAACCCCGATCGCCGAACCAAGTGTTGTAAAGACGTTGAGAAATCCATAGATGACGCCGAAATGCTTCTGCCCCAGGCACGAGGCGGTCATGAGCGGCGGGAGTACCGTGCGCACTGAAATGGCGAACCCGAAGAGCACATTGAAAGCAACGGCGACCCAGAAAACTGCCGCGCCGTAGAGCAGGCCGATCGAGACAGTCAGCCCGACGATGCACGCGATCAGGCTTTTCATCAGCCCGATCCGGTCGGCGAGATCGCCCATAACGAGCTTCCCGACCACCAGCACGGCCATGTGGAGCGACATGAGGGCCGCCGCGGTAGACGGGCTGATGCCGATGTCGGTAAGATAGGGAACGATATGGTGCAGCACGCCCATGTTGGCGATGGCGATGAAGAGAATCATTCCCGCCAGCAACCAGAAGGCCGGCGCGCGCAGGGCCTCCATCGCCGTGAACCCGGATGCCGCCGCTTCCTTGTGCGCGGCGCTGCCTGCCTCCGCGCCATAGGGCGCGAGACCCTTGTCCGAGGGTCGTACTCTCACCACGAAAAGCGCCATGGGGATCGTGCAGATCCCGACGATAATGCCCAGCGTCAGATAGGCGTTCTCCCATCCGTGATTTTCGATGAGCCAGTTCGAGAAGGGATTGAAGATGAAGCCGCCGATGCCCGTCGCCGCGAAGACGATCCCCATGGCGAGCCCCCGCTTTTCCTCGAACCAGTTGGTGACCATCATCGAAACGGGGATGATGTGTGTGCCGGCGCTTCCGATTCCCATAAAGATTGACAGGGTGTAAAACTGTGCGAGCGTCCTGCACTGAGAGAAGAGCGCGAAGCTCACGGTCATGAGCGTGGTGCAGATGCCCATGATTAGGCGTATGTCGTAGCGCTCGAGCAGCTTTCCCATGAGCGGCGCCATCACCATCATCGCGAGCGCGGCGATGGTGAAATAGAGCGCGAAGGAGCCCCGTGTGAATCCGAGGCTTTCGATGACGGGCTTGAAAAAGACGCCCATCGAATTCATGATAATGCCGATACCGGCCAGATTGAGCAGGAATCCCGCGACGACGATCCACCAGGCGTAATGAATACGACCCTTCTCAGCCATAGCCAACCCTCCTCCTTTTTTTTTGTGTTATCGGAATCGCCGCATAACCGAGGAGCAACACCTATCGTATCCCCATGGAGCCCGTGTTTTAATAAAGCTCCTCGAACTCACCCTCTCCCCTCTCTTTGAACGAAAGAGAGGGGTATCCCGACAGGGAGCTCAATGCGTAGAGCCCGCTGCTAAACTAACTGTCGTCAAACGGTTATCGGCGGTCTCATGATTTTTTGACGATCAACTCCTGCCTTCCCATCTCCTCGAGTGCGATCGGAAACATGTGGAAGGCCGGCTTGATCACCGGCAGGAGCTTGAGCATGGCCGTAACCTTGCCGCCCTGCTTGATGATCCCCTTGGTGATGCCCGCAATCGGGTTTTCAAGCCCGTGCCAGAAACGGTGCGAGTGGTCGGCCGGTTGTTTGGACCACACGTCGGCCGCGAGCTCGCAGGGTCCCAGGTAATACGTGCCGTAAAAACCCTCCTTCTGCGGCGGGTTTTTCAGGTCGATGGTGATCTCGGCGTCGGGATTGGTGTACATGAACTTGATGATGATTCCCGCTTTGGCCATCTTGGCGCCGATCTTCGGATCCTGAAGCACGCGGCCCAGAAAATAGCCGTATATCTTGTACAGATCGTCCGCGTCCTTATAGTACTGGCTCATGTAATTCTCCTTTCATTGTATATGGTCGGTGTGGCAGGCCTTATCGTCGGGGCGTTCCCACATGCCGTGCGATTGAGCGTGTCCAGTCATCGTTCTGCGTCGTTCAGCTTTTTCCCGGGCAGAAGCGTGCAGTCCAGGAAGCGCCCGTCGTATACCGCCCCGACAAGCAGGCGGTCCCTCCACGCGGCAGCCGCGCTCGAACCCGAGAGCTCCGCGCCGTCGTTCAGGTACATCCGGCCGACGGCGTATCCTCCCTTTTCCAGCGAACGAATGCGAACCACCTCGGACGGGGAGCGCCTGGCGGCATCCTTCGAGTGCGCGACGAACGAAAGGAGCTTCGGGTGGCATCCGGCCCAGATCGACCCGTCCTCGTCCACGTCCAGGTTATCGACGCCGGTGCCCAGCGGCACGCTCTCCTTCTCGGTCAGCCCGCCTGTCTGGACGTTGCGCGCGTAGACGTGAACCTTGCGCCCGACGGTCGCTCCAACGTACAGAGTCGCACCGTCGGGACTGATCGCGATGCCGTTGGCGTAGGCGATCCCGCCGACCGCTTTTATAAATCTCCTGCCATCGTAATAAAGAATATGCGATATGGGAAGCTGGAGATAATTCTCAAGCTTCTTCCCCAACGCCGAGGTCGCCCCATGATCGATGCTCACATAGAACTGCCGCGGCCCCACGGCCAGGATGTCGTTCGGGCTCGAGAGCTCCGCACCCGTAACGGTCCCGCGGTGATACAAGCTTCCGTCGCGATAGGCGAAAATCTCGACGGTGCTCGAGCCCGTGGACTCGAAGAAGTGGCTGTCCATACCCATGTTGACGGCGAAGAGGAACTTTGTTCCGTCGGGGGCCCGGTACAGGTGTATGCCATGCGGGGTGAAGACCCCCTTGAAGTCGGTTTTAACCCGCACGGGTTTAGCACCGGGAGTCGTGAGCGAATAGGAGATGATCCCGGCGTTATGGGCCGTTCCCGCCATAGCGGCCCGACGGTCGGTAAAGGAAATGAGCGCCGTGCCGCCGGTTCGATCGATAACGATGTCCTCGGGCCCGGGGAAACCGGTTACGGGAACACAGCGATAAAGTGAGATTTGACTGATGCGCTTAAACTGTCCCGCGTTCCAGAGCGTCTTCACCGCGAACAGCGCTATCAATAGAACAGGAATCAGGATGATAAGGATTGTTTTCTTTGCTTTCATCACTTCTCCCCCGGTCCCGAGTCCCTCGGCGGCCGGATATTCCGTTATTTTCTCTGGTCGAACCTTCGTTCGAAGATCATACCCGCGACGCCTATTTTCAGCATCTGGATGGTCCCGCCGGCCACGCCCCACGCCTTGGCATCGCGGTACATGCGCTCGACCGGAAACTCGCCGCTGTAGCCGTAGCCGCCGAAAACCTGCATGGCCTTGTCGGTAACCTCAACCACCATCTCGTTGGCGTAGGCCTTGGCCATCGATGCCTCGTAAATGGACGGCAGGCCCTGTCCGGCGCCGGATGCCGCCCTGTACACCAGGAGGCGCCCGGCATCGAGCTTCGTCGCCATGTCCACCATCAGGAACTGGATCGCCTGGAACTCGCAGATGGGCCGGCCGAAGGCGTGCCGTTCCATGGCATAGGCCTTCGCCTCGGCAAACGCCCCGCCCGCCACCCCCAGGCACATAGCGGCGTTGCCGCAGCGCTCGATGTCGAAGGTCCACATGAGCTTTCCGAAGTCGCCGGGCGGAACGACGAGGTTTTCCTTCGGCACGCGCACGTCGTCGAAGAAGAGGTCGCACGAGGGCATTCCGTGCAGGCCCATATAGCGTTCCTGTTTACCGAAGGTGAAGCCCGGCATGCCCTTCTCGACAAGGAGACCGCCGATGGCCTTATATCCCTTCGCATCGCCGAAGCGCGTGTAAACCATGTAGTGGCTCGCGTGCCCGCCGCCGGTGATGAAGGCCTTTCTTCCATTGAGGATGTACGAGTCGCCGTCCTCGACCGCCTTCGTGCTGAGCGAGGTGAGGTCGGAGCCCACCTCGGGCTCAGTCATGCACACGGATACGCTGAGCTTACCGCTGCAGACGCCCGGAAGGATCCGCTTCTTCTGCTCGTCCGTGCCGAAAAGGTCGATGACCCGCACCGGCCCCACGTTCGATTCGAAAACCGGGGCCGCGATCATGGGGCTGAACTTCGCGAGCTCCTCGACCGCGAGAACCGCGTTCACCGCCGGCTGACCGCCTCCCCCGCACTCCGGCGAGAGCGTCATCCCCAGAAGCCCCAGGCCGCCGAAGCGATCGAGGAGTTCGTAAGGGAACTCGCTCGTCTCGTCGATCTTTTTGGCGAGCTCCCTGAAATTCTCCCGCTCCCCCATGGTGCGGAGCGTTTCCACCAGCATCTTTTGTTCTTCGCTTAACGTGAAATCCATGCCTTCTCCTGTCTCTGCCTTAAGTGTACATTAAATTATGCGAGCGAGCTCCCCGATGTCGCGGAGCTTTTCCATTTCCATCACCATGTCGATGATCCTGTTTAGTTTTGCGGCGTCGCGCTTCCCGGCGAAACGGTGCAGCTTCGCCGCCAGGTCGTCCGCTTCCATCGGATCGCGCGGGTCACCCTTGGGAATGTCGGTCTGCTTTACGAAGCGCCGGCCATCTTTAAGGGCGATCTCGACGCGGCTCGACGTTTTGTCGGGGTAGGCTTTATTGAGCTCGTCGTCGGTGCGTATCGAGACGCGTTTCGCGAGCTCGAGCACCGCGTTATCGGCGATCCTGCGCTCGGTGAGCTGGCCCGGACCGAGGTCGCCGTCGAGAATGCAGGCGGCGACGACATAGGGGATGGAAAACTGCGCCGAGACAAAGCTCCCTCTCTCGAGAACTCCCTTGCCCACCGCGAGCTCCGCGATCCCGTAGGTGTGCACGGCGATCGAATCGACCTCACTCGCCTTGATTCCATGCTCCTTAACGAGCTCGAGGGCGGCCTGCGCCGCGCCGTGCGTGTGCCTGCACGCGGTATAGGGCTTGAAGTAGATGTCCATGATGGAATAGTGCTCGCCCAGACCCTCGGTGAGGCGCTCGACCTTCGGCTCGGCCTTTGCCGTTATCTGCGTGAAGCCGCCCTTGAGCGCCGAGCCCTCGAGCACCTCGGGGCACCCCGTGATGCCCTTCGAGGCCAGGCCCGCCGCCATGATTCCGGCGCTCGCCGCCTGGCCGCCCTGCACGATCTTTATGGTGAAACCGCCCATAAGCTGTTCGGCCATTGAAATAGGAAGCAGATATCCCGCGTTTCCGATCGCGTTCAGCATGCCCGCATTGTCCAGTCCCATGAGCTTCGCCGCGGCCGCCGCCGCGCCGAAGGTGCCGCAGGTGCCGGTGGGCAGAAAGCCCGAAAGCGTGTGCCACGGATGCATGGCCGCTGCGGGCCGGTCGGCCGCCTCGTACCCGGCCACCACCGCCTCGATCACCTCCTTCCCGCCGCGTTTGAGGGACTCGGCCAGCACGAATGCAACCGGCAGCACGGCGGAGACCGGATGGTTTCCCCCGAAACGAAGGCCGTCCTGCGCCTCTATCGCCTCGGCCGTGGTGCCGTTGATAAAGGCCGCGTTCTGCAGGCCGGTTTTAAACCCGCAGCCGAGCGCGCTCGCCGCCTTCGGCCCGCCGAGCGACTGCACGTAGTCGACGACCGAACGCACCGCATCAAGCTCCAGTGAGCCGTAGATGTTCGCGATGTAGTCGAGTACGCAGAGCTTGGCCTTGTGAATTACCTCCGGCGAAAGGTTCTTTATGGAAACATCATGGCAGAATTTCGCGAGTTTTCTGGTATGGTCCATGATCTCGCCTCCCGTAAAATATTTCGGTTTAGAAGGGGCCGATTCTAATCGGCCCCTTCTAAACCGATGACGACATGCTGGTTATACGTATCCGCGCTTCTCGTATATCTTTATCATCCTGAACGGATCGAGCACCTCGCGAAGGGCCTTGAGCTCCTCCGCGCGCGGGGGTTCCGTCTCGTGCACGTCGTCACCTACCTTGAGCTTCCACGGCGTGAGCTTCACGACCTCATCGACCGAAGTATCGGGGTGATAGCTGGCCAGGTACGCCTCCCTTGTCGCTTCATCGAAGCGCATGACCGCCTTGTTGGTGATGATAACCTTCGGCCCGGTCCCGGCAGGCAGGCCCCACCGCTCACGCGCGCCGGGACCGTCCAGATAGCCCGGCGTGGTGATGAAATCGACGCGCTCGGCGAGGCTGCGCGTGTCGTGCAGCGCGATGATGAGCACGTGCTTCGCCAGCGCGCCGATCGGATTCGCCCCTCCCGAACCGGGAAGGCGGCTCTTCGGCTTATGGTAATCGCCGATCGCCGTCGTGTTGATGTTGCCGAACTTGTCCACCTGGCTTCCCGAGAGGAAACCCACGTCGATCCATCCGCCCTGGAGGAACATCCCCATCACTTCGACCAGCCCGCCGATCATCGCCGCGCCGGGGTTCAGACACGGGTCGCCCACGGAGAGCGCCGGGCGCGTCGGCCGCGCATCGAAGACCCCGGACTCCTGGAGCATCGTCGCTCCGGGCGCGTGCGTGTACTTGGCGATATTCGCCGACATCGTCGGAAAACCGGTGCCCACGATGACGATATCGCCATCGCCAATCTCGCGGGCACCACAGCAGGCCATGAGTTCGGGTTTGATGTAGTCGTCAGGATGCGTGGTCATGCTCGTTCCTCCCTCAAAATGCATAGCTCACCGGGTATCCGTAATCGAACTTCGCCTGGAGCTTCTTGAACTGCGGGTAGCCGAACTTCTGTATGTATTTCTGTGTGTATTCAACGCGGTCCTTCACGCCGAAGACCCACTCTTCCAGAAACGCCTGAAATCCCTCCTCCGTGTTGGAGGCCTGCTGATAGGTATACCCGAAGGAGAAGTCGACGTCGTAGAAACCCGGCGTGTAGCCGGGGTGCGCGCCGAAGGGCTCCTCGGTGACGGCGGCCACCTTGAACGCCGGTACGATGGTGCGCGAGGGGTCCTTTCCTATCGTTTCGCGGCTGACGATGCGCTCGCAGCTCACGATCACCTTTTTCGCGGCGTTTGCGCCCCACTTGCAGTCGCCGCCGATGCCCCACATCTGCGCGTTTCCGTCCTCATCCGCCTGTTGAACGTGGATGATCGCCACGTCGGGCTTGAGCGCGGGCACGAGCATCACAGGGCTCCCGTCAAAGGGCGATTCGATCATTCTGTACTTGTTCTCACCCATGAAGGCCTTCACCTTCATGAGGTCGGTCCCCAGCATGTCCTTCACCGGTACGAACGGCATCCCCATGGCGCCGGCCATAAGCATGAGCGGAAGCGAGAGATTGGTGTATTCCTCGATCTCAATTTTGTGCGGAATGCCCTTCTCGAGCGAGCGTCGGTAACAGCGCGCGAGACCGTAGAGGCCGAGCGAAATGAACGTGGCGATAAAGCGTTTGACGCATCCGGCCCCGATCAGCATGTCGAAATCGTCGGCCGCGTTGCTGCGCGTCACCGTGAGATCCCGCTTCTTCTGCCGGATGATCTCGTGCACCGCGGCGAACGGCGGCCGGCAGATGTAGCCCCCGATAAAGAGAAAGTCGCCGTCGTTTACGAAGCGCTGGACCGCTTCGGACGTACTCATCACCTTGCTCATACTCCCTCCGATTCACACAGCGATGATGAAGCCGGAGGGCGCGGACGCGCCCTCCGGTATGGGTTACAGTTCGAACTCGGTGCGGCTGATGATCTCATCCTGGGCGATCTCGGAAAGGCCCGTAAACTCGGCCGAATAACCGCTCACGCGTACCACAAGGTCGCGGTGCTTTTCGGGCTCGCGCTGCGCTTCGCGCAGTGTTTCGCTTTCGAGCATGTTGAACTGCACCTGCACGCCGCCCCTGCCGAAATAGGCCCGGATGAGCGAGGAGAGGTTCTCGTTCGAGATCTTCTTCCCCTGGAAGCGCATGTTTAGATTGACACCGTTATATGCTTTTATAAGCGGGAGCTTCGTCGCCGAGTTCATGAGCGCGGTCGGCCCCGAAACCGCGTTTCCCGTGGTCGGGGTGATGCCATTGCCGAGCACGTCGCCCGCATAGCGGCCGTCGGACGTCGCCCCGGTGAACGCGCCGAAGCTTATATGAAAGCCCACCGAGAAGATTCCCGGCCAGAACCTTCCGCCGCGGAAATTCGGGTGACCCGCAACAACGTCGCAGTAATGCTCCATCACCTTCGCCGCCATGGCGTCGACGTCGTCGTGGTCGTTGCCGTACTTGGGAACGCGGTGCAGAAAGTAGGCCCGTTTGTCGTCGACGTCCTGCCAGTCGTCGGAAAGCCATGCCGCGAGGTCGCCGACGGTAAATTTATTTTCGTCGAACACCGCGGTCTTCACGGCATACAGGCTGTCGGCCACGTTCGCGAAGCCCATCATCTGTACGCCGGTCGAGTTGTACACCGCGCCGCCGCGCGTGAGGTCCAGCCCCTTCTCGAGGCAGCCATCGATCATCGCCGAGGCGAAGGGCGACGGCACCTTTTCGGCAATGGACCTGTCGAGGATCTCCATCCCCCGCGTCATCTGCCGCATGAAATGGCGCATCTGTGCGTCGTAGGCCTTCCATACGTCGTCGAACGAGGTGAATTCCGAGGGCTCGCCGGTCTCTATGCCGGTGCGATACCCGAAAACGTTGTCGATGCCGTTGGAGAGCGCGAGCTCCACGCACTTGATGCCGTTAAACTGCACCGCGAAGGTCGAGCCGAAGCTCTTTCCCTGGGCGTTGGCCTCCAGACAGCCGACCACGCCGTAATCGCGCGCGTCCTCGACCGTATGCCCCGCATCGACGAGCGAGCGCACGACCGCCTCGTCGTTGAAGAAGTGCATGAGCACCCCGTCGCGCGCATATTCGACCGCCCGGTTAAAAAATTCCGGCGGCGGATTCTTCGACAGGCGCACGCCAAAATTGGGCTGCACCGTACGAACGTCAGCGTAGGCATCGAGCCCTATGTAGCTCAGCTCGTTAGTCGCGTCGGCGCCGTCCGGACCCATGCCGCCCACGGTCACGTTCTGCGTGGTCTTGCCCTCGGTGCCCTCGCCGCCCGGAATGAAGGCCTCCTCGAGCACGTTCCAGATTTCGTTGGTCTTGATAAAGAGAAGGGCCATGAGCTCGCGCGCCTTTTCGGGCGTGATGCGTCCCGCCGCGACATCGGCCTTGTAATACGGGTAGAGCACCTGGTCGATCCTTCCGAGCGAAATGGAATTCCCTCCGGACTCTATCTGAGAAATAAGGTGGATGAAATACACCGACTGCATCGCCTCGTGGAAGCTTTCGGCCGGATGTTCGGGCACCCTCCCACAGACGCGGGCGATCTCGCGGAGCTCCGCCGCGCGTGCGGCATCGCGCTCTTTTTTGGCCTGAGCGAGCGCCGTGGCCGCGTAACGGCGCGCAAAGGATATGGCCGCGTCGCACGAGCGTATCATCGCGTCGTACAGAAGGCCCCTGTCTCCATCCCTTTCGGCAGGCGACAGACGCTCGAGCGCCGCTTTCGCGTCCTCAATAACGCCTTTGAGTCCCTTCGCGAGTACCCTCGAATGGTTCATGGTGAAATGCCCGATGCCGTAGGTGATCTCGAGCATCATCGTGAAGATGTACTTGTCCATGTCCGTTGAGATGTCCTCAGGCAGCAACTCCTCGAGGCGGTTCTCCACGGTCTTCCCCTGCCAGAATGGGAGGATCTTCCCAGCGAGTTCCTCCTTCTCCTTTGCGGTGATGAGCGCGCGCTGCAGCACGCGGATGTCGAAGTTCTCGAGGTCGCCCTCGATCCAGCGCGACTTGTTTTCCGGGAAGAGCGGCGCTCCCTTCAGCTTCGAGGTGCGGCATCCGACGATGAGCTCGCCGTCGCGGATGATAACGCTGATCTTGTTCAGGATATGCTCAAGCGCGAGGCTCATGCGGCTCAGCGGATGCTTCTCCCAGTGCAGCTTCATCGACTCGGTGAGATAGCGGGCCCGTTCGATGCAGACCTCCTGGTGCGCGTCGATGATTTGCAGGCGAAGGCGCTCCACGCGGGAGGCCCCGACGGACGTACGTACTGCGTGCTGCGTATTCATACAAGCCTCCTGTTCGTCGATGGTGGTGCGAACAGGCCGGGGGGATCGGTTCTCTATGGTCGGCGAAGGGCCTGCCCGTACTGTTACAATACGGTGATAATCACGGAAATACCACCTTTTTATACTTTTATGTCCATGTGCTTCACGAGTATCGCGTCCCTGAGCCCCCGCGGCAGATAGTTGTTCAGCCAGAGAAAGAAGGTGCTCATAAAGTCAACCTGGTTGAATATCGCGGGTTTGTCCGTTTTAACGATCTTGAGAATTTTTTTAGCCGCGGCCTCGGGAGTGGGTGCGGTCTTGATGAGCTCGTCGTCGCGGGCGATGAAGCGCCGCGCGCGATCGCGGTAGGGCGAACCCTCCGGGGGAAGCACGTGAATCTTGGCGGCGAAGGTGGTGGACACCTGGGCCGGTTCGATCAGCGCCACCCGGATTCCGAACGGGTCGACCTCGTAGCGAAGCGAACACATGAGGCCCGTAATGGCGAACTTACTCGCCGAATAGATCGACTCGAATGGAAAGGGGATGCGCCCGACGAGCGAGGACATGGCGATAAGCTTCCCCTTGCGCCGCTCACGCATCGAAGGAAGAAAGGCCTGGAATATGGCCGAAGCCCCGATAACGTTGATCTCGAGACATTTGAGTGCCTTCTCGAGATCAGCCTCTTCGAAGGGACTGAAGAAGCCTATTCCCACATTTGAAAGCACCGTGTCAACGCGGCCGAAGCGCTCGAGCACGCGGCTGCGAAAACGCAGAATACCCTTGCGGTCGGTAATATCGAGCGCCTCGAGATAATGGTCCCCGCCGATCGCGGCGAGCTCCTTTTCGAGCGACGCGATCCCCTTCTTATCGACATCGAACCCGGCGACGCTGTCCCCCGCCGCGGCGAGCATCTTCGCCACCTCGCGCCCCATTCCATCGCCCAGTCCCGTTATGACCACCACCTGTTTCATTTCACGCCCTCCTCTTTATCCACCGCTGTATTTGTTCGGTATGTCGTGCATACCTCCGACGACAGCCCCGCCGATGCGGGGATAATAACAAGCATTGAGATGCATTATTTCTGCGCACGATACCACTCGCCCATCTGCCTCATGGACTCCCTGAAATCCGGATAGAGCATTTTGTACCCCGCCGCCTTGAGCTTCACATTGTCCACAACGTAGTCATCGTACAGATAGTTTACCGCGTCGTATTCTAAATCGGGGATGCTCCCTTTCCGCGCCGCCTTCGCCCCGTCGATCTTCGCGGCGATCTTCACCAGCCACAGGGGCAGATGCAGTTTCGGCGGTCTGGTGCCAAACGTCTTCGAGGCGAGAACGAGCGCCTCCTCGAGCGAGGGGTAGTAGTCCTCGGCGATGTTATAGGCCTGACCCACGGCCGAATCGAGATACGAGAGATGGTCCACCGCGCCCGCCACGTCCTCGGCGCGGATGTTTGAGAGGAGCTGTTTGCCGCCTCCCGGAATCGCCCCGATGTTCGTCGGGCGTGAGAAGGCCTTGCCGGCGCCGTCGTTGCAGCGCGGCCCGTAGACCGTGCAGGGCCGCGTGATGATGGCGGGAAGACCCTCCTTTATCCTGCGCCATACGACGTCCTCCCCGTCGCGCTTGCTGCGGCCGTATGAATCGGCCGGATCACGCGGTCCATCCTCAATGAAGGGTGTTCCCTTATAATAACCGTAGACGCTGGTGGAGCCCACGTGTACGTACCGTTTGACGCCGTTCTGCAGCGCAAGGCCGGTGATGCGCTCGACCCCCAGCACGTTGGTGGGATGGAGTTTTTCGTATGGCGTGGAAAAATTGCAGATGGCGCCGAGATGGAAGACGCGGTCAACGCCGCCCTCGAAGAGCTCGGGAAGCGTTTCGGGCTTCGTGAGGTCGGCGGGGACATATTCCACGCCGAGGCGGTCGAAGAACGATGTGTCCTTCCGGGGCCGCGCCGTCGCCCGCACGCGCACGCCCTTCTTCACCAGGTACTCGACCAGATGGCTTCCCATAAAACCGGCCGCGCCGGTCACCAGCGTGATCCCGTTGAATTGCATATCCATGCCCTCTTATATCGAATAATCTTGTTGCGAATCCTGGAGATACCAAGTTTGTCCCGGCCTGTGGCAGGGAAAACCGGCATCTTCCTGCGTTATGCTCCAACTTCAATATACGCGCTTAGCTGATCACTGCACCTCGACGCCACTCCAGCTCTTCTTCGCCGCATCGCGCGATTTCATCCCTCGCATTGACGAGCCAGTCGAGATAGGTTTTGTTCAGGTTGAGGCCCATTTCGGCCATGAGGCGCACATAAACACCGTAGCCTTCCCATCGGGGCACGTTTTTCTGCCGCCGCTCCATCTGTTCCCGGTAAAAGGCGATCTGTTCGTCGATAATCCGAAGGGCGCTTTCGCGGTCGCTGAAGCCGAAAAAGATGAACCGCATCAGAAAGGGGTCCCTGAGGAACATCTGCCGCTCGGGCGAACTCTCTATCCACTCCTGGAAGGCGGCACGGCCGGCTTCGGTGATCGAGTAAAGCTTTTTATGAGGGCCCCCGTCCTCGGATGGCGCAAGCTCTACCATTGCAATAAATCCCTCCTCCTCCAGGGACCTGAGGCCGGGGTATATCTGGCCGTAGTTGACGGTCCACATGTTGCCGAAGTGCTTTTCAATATGCTCCTTGATGCTGTAGCCGTGCATATCCTTGTAGTGGAGCAACCCCAGAATGGCATTTTTAACCGACATTAAAGACAAACCTCGACACTCATGATATAACAGAGTTGCTGCATAACCGGGAATCAAACCGGTTCTCCCCCGCCATAGGCGGGAGGAAGCCCATATCCGCAAGCCGTGAAACAAGTCTATTAAAAATATATATATTAAAAGTATATAGCTGTCAACACATTAATTGTTGTGTGCAAAAAATTTTGCATCAGCCCGTCAGGCGACAGATCCGGCCCAAATTATTTCGCCAGGTAAACGCTTTGCCGGAAACTACAGGGCACATTTGAGCGGGGCAAATTATCCGGCGGACAATGGTGTACGCTAAAGCTGCTTGACAGATGTTTAATGCAGTGATATGCACTAAATTCAGCAAGTAGAACTTTCTACTTCTTATGATTTCATGCCGTATCGTTAATACGGCAGCCGCATCTTTTCTATCCGGTAAATGCCTGTTGAGTTTAAATCGAGAGAATTGGTCGCAAAACAGACCATTTCGCGAAAAATTCACCAATCAAAGGAAGAGAGAGGGGAATGAAAATGAAAAAAATATTCGGCTACCTGTTGCTCGGGGCGGTAATTCTTCTGGCTCTCAGGTATTTCACCTATGCGCCGGAAAAGCGTGAATACATGCGGCGGTTCGTTGCATGGAACCTTTCGGACATAGGCGACTATGCCCGCTTCCCCTCGATCGAGGTGAAAAACGCGCCACCGGTGTTTCATTTCAAAAATGCCCTCCGGGAGGACCTGTTCGGCACACTCGAGTATGACGTATCGGGGAAAAAGGTGAAGACCAGCCTGGACGAACTCAACCGCACGCAGGAATCGACCGCCTTTATCGTAATCAAAGACGACGGCATCCTTTACGAAAAGTACTTCAACGGCTATGCCCGCGACTCGATCAATACCTCCTTTTCCTCCGCGAAATCCTTTACGTCGGCGCTCGTGGGGATCGCCCTCGCCGAGGAAAAGATAAAAAGCCTGGACGACCACGTTATACGCTATCTTCCAGAGCTGAAGGGCCGGGGACTCGACGGACTGACGCTGAGGCACCTCGTAACCATGGGTTCCGGGATACGCTACACCGCCCGCACTCTTTTCGGCACCGACATCGACCTGCCGTCCTCGGACATGCCAATGGTGTATTACTATCCCAACCTGCGCAACCTCGCGCTGTCGGTTCAGCCCAGCGGCAGGCCGGTGGGGAAGTTCTTCTATTATAATGATTTTCATCCGGTGCTGATGGGCATCATCCTGGAGCGGACGACCGGAATGTCCCCGGCCAAATATCTCGAGGAAAAGATATGGAAGCACCTGGGTATGGAATTCCCGGCCTCCTGGAGCGTGGACAGCGAAGAGCACAAGACCGTCAAGATGGAGAGCGGCCTCAACGCCCGGGCCATCGATTTCGCAAAGTTCGGGCGCCTCTATCTCGAGCGTGGACGCTGGAACGGAAAACAGATCGTGCCCGAGCGGTGGGTAATGGACTCCATACGGCCCGACCCCTCCGACACGCGTGAATGGCTAAATGACAACAAGTTCAAGGAGAGAAACGGTTATTACGGTTACTGGTGGTGGGGCCTGAAACGCGAAAAGGGCCTCTATGATGCAATGGCCCGGGGCCATCTGGGACAGCTCATTTTTATCCGTCCCGACAAAAAGGTGATCATTGTTCGAAATGGAAAGAGCCGGGCAAGCGTCGACTGGTGGCCCGGTATATTTCAGCAAATAGCCGATCGGCTCTGAGCCCGGCGCGCGCCCCGGGAAACGGTGCGCGCGGCATCCTCAGCCATCGCCTGTTTTAAGCGCATATCGTAAAAGGCCCCGGTAAGGGACTTTTTACCGCTCAGATACCCCACGCGCGCAGACATCCCTTCATCGCCTCGAGCGCAGATGAGCCCTCGAGCTCGAAGACGGTCCCCCCCCGGACATCGTGCTCGCGAAGCGCCACGTCCTCCGGCACCCGCCCGAGAAGGCGGAGCCCCTCCGGTATGCGCGATCCCCCGGAGCCCCCGGCGACCGCCGCGCGGTTCTGAATGAATCCGGCGTTCTTGAATCGCACGGCCTCCCGCGCCACGTCGAGGAGCGTCTTCGCCACGGCCATGCCGCGCGCCGATTCGTCCGAAACGATCAAAAAATGCGTAACGCGCTCCATGACGCGGCGGTTGATCTGCTCGACTCCGGCCTCGCCGTCGATGACCACATAGTCGAAGTTGTCGGCGATCGAGGCGATGATATCCTTCAGGAGATCATTCACCCGACAGTAACAGCCCTCTTTTTCAGGGCGTCCTATGGCCAGAAACGCGAGGCGGCCCCGCTCCTCGAGCGCACCGAACAGCCGGTAATCGAGGCTCGCCACGACTTCGGCCATGTCCCCGCCCGTGCCCGCCTCCACTTCCCCGATGAAACGGGTGCGCACGTCATCGACCGTTATGCGCGGAATAAATCCCAGCGAGGCGGCGAGACCGGCCGCGGGATCGGCGTCGATGGCGAGTACCCGCGCCTCCGCTCTCTCGAGAAGAAGCCGGGTCAGAAAGGCGCTGACCGTGGTCTTACCCGCTCCGCCCTTTCCGCACACGGCAATCACCACCGCCGGTCCCTTCGTGTCATCGTGCATGGGGTTTATCCTTCGTGAGCACGTCGCGAAGCGCCCGCAGTCCGTCCACTTCGCCGCACACACCGGCATAGTCGCAGCCATTGCAATCGAAGCTCATTTCCTCCGACATCCTGTTCATGGCCGAAATGAGCTTCGCCGCCCGCTCGCCGATCCGGCGAAGCATGGACACACGCGCGGACGTCGAGGTAACGAAGAGCAGTTCGACGGAGGTGATGTATAGGTTCGAACGATACAGCTTCATGACCGCGGCCCCGAGGTTCGCAAGGCCCAGTCCCTTCCCCACGGCAAAGAGGCTCACCCTGCTCCATTCCCTCAGGTACTGCGACGCGGCCCTCATCATGTAACCGTCCAGGCCCAGGCCGTGGCGCATGCGCTCGATCTCCCGGTGACGCTCGTAACAGTTGGCTTCATCGAAACCCGTTACGCCGAGCAGGACCACCTTCCCGAATGGAAGCGTTCCCCCCGCCGCCTCACCCAGGTCCGGGCCGGCGACCGAAACGATACCGTCGCGCACCAGGCTTCGGTCATTCGTCCACGTCAGAAACGAAACCGACTCGAGCCCAGGGGCGCCGAGCTCGAGCGCGGTGTCACATTTCATTACAATAGAACCCTTCTTCCCCGGCGGCCAGGCCGCATGGTCCGCTGAGCGGTATTCGCGATAGGAGGGTTCCGAGCGGGCTTCCTCAATAAAAGTCCTCAGCTCGACCATGATTTCCGTAAAAAGCTCCACGAAGCGTCAGCCTTCCACAGCGCCCATAAGCGCGTCCATCGCGATGAGCGCCGCGCCGAGCGCCCCATTTATCTGCGGATCCTCGATCTCGAGGAGCGAACAGCCAAGCGCCGCGCCGAGCGCCGCGAACATTCCTCGATTGCGCGCCACGCCGCCCGACATCACCACGGCCTCTTCCACGCCGATGCCCCGCGCGAGCGAGGCCGCCCGGCGGGCCACCGCGTGGTGCAGCGCGTTGACGATATCGGCCGTCTCCCTGCCCTCGTTTACGAGCGAAATTATCTCGGTCTCGGCGAAGATCACGCACTGATTGGAGAGGGTCAGCCTTTCGGTTGACCTCGCGGCGAGGTCCCCCAGCTCCTCGAGCGGCACCTCGAGCGCCTCGGCGATGACCTCGAGGAATCGTCCCGTGCCCGAGGCGCACTTATCGTTATACGAATATTGAATCACCCGGCCGTCCGCGTTCATTCGTATGGCCTTGGCGTCCTGGCCGCCGATGTCGATGACGGTCCGCGCCGCGGGTGCCTTCCACAGCACGCCGCGCGCGTGGCAGGCGATCTCCGACTCTATAGCCTGCGCGAACGGTATCCTCGCACGCCCGTACCCGGTGCCCACCGTGCGGTCGAGCCGCTCAATAGCCAGGCCGGCCCGGCCGAGCGCCGCGTCCATCGCCTCGACTGCCGACCTCTCCGGCGACGTTCCGCAGCGGACCACCGATCGTCCGGCGATCGCGCCGTCGGCGAGAATCACGACCTTTGCCGTAAGAGAGCCCACGTCGCAGCCCGCCGTTATCATTTCACGCCTCCGGCCGCCTTTTCGTGCGCGATGAGCGCCGCGCCGAGCGCCCCCGCGAGCTGAGGGTCACAGCGCCGGATGGCCCTCAGCCGAAGGCCCAGTATGGTCTCGATCGCGGCCAGCACACCGCGGTTCTTCGCCACGCCGCCGGTCATGCAGACGTCGTTTTCAACGCCGAGGTTGTTCACGAGCACGGCCATTCGTCCCGCCATGGCGTTGTTGATTCCGGCCGCGATGTCCTCGATGGGTACGCCGTCGTTCAGGAACTGAATAACGTCGGCCTGCGCCCACACCGTGCACGCGTTCGCGAGGGTCACCGGGTTTTTCGCCCGCATCGAAAGCTCCCCGAGCTCGTCCAGGCCCAGGCCGAGCAGGCGCGCCATCACCTCGAGGAAGCGGCCTGTGCCCGAGGCGCACTTGTCGTTCGTGACGAACTTTACGACGGCGCCGGCAGCATCCAGTTTGATCGCCTTGCAGTCCTGGCCGCCGATATCGATCACGGTCCGTGCCGAGGGAACCATCCAGCGCGCGCCTTTGCCATGACACGCGATCTCCGACACCGTCGCGTCGACGAAGCCTATCCGGTCCCGCCCGTATCCCGTTCCAACGCAAAAGCGCACCTCACCCCGGTCGATCCCCGCGGCGGTGCACGCGCCGTTCATCGCCTCCTCGGCCGATTCCTCAGGTTTCGTCCTCGACTTGATGAGCGAAAAGCCCAGCACCTTTCCTTCGCTCATCAGCACCGCTTTCGATGTGAGCGAACCGACATCGCAACCGCCGACAATCATGCCAGAATCCTCCTCACCTTCAGGAATTCCTCGAACCTCGCGCGCGTCGCCTCCCACGACTGGACCCTGTCGTCGAAGGCGTCCGAATACATTATATGAGTCGGGAACCCGGCCTTCTCCGTTTCACGGGCGAACGGCTTCAGCATGCCCCAGGTGTTCCGGCAGCCCGGCGTTCCGCTGTACACGACGAAATCGGCGCTGTACATTCGGGCGAGAGAGAGCGTATCCTCGAGCCACATGTCCGGCGCGTCGAAGGGCCCGCGGATCGATTTGATCATGGGCATGCGCGAGTTCATGATCGCAACGCTGTCGATCATGGAATCGAGGCTGGTCAGGTCGATCGAATAGGCGGATTCCTCCATGTGGTTTTCCTTCACGTGGGGAGCGTCGATCGACCAGTTACGGCTGAGGATGTTGCCCTGCAGGCTGATGCCGAGCTCCTCGGACATCCTCCACATTCGCATGTTATACGTATAATGATCGATATAGCAGAAAAATCCCCGGACCCGCTCCACGCCGCCGGCGAGGCCGGAGACGCCGCGCTCCGCGTTCCGCCTCGCCATGGTCAGCATTGACTGAAGCATGTCGGTGCAGGGCTTCATGCCGGCGAAGAGAAAGCGCGCCGCGTAATTCAGGAGTGTAAAGGCGGGCGGGAGCGGGCTCGGAACGATCCGCCCCATCTCCTCCAGCTCGCCGATCAGCTCATCCTGCTTTTGCAATTCCCGGAGCACTTCGGCCAGACGCGCCGCCTCGAGCCTCGTGCCCGTTTGCTCCTCGAGAAACGCGACAAGCGCGCGATAATCATCGCGGTGATAGCGGTCATAGCGTTCCCCTTTCAACAGCGGCGGCATGTCGAGCTGGAAGAAGGGACGGTCGAGCCATTCGGCGGCGAATGCAAAGGCGTTCGCGTTGGTGTCGCACACACCGGGGGTGTCGGTCACCACCATGTCGATATCGACGCCGATTCCGGCGAGGTAGGCGCCAAGGCTCCCCCTCTGGGACGAGCATGAGGTCTCGGTAAAGCCCGCCTCGTTACAGAAGTCCAGGAACTCGGCGCTCCCCCTGCGATAAGTGAAGGTGAGGAACACCGTCATCACCTCCAGACAGATCGGGGTTATGTCCATTGCGTAGAATATGACCGGGGAAAAGCAGAAGGAGGTGATGGCGACCTTCCGGCCCCGCTCTCTCGCCGTAACGATGTTTTTGAGGTATTCGGCGCAGGTCTTGATGAAATACCGTCCGGGCTCGCCGATGCCGAACACCGCATCGAGCATGCCGCTGAAGTAGGGGATATAGCGCAGCGCGTGCGCGTATTCCTTCTCCGTGCCGGCCATGAGTCTGGACGCGGCATCGTAAGTCGAATGGAGCATCCAATCGAAATGATATTCCTTCAGCGCTCGTCTCATGCCGTCCTCCCCTGCCCGTCTATGCGCTCGAGGAAGGCGTCGAGCCGCATCTTGAGCCTCCCCGTCTCGACGAGCGGCCCGTACTCGCGTTCTATCCGCATGCAGGGGACGCCCAGTGCCTCGAGGTCGCGTTCGAAGAGGCCGTTCTCGGCGCCGTGCAGGTCGCAAAAGCGTATGTTCTGGAGGATGACACCGTCGACCGACGCGCTTCGTATCGTATCAACCAGTATTTCAAGACGCCGCCGGTAGTCGCCGTACATCCTTGGACAGTCGCTCCGGCGCAGATATCGCTCGGCCAGGGCGCGCACGGGATCGCGCCCCCCTTCGTCGACGCGATCGTTATGGAAACGCGCCCCGAAGCACAGGTTGTCGGCAACCACCAGCGCGCGCTCCCCTTCGATCAGCCGCACGAACGCCGTATCGTCGCTCGCGCTGCCGACCAGCATGAGCCTGCGCCTTCCCTCAATGCCCCGCGGTACGGCGCGGTGCACGGCGATGAATTCCTCCAGGAGTTCGTTATACGCATCCCTCGGAATGGCGCTTCCGGCGATGACGACCGAAAGCGCCTCGGCCCCCGTGAAGGGCGGCGCCGGAAGCCTGCGCATGCGCTCGAGCTCCTCGAGCAGCGAGCGTCCCCGGTTGTAGAGCTCGATCGAATCACGAAGCCGTTCCTCGGTTATACGCACGTCGAAATGACGCTCGACCGCCTCGATGAGCCGGCGGATCTCCCCTTCAAACCAGTCAACCGTATACGCGGCGAATTTATGGGGGACCGCGAAATGGAAGAAGAACTGCGGCACTACGCCCGCAATGTCCTCCCCGGCCTTTCTCCAGCAGTCGTCCAGCCGCCGCATTGAATCGCAGCCGGGAACGATCACCACGCCGTCGAGAAAACCGAACGCGCCTGTGCCCGCGAGCTGCAGCATGCATTTGGGCAGGCTGCAGATGAACGGGCCGAAATAGGTGTCCCCGATCGTGGTTTCGTCGGCGCCGTGGCCCCGTATCCTGTACGGAAGAATCCCCGCCGCGTGGAATATTTCGTCCGGCGCGTAGGAGCAGGTATAGCCGACAATCTTTTTCCCCTCCTCCTTCCACCTCTGCACGAACTCGTTGTTGAGCGTTTCCACCGCCCGCATCAATCGCACGCTCATTTATTCCTCCCCGCCGCACAGGGCCTTCCGGAGAGCCGTTCGCGCCATCAGCATGTCATCCCCATCGCCCGCGGCGGCGATGAGCTCCGCGGCGGCCATCATTACCGGCGGCACCACCTCGGGCGCGATGGGCGCGACCGCCCGCGCAAGATCTTCCATAAGCCAGCGGGCGCTCTGTCCGACCTCGCGGCCATCGAGTGAGCCGATGACCTGCGCGGTGAAGCCGGCAAGCAAACCGGGGCGCAGATCGTGCACGCGGTTGAGCAGCTCGAGAAAACGCCCGAGCGCCGAGGCGAGCTCCTGCGCGTCGACCGCACCGAGGGCGCGCGTGAAAACGCCGGCAAGATCCTCGTCGGAGAGGGCCCTCTCCAGGCAATCAGTCCCGCGGCCGAACCTCCTCACTCCACGGCCCAGCCGGTCAAAGCGCTCCGCGAGGAGCGCGCGCAACAGCTCGGGGCGTTCCACGAGCATCCCGATGAGGCGCCCGCGCGTCTGCTCGAGCGCATCCGCCGTCATGGCACGCGCTTTGACGAACGCCTCTACATCGATCGTCCGGGCGGCATCCTCCACGAAGCCCGCGACGTCTTCGGGAAGGCGCGGCCGTCCCTGCTCGCCGATGAGCTCGCTGCCCGTAAACAGCTTCCTCAGAAGCTCGGTCGCTTCATTGATGAGCGCGCCCATGCGTTTGCCGTCCGCCTCCCGCATCAGCGAGAGCACGACATCGGCCAGAAGGTCGGGGGCCAGCCGGTTGAGCGGCGCAAGCGACACGCACGCCGCGTCCAGGGCCATGTTCATGATGGACGGCAGGATGGAAAGAATACACACGACCTTGGCCGGATACCTCCAGAGCTCCTCGTTGACGGCCCCGAGCAGGGCCACGGCATCGGCCGACGACGAGTCAACGCACTCCTTCAGTTCGCCGAAATCGGTCGCCTCTATCCACTCGCGCAGGTGCGGCGTGATCAGTTTCGAGAAAAAGACCGGATCGGCTTCGTGCAGCCCGTTTATAATGCGGATGATCGAGCCGAGCTGCCTCCCGAGCGTGCCGCCGGGGCGCGCCCGTTCCAGGCAACCCGATACGATCCTCCGCCGCTCGTCCGGCGGCAGCGACTCCATACCGCCGAGCAGGGACTCCACGGCCCCGAGCAGCCCGCCGGCAAGGCGCGGCGCGAGCCCCGCGGCATCGCGAAGCACGGCGGGATCGGCGCAGATTTCGGCAACGCTTCGGCGGGGACCACCGGACCGATTCGAAAACCCCCATTCAATTAATTTCGTGATAACAGAAGCCAAGCCCCGCCTGAACATGCCTTCGCCCGCCCAGACGCCGAGAACCGCCGGCGCGGCCTCGGTGAGGAACGATCCGAACTCGCGGGTGCCCGCCAGGGCGGACGCCAGTCGGGCCATCGCGCCGTCGGCCTCAGTCTCGGCCGAGCGGTCCGTCATTTCCATCTGCTCGTATCCCGTCATAGCTGCCCCCTCCACTGCCTTTCGCCCGGCATTCCGCACATCGCCTCCCTCAGGCGGGAGCGCGCCTTCGGGCCGCCTTTTTTCCGGGTCCGGCCGCGCCCGCCCCGACGACGCCCCGTAAAAGCCCGAGCTGTTCATTGAAATCCACGCTCCCCGGCGCGAGGAGCGAGTGGTACATGAGTCCGATGAGCGAAATGAATATAAATGACGCGGTCTTCGGCCTCACATGCAGGTAGGCGGCGATAGCCTTCCGATAGGTGTTGGAAAAGCGTATCAGGGCCTCCTGTCCCGGCTGTGCATCGTTAGAGCGGTAAAAGTCGACCGCGAGCAGCATAATGTTCTGATAAAAGGCACGGTTGCGGCCCCAGTGCGCGGCGATCCGATTGTAAATCTCGTCCGGGTCGCGAAGCGGGCGTATCTCCTTAAGTATCTTCTCGATATCCAGTTTGCTCTCCTGCTCGAAGAGCTGTTCGAATATGTCCTTCTTCGCCGGAAAATAATGATATAACGTCCCGGTTGACACGCCCAGTTCCCCGGCGATCTCGCGCATGGTTACGTTGGCGTACCCCTTTCGGCTGAAAAGCCCGAAGCACCCCGCGAGGAGCTCCCGGCTGTATTCATCGCGATCGACGATCTTGGGCATCAGCGCCCACCCCTCCGCCCGCCGGTTTTTTTCGTCCGTTTTCCGGGCACGGCAAGGTGGCGGGCGAGGCGCTTGCCCAGGCAGACCAGCGTGAGCACCGGGGGAAGCCCCCATGGCTCGGGAATGACCGAGCAGTCGCAGACGTACAGATTTGCGACGTCCTTAACCTTCAGGTTCGAATCGAGGATGCGACCTATCCGCACCGTTCCGCCGGGATGGGCGGCGAGTTTCCACGTGGTGTACATCCCCCTCGCCCCCGCGTGGGAGAGGATGTTACGCGCGATATCGGCCCCCTTGCGAAGCCTCTCCCTGTCGGCCGGCGTAAGCTCTTTGCGCACGCCGCCGCTGTCGGTGAGCCTTCCGGCGAGGTCGTCCCGTATCTTCACCATGATGCGTACTGTTTTTCGCGACTGGAAAATCTTAAAAAAGCGCAGCGACATCGCCGCGAACATGCGGTCCAGCATGGTTTGCAGCGCGAGGTCGGTCATAACGAAACCCTCTCTCGCGAAGATACAGCCCGCGCTCATTGGGATCTCGTCCCTTCTGCGGCGCACGTCCTTAACAGTGCCGCATACGGTCACGAGCGGGTCGAAGAAGAAATCGTACCCGGCCTCGCGCAGGCCGCTCTTTCGTAAAATTACCGGTGAGCCTATGCCCCCCGCCGCTATGACCACCGTGTCGGCAAAGATGCTCCGGCTGCGGCCGCACGCCGTATAGCTCACCCCGACGGCCCTTCCGTTTTCGATGATCACCCGGTCCACCCTGGCCCCGTTTACGAGGACCGCCCCGGCCTCGACGGCCTCGTCCATAAGCATGCGCGCGCTCCATTTAACGCCGTGCGGATCGCCGTAATAGCCGAAGCGGTAGCCGCTTTTCCACCGGTCCTGGTACATGAACTTGGGCAGCCCCTTCCAGTCGTAGCCGAGCGCTCTCGCACTCTCCATAATGCGGCGCGCCATCGGCGTCATCATTTCGTCCTTAAGCGGCGCTATCGGAAGCTCGGCCCTCGCCTCGCGCTCCTCGCGGCGCACGTCGATACCGTATTTTCGAAGCATCTCGTGCGGGACCGGGAAGGCGGTGGCATAGTAGAAGACGGAGCTCCCCCCGGTGACGATCCCGCGCACCATCGCGAGAAGGTTCGGCGTAAACAGCAGCGACCTGCCGGGAACGAGCTGCCACCGGAGATACTGGAGGAAGCTCCCGCGCACCGGCGCGCCGGACCCCCATTCGAGCACCAGCACGCGCCGGCCTTTTTTCGCGAGCTCCCGCGCGACGCTTGCGCCGCCCGGCCCGGAACCGGCAATTATGGCGTCATACCGTTCGGACGATGTATTTCCCATCACGACCTCCCCATTTTCCGTAAACCTTCGGCAAAGCGCGCTTTACCGCGATTTCCGAAAGTCCCGTATGTGTTCACCGCGCGGACACCGGACGAGTATGACGGAAAGGCCGCGGTTTTCAAGCTTTTTATATCATATGTTCGATATAAAAATAGCCTAAGACGATCTTTCATTTGACATTTTGCCAAACCCGTGCATTCTCTGCAATGCCGGCGTGTCGAAACGTCCGGCTATACCGCCCGAGGAGCCCGTCCATGCCGCGAGGAAACATCCTTATCGTCGGCGCGCCATCGCCGAAGAGCGATCAGCTCGGCGCCCTCCTCCGCGAGCACGACTTTACCGTCACCGAACTTCCGTTCGACCAATCTCCGGAACTTATCGCTGCCGGGGAGCGGTTCGACCTTGTGATCTATTATCTTGACGAAGCGATCGCCGCGAACTGTGCGCCGGACGATCTGCCCGGCATGCACGACGCGCCATCCCTCGCCATCGCCCCCGCCGCGGCCGATTTCGACTATCTTCTCGACTGTCTCAGGCGCGGCATGGGAAACTTCCTCAACCTTCCCTACGGCAAGCGCTCGCTCGTCAGGCGCATCGAGGACATCATCGGCGCGGGAGGACCGGCCGCCCGGGAAGACGACGAAAAGCTGCGGCTCCTGATACCGCATGGCAACAGCGCCGAAACGATCGAGCTCGGAAAGAAACAGCTTGTCGATTTTATCGTTTCGTCGCTGGAAAACTCCATACACCAGACCAGGATGCTCCGATCGCACGGCACCCGCAGGCTCGTCCGGGAGACCAGAGCACAGCCGGAGAGCGCACAGTCATCGTCCGCGCGCGCCCGAGAGAAGCTCGTGCTCGAGCAGGAGTTGATACGCGCAATAGAGAAGGACGAGTTCGAGATGTTCTATCAGCCCATCGTCGATATGTCGGCGGGCGGTATAACCGGCTTCGAATCGCTCATCCGCTGGCGGCACCCTGAGCGAGGCTACGTCTCGCCCACGGAATTCATCCCCTTTGCGGAGGAGTCGGCGCTCATCCTCTCCCTTGGATTCATCGCGATCGAGAAGGCATGCCGGCAGCTTCGCGAGTGGCACGACACCTGCCCGGAGGCCGGGCTCCTGAACGTATCCATCAACCTCTCCACCGTACAGTTCATCCATCCCGAGCTTGCCGAGCGGATAGACGATATCGTACGGGAGAGCGGCGTGCGGCACGAGCTCGTCCGCTTCGAGATCACCGAAAGCGCACTGATGGCCGACATGGATTCGGCGAACATGATGCTTTTAAAGCTCAAATCGATGGATTTCAGGCTGTACATGGACGACTTCGGCACAGGTTACTCCTCGCTGAGCTATCTGCGGCATTTCCCGATGGACGTCATCAAGATCGACCAGTCGTTCATCAAATGGATGGGCGTGGACGACGAAAGCCACGTCATCGCCAAGACCATCGTCGACCTGGCCCACAACCTCGGAAAGCTCGTAGTCGCCGAGGGCATCGAGACCGGGGAACATCTAACGATGCTGCGCGGTATGGGCTGCGACTACGGCCAGGGCTACCTGTTCTCGCCGCCCCTCTGCGCCGCCGACGCGCGGGTGCTGCTGGAGAAGAAGCCGCGCTGGTAGAAATCCTCGCGCCTCCGGACCGGTTAACGACGCGACCTCCTGTCGCAACGTCGACATTAGCACACCCTGTGCGTCACAGATCCCTTTCAATAAAGGGGAATCATATTCATGTACTGGTTAGTTTCCGTAACATGAACAAATCCTCTCAGCCGCTGGGCCGGCTAACGACGCAACCTCCTGTCGCAACGCCGGCATTAGCACATCCTGTGCGTCACAGATCCCCTGTATTAAAGGGGAGCCTGATTTAAAATACTGGTTGCCGTTTAAATGGGGGGAAAAAACATCATGCCTCGAGGCTCTCTTCGGGTGATCCCCCTTTACCAAAGGGGGATCACCAGCGGTGCGGGGATTTACGCCGAGGCGCCGCCGGACGGCTGTTCCTGCGGGCGTTTTTTCCTCGGCCTGCGCGGGCGGCGCCGTTTGGGCTTTGGCGCGTCCTCATCGGCCGAATCCGCGCGCGGCTTGACGACCGGCTCACGGTCGCGCCGCACGGCTTCGGGCCGGGCCGGCTTGCTGTCGACGGCCTCACCCTGGGTATGAGCGAAGCGCCGCCAGTAGGCGAGCTGTTCGGCGTGTTCGCCCGTCGCCTCGACGAGAATTTCGAAGAAAAGCATGGCCTGCGAAAAGTACGCGTTGCCCGCGAATTTTTTCTCGAATCTCTTCCAGTTTTTACCGCCGCCCGGGCGCATGAGGATCATCTGGCGCGCGGCCGTGTTGCAGATATTGTCCCACTCCTGCCGGGGAAGGCGCATCTTCGCAGCCATCTCGCCGAAGCGTTCTTTAAGGAGCATAAAGGCCTCCTGGAAGGACTGCCTTCCGCCGTCGGTACCCGTGGCTTCAGCGAACAGGTCGTATAAAAGCGCGGTGACAAGCACACAGACCGGCAAGTCCTCGCCCTTCGCACGGCGACGGTCCACCACCGCAAGGCGGGCGAACAGGGCCTCGTGGTAGCGCTTGGGCGCGAGCTCGGGCAGCCATTCGCCGAGGAGACCGAATCGTATGAGGTTGCGTATGGTCCCTTCGGAGGCGCCGCAGCGGAGAATCTTGAAAAGCTCCTCGCGCAGGCGCTGATCGTTCGCCTCCCTGATGAGCGGCGCGCACGATTTCGCCGCTTTGAGGTCGGCCCCTGAAGGCTGAAAATCGAGCTGGGCGCAGAAGCGGGCGGCACGGATGATGCGCACCGGATCATCGGCGAAGCGCGTTTCGGGATCGCCGATCGAGCGAAGGAGCTTCTTTTCGAGATCGCGCAGGCCGCCGGTGTAATCGATGACCGTGGAGTCGGCGCTGTTGAAATACAGGGAATTGACCGTGAAATCGCGCCTCTGCGCGTCTTCTTCTATGGAACCGAAAACGTTGTTGGCCGCGTACCGCCCCGCGTCCTGCACCTCCTGCGGGTCGACGGCAGCGCGGAACGTGGCCACCTCCACAAAGCGGTCGCGGCTCATGTAGACGTGCGCGAGGCGAAACCGCCGCCCGATGAGATAACAGCGCCGGAAGAGCTGCTTCACCTGCCGGGGCCGCGCCTCGGTGGCTATATCGAAGTCCTTGGGCTTTTTGCCGAGCAGGAGGTCGCGGACGCAGCCTCCCACGAGGTACGCCTTATAGCCGCCGCGCCTGATCCTCGCCAGGATTTCGAGCACTTCGGGATCGATGGAGCCCCTGGACATCACGTGCCGCTCGGCGGGGAGTACAATGGGGTATTGTTTACGGAAAATGGACAGAACGGAGATCATTGGGCGTGCCGGCATTCTTTATAGAGTATGGATGACATTGTGGAGTCTGCTTTTAAATTTGTCAATCCCACCACGGATTATTATCGTCAATTTGAGTATAGCACATGACCGTGCCGGATCCACTATTCGCGAAACCAGCGATCGAGCATGGGCTGATACCACGAGCCGAGATGCGGCCCGTCGATATATCCGCAGTGCCCGCCGAAAGGCTGCATGATGACGCGGCTGCGCTCGTTCGTCTCGACCGCGTAAAAATCCTCCGCCGGCACCACCGGATCGTCATTCGCCATGAGCACGGTGAGCGGCACGCCGGCGCGGTCGATAAAGCCCACCCCGAGCGTGTAGTGCCCGAAGTAGTCGGCGGCGTCGGCGTAGCCGGAGTAGCGGCGTACGAGCGTTTCCGTGATGTCCATGCAGGTGTTCATGCCGAGCATATCGGTAAAATCGTACCGCTTCGGGAAAAGCGCCTGTTTCTTCCGGAGCGAGCGCTTCCATTTTTTAAGGAAATACATCCGGATGAGCGGCGTCCGATCGATGGCGAGGGTACTCGCCAGCGGATCGAGCGGCGGGTTGATCGCGACGATATGGCGAAGCTCCGGGATGGGGGCCTCTGCACAGCGGGCCGCGATGCGGACGGCAAAGCTTCCGCCCAGGGAGAAGCCGACCAGAAACGACCGCTCGCCGAGGCCCGCCGCATAACGAACCGCCGCGAGATTCTCGTCGATAAGCGTACCGAGGAAAAGGCCCTCGTTGAGGTGATGGCTGTCTCCGTGGTCGCGGTAGTTGAGCCTGAACACGTCGTAGCCGCGCGCGTAGAGGTACTCGCCCGTGCTGAGCACGTAGGCCGAACGGGCGCTTCCCTCCCAGCCGTGCATGATGATGACCAGGCCCTTCGAGGGGCCGCCATGCCGCCGCGAAAGGAACCCCTGCAGGCGGACGCCTCCTCCGGCGTCGATGATCAACTCCTCCTCCGCCGCCGCGAGGGCCGTGAGGCGGGGATTGCGGAATCCGCTCGAGTTGAGCACCGACTGCAGGAGTGCCGCCCGCAGATAGCACGGGGGCTTAAAATCACCCTCAATCATCGAAATGCCCGGCCTCCATCTCGACGGTCGGAGCATCCGGGCTCATGAGCCGGAGGGCAAGCCCCTCGACGGCCGGCAGCTCGTACTCGAAGAAGTAGCGCATGGTAAAGAGCTTGCCCTCGAGAAATGTACGGCCGTCACCCGAGGCGCCCGCATCGAGTGCCCGCTGCGCGACAACGCCCTGCATAAGCCACTGCCACGCGATGCAGATTACGCCCGCCATCTCCAGATACAGGGTGGCGTCCGCCAGGAAGCGGTCGATCTCGCCCTTCATGGCGTGTTCGACGAGTGAAGCGGTCACCTTCTTCTGAAGTTCGACCGTCTCTTCGAGCCGGGCCGCGCGGCCGGCAAGTCCCGCTATGGATTTCGCTTTTGCCGTCGTCTGCGCGATCTCTTCCAGGTACAGGCCGAAGGCCTTCCCGTTCTTCATCGTCACCTTGCGGCCGAGCAGGTCCATCCCCTGGATGCCCGTGGTGCCCTCGTGGATCGGGTGGATGCGCGCGTCGCGCATGTACTGCTCGACCGGGAACTCGTCGCTGTACCCATAGCCGCCCAGGCACTGGATGGCCTGGCTCGTCGAGACTACACCCATCTCCGAGGGATAGCTCTTGACGATGGGCGTCAGGAAATCGAGGAGGATCTCACTACGCTCGCGCTCTTCGCCCTCGCCGGAAAGATGCAGGTCGAGGAGCTTCCCGGCGTAGATCATGAGCGAGAGCGAGCCCTCCGCTATCGCGCGCTGCTTGAGGAGCATTCGTCTGATGTCGGCGTGTTCGATGATCGGGATCTGGGGCTTTGCCGCGTCCTTCTCGGTGAGCCTGCGCCCCTGCAGGCGCACCTTTGCGTATTCGAGCGACGCGTAATAGGCGGCCGTGGCGATGGCGGTGGCGCCCATGCCGACGCCGATGCGCGCCTCGTTCATCATCTGAAACATGTACGAAAGTCCGCGGTTCTCCTCCCCGACCAGGTAACCGCGGCAGTCGTTCTCCTCGCCCATGCTGAGCTGGGCGATCGGGGAGCCCCGGTAGCCCATCTTATGATAACAGCCCGTGCAGTTGACGTCGTTGAACTCGAGCTTCCCGTCCGCGGTGACCCGTTTCTTCGGCACCACGAAGAGCGACAGGCCCTTAACGCCGGCCGGGGCCCCCTTCACGCGCGCGAGCATGAGGTGCACGACATTGTCGGCACAGTCGTGATCGCCCGCCGAGATGAAGGTCTTCTGGCCCCTGACGAGGTAATGGCCCTGCGGCGCCGGCTCGGCCGATGTCCTGACGTCGCCGAGGGAGCTTCCGGCCTCGGGCTCGGTAAGCGCCATGGTGCCCTGCCACTCGCCGGAAACCATTTTTTCGGCATAGGTTTTCTGAAGCTCCGTCGATCCGAACGAATGGATGAGCCTGGCAGCCCCCGAGGTAAGCTCCGGGTAAACGCTCAGCGAGTAGTTCGCCGCGGCCATCATGAACTGGCAGGCGAAGAATACGGACACCGGGATCTGCTGGCCGCCCATCGCGTACGGAAAGACCGCGTTGATCCAGCCGCCCTCCCCGGCGATCCGCAGGTAATCTCTCACCGCGGGATGCACCGTAATGCCGCCGTCCGCGAATCGCGGCGGGTTGCGGTCCATTTCCATATAATACGGATACAGGTGCTCGGTCGCGATCTTTTTGGCCGTGTCGAGCAGTATATCGAAGGTCTCCCTTCCGTGATCCGCGTAATACGCGGAGCCCGCCAGAGACGCGACGTCGTGAACGTCGTACAGGGTGAAACGAAGGTTCCGTTCGCTGAAAAATTTCTCCGCCATGGCAATGGTCTCCTTTCCGTTCGGCTTCTACTGTCATCCGGCGCCGCGCGGGGCCGGAATTCCCGGATACTATTTCGGCTTCATCATCTCCGACATCTTCTCCACCCACTTCTTGAACTCGCTCCGCTCGTTGGCGTAGGCCTGCTCCAGCGTGGCATGGTTCCGGTACTCGATGACCCCTTTGACGGTCATCATCATCTCCCGGTTCACCGCGCATATCTGGGACGCGATCTCCATGACGCGCGGCATGAGCTTTTCGGCCGGAACGACCTCGTTCACCAGTCCGCAGTGAAGCGCCTGTTCGGCGTTGATGTACTGACAGGTGAGCGACATCTGCTTGGCCATTCGCCGGCCGACCGCCTGCTGCAAAAGCTGGGTCATTCCCCACCCTGGGTGTATGCCGACCTTCGCGTGCGTGTCCCCGAACACGGCGTTCTCGGAGGCGATCAGAAAATCGCAGTTGAGCGCGATCTCGAAACCGCCCGTAATGGCGTGCCCGTTGATCGCGCCGATGACCGGCTTGTGGCACGCGCCGATAACGTCGGGATATTCCTTTCCGTCGCCGCGCGGATCGAACAGGTCTTCCTTGCCGAGCACCGAAAGGTCGATCCCCGTGCAGAAGGACTTGCCGTTTCCGGTGATGATCGCGACCGTGATGGCATCGTTACGCGAGACCTCTTCGATCGCGTCGAAGAGCATCGCGAGCAGTTGCTGGTTGAAGCAGTTGCGCTTTTCAGGACGGTTGAGCGTGATGACGGCGATGCCGTTTGCGGACTCGAACAGTAACGGTTTTTCCATATATTCCCCCTTATCGTACGCGGGCACCCTGTGCCCGTACTCCGGTCTCCATTGCGCGACCCGCCGTTAAATCTCCCGCCCGGCCTTCGCTCCCTCGTGGACGGCCTCGATCAGCCTGCGCGGCTGAATCGCGTCACCCACGACGATGCACGGGCATCCGCCCCCGGCACATGCCTCCTCGAGCACACGCTCCGAATGCGCGCCGAGCGCCGTCACGACCATGGCCGCCGGCTCGGACCGCTCCTTTCCATCGAGCTCGTACACTACTTCGCCGGCGCCGATCGAGCATACCCTGGCGTTCAGCACGAGCCTGCCACCTTTTTTGAGCCTGCGGTGCAGCCAGTAGCCGTGGGCGGTAAAGGCCGGCACCGGAGGGGCGGCACTCATCTCGAGTACGCTCACCGCGGCGCCCCGCTCCATCAGAAAATCGGCGGTCTCCATGCCCACGTAGCCCGCGCCGAGCACCACGGCAGGGCTTTTAATTTCGGCCTTCCCGGTAAGCACGTCGCGCGCGTCGTGCACGATGGCGCCGTCAATCCCCGGAATCGGCGGCACCGCGGGGAGCGCGCCCGAGGCGAGGATCACCGCCTCCGGCCTTTCGGATGCGATCATCGCTTCGGTTACCGCGGTCCCATAGCGCAGTTCGACACCCGCCTTCTCCGCCGTCCGGCGCGCCCAGCGCGTCCATTTCGCCAGGCCGTCTTTATGCGGAGGCCTGCTCGCCGAAACGAGCTGTCCGCCGGGCTCCGCATCGCGCTCGAACACCGTTACGCGATGTCCGCGCGCGGCCGCTTCCATCGCGGCCGAGAGCCCGGCGGGCCCCGCGCCGATCACCCACACGTTTTTCGGCGCATCCGCCTTTTCGCCGGTGCGCAGGTATTCATAGCCGCAGTCCGGGTTGATGCTGCAGGTCACCGCACGCATCTCGAAGTTCAGCCGGTCAATACAGCCCTGGTTGCAACCGAGGCACCAGCGGATGTCGTCGTACGCGCCGTTGTGCGCCTTGAGGAGCACGTCCGGATCGGTCAGAAGCTGCCGGCCGAAGCTTATGAGGTCGGCGTCGCCGCGCGCAATCGCGGCATCGGCCGTGCGCGGATCGGTGATCCTGCCGACGCCGATGACGGGCACCTTCACAACCTCCTTTATTTCGCGCGCGCGGAACAGGTTGAACCCCTCCTCCATGTCCGATGACGCGATGGTGAGGCCGCCCGGCGTGGAATAAACGCCGAGCGATACGTGCAGCGCGTCGGCGCCCGCCTCCACGAGCCGCGGAGCGAGCCACTTCATATAAGAAAGATCATATCCGCCGCGGACGAGCTCGTCGGAGGAAACGCGGATGATTAGCGGGAAGTCCGGCCCGACGCTCGATCGCACGGCGCGGAGAACCTCGATCGCGAAGCGCGCGCGGTTCTCGTCCGAACCGCCGTACGCGTCGGTGCGTTTGTTCGAGAACGGCGACAGGAACTGGCACACGAGATAGCCGTGCGCGCCGTGGATCTCGACCGCATCGAAGCCGGCGTCGCGCGCGCGGCGGGCGGCCTCTGCATAGGCGCGGACCACTTCATCGATGCGCTCGACGGTCATGGCCTCGCAGGGCTGATTGAGAATGACGCTCGGCACATCCGACGGGGCCTCCGGCAGCGCGCCAGCGAAGTCTTTCATCGTCTCCCTGCCGGCGTGATGCAGCTGGAGCGCTATCGCCGATCCCGCGGCGTGGACGGCCCCGGCAAGCGCCGCGAGTCCGGGGATGTGATCGTCGCTCCATGCTCCGATCTCCGCCGGGAAACCCTTTCCGCGCGGGTCGACCGCGCAGACCTCGGTGATGACGAGCCCCACGCCTCCCCGCGCACGCCGTTCGAGGTAGCGGACAAGACGCTCGCTGACCGTGCCGTCCCGATTGCCGTAGCCGGTACCCATGGGCGGCATTACCGCGCGGTTTTTCAGATGAAGAGAGTTGATCGTAACGGGAGAGAATAGATGTTCGAGCTTCCCGCTCATGCTTTCCTCCATGTTAAATAGCTTTCACACTGTCGATACGTCGCCCTGATCATTCCGCGTCCATTGAGTGTTCTGCCATGAGGAGACGGAACAGCTCACCCTGCCCCTCCTTTCCATAAAAGACAGAGTGCCGACTCCCATCAATAAGCTGTTACCTGCCACTCCCCCTTCTCTTTCGTTTAAAGAGAAGGGGGCCGGGGGGATGAGTTATTCCGGCCCCAGCAGGGTCATTACCGTCCGCTTCATGTCGCGGCGGTACGATTCCGCGTCCTCGTCCCTCACGTAGAAGTGCTTGAAGTGACGGTACCCTTCGAGCAGCGACATCACGATCTCCGCCGTTCTCTGAGGATTGCGTCGGTCGATGATCCCGGCCTCGCCAAGCGCCCGAAACTCTCCGGCGAGGAACTTCTTATAGAGCGCGTACAGGCGCCTGACGCGCTCGTCGATCTCCCCGTTTCTGAAGCTGATCGCGATTACGGAAAAATCGGCAGCGATCTCGGTCATGCGGTACCATTCGTCGCCCACCAGCGTGTCCACGAGCCGCTCGAGGCGCCGGGCCCGGTCCGTGGTGCGCGATTCCATCCCCTGAATCAGAACGCCATATTCCCGGACGATATGGTCCACGGCCGCTATGATCAGCTTTTCCTTGGTGGAAAAATAGTGTATGATGAGGCTCGGGTGAATCCCCATCCTCTTCGCTATTTTTGCGATGGAGGCGCCTTCGATGCCCTCTTCTATCAGTATGTCGTAAAAGTTCTTGAGTATCTCGGGCTTTCGCAGCTCGGCGTTCTGGCGTGTTTTCATGGCGACGGCATCCTGCTAATTAACTGTATATTCAGTTAATTAGCAGGACATCCACTGTCAACAATAAAATCGCACAAATTATTGACCTCCCGCGAATTAAGCTGTACGATCGCCGCAATTAGTTCAACTATACAACGCTGACACATGTCGTAGTGAGGCGGATCGATCGAAGTGATTGGCCGCATGGAGGCCTGTGGACCGCAAGGGAGCGGAATGCCGAAAGCACACATCGTACTCATTAAAAGCACCATCGACATGTCTCCTTCGCTCGTCGACACCCTGCGCTCGAACGGCTATCGGGCCGAGATTGTTCCCGCCGGGAGCGACATCGTCAAAACCGCCGACGGGCGGAACCCGGACATCGTAATCGCCGGGGATTCGGCCGAATCGTCGAGCGCGCTCGAGGCGGCGCTCTCCCTTCGCGACCGCTGCCAGGCGCCGATCATCTGGCTCTCCGCGAAGATCGACGACGCGGACCGGGCACGGGCCGCCCTGGTCCCTCATCTTACGATCATCTCTCCGCCCTGCACCAACTCGGACCTGATGTACGCAATCGAAACCGCCCTGCTGAGCCGGCGCCGCGAGCAGGAGCTGATAAAAAAAGCGGACCTCTACCGGCTTATCGTCGAAAGCGCCAACAGCATCATACTGCGAATGGATACATCGGGCACCGTGCTGTACCTGAACGACTTCGGGCTGAAATTCTTCGGTTTTACGAAGGATGACCTCTCCGGCAGAAACGTCATCGGCACCATCGTTCCCCCGGTCGATTCCGCGGGGAAGAACCTCGCCACGATGATCACCGATATAGGCAAAAACCCCGACCGTTACGTGAACAACGAAAACGAGAACATGCGCAGCGACGGAAGCACGGTCTATGTCGCCTGGACCAACCGCGCGATCCACGACGAAAACGGCGCTCTGAGCGCCATACTCTGCGTGGGCAACGACATCACGGCCCGCAAGCAGGCGGGAGAAGCGCTCGAGCGCTCCCTCGAGGAAAAGAGCACGCTCCTTCGGGAACTCCAGCACCGGGTAAAGAACAATCTCACGATACTGTCCATGCTCCTCTCTGTTGAGGCGAGAGACCTCGGGGAGGGAAACGCCAGACGCATCATCAACGATGTTCAGAACCGCATCAAGACCATGGCGACGCTCTACGAAAGCCTGTACTCGGCCGGAAACCTCACACACCTGGAGCTGAACGGCTATATCGAACACCTCGCACGCACGCTTTTTAAAACCTTCACGATGGAGCGCCAGAACATACGGCTCGTCACGAGGCTCGACGCGATGCGGATCGACCTCAAACGCGCCGTGCCCGCGGGACTCATCCTGAACGAGCTCCTGACCAACGCGGCGAAGTATGCCTTCCAGGGAAGGGGGTCGGGGACCATCACCGTCAACCTGCGCGGAGAAAACGATATGGCCGTGCTCAGCATTTCGGACGATGGGATCGGCCTGCCGGATGGTTTCGCACTGGACAGATCGGCCGGCACCGGCCTGAAGCTCGTCGGCACGCTTTCCCGTCAGCTCGGCGGCGATTTCACGATCGAAAGCGGAGCCGGAACCACGGCGAGGATCGGCTTCCCGCTTCCGCAGCAGGAGCCAGGCGCCGCCGTACGCGCCCCGGACGGCCATGGTTAATTATTTGACCGATCGTGCCGGTTCAAGGCGTATCGATGTGCGGCAGGGTAAGGCATCGCCGGGCAAACTCGTGTTCACGGTACACGTCCTCAATAGCGTTCGGCGGTCACGGTGAACACCCGTATCCTTATCGCCGGCAACAATCACGAAACCGCAGCGCGCTGCGCGGAAATCCTCGGCCCGCTGGGTTACGAGATCCGCTCAGTATCGGGCACCATCGAAGCCGTCATCGGAGCCATCGAGACGGACAGACCCGATCTCGTCCTCATGGACATCTCCATCCCCGCAGACGGCATCGGGATGGAGGCCGTCCGTTCGATCGGCAGGCGTTATGACCTTCCGCTCATCTATCTTGCCGGCGACGCCGGCGCCGATACCATCACGAGGGCGCGCGACACGGGCCCCTACGGCTACATCCTGAAGCCCGTAAAGGACCACGATCTCGTGTCGAACATCGATTCCGCCCTGCACCGGCATCAGCTCGAGAGGGAGCTCCGGGAGAGCGAGTTGAAATTCCGGACGCTTACCGAGCATAACAACGCGCCCGTGTACGTGATCCAGGGAGAGCGTTTCGTGTACGTCAACGGGGCCTTCACCCGCCTGCTGGAATACTCCGCCGACGAATGCTACCGCATGGCCTTCTGGGACGTCATGCATCCTGAATACAAAGAGCTTACGAAAGAGCGCGGCATCGCGCGCCAGCGCGGAGACAAGGTGCCGGACCGCTATGAGGTCAGGCTGCTCACGAAAACGGGCCGCAGCCTCTGGGCCGAGCTGAGTGTGGCGCTCATCGAATACCAGGGCAAACCCGCCTCGCTCGGAACGGCGATCGACATCACCGGAAGCAAGATGGCCGAGGAGGCCCTGCGGCGCTCCGAAGAGCAGTACCGCCTGCTCGTTGAAAACGCGAACGAGGCCATCGCGGTATTCCAGGACATGATGATCCGTTTCGCCAACAGAAAAATGTCCGAGGCCTCCGAATATCCCATCGACGAGCTCATTGGACGATCGTTCCTCGATCTCATCCATCACGATGACCGCGATCTCGTGGTCCAGAACCACCTGCGGCGCCTCCAGGGCCGGGAGATCCCGGAGTTGTACTCGTTCAGGATCGTAACCAAAAGCGGAGAGGTAAAATGGGCGGAGATCAACACCGCCTTCATCGACTGGGAGGGAAGGCCCGCCGTGCTCTCCTTCCTTACCGACATCACCGTACGGAAGATGATGGAAGAGGAAATCCGCAGCCACAACCAGCGGCTCGAGTACCTGCTTGCCGTCGCCAAGATCGGCATCGACATCATTGACGAGGACTACAACATCCTCTACGTCGACCCCGGATGGACTAAAATCTACGGGGATTATCACGGTAGAAGATGCCATGAGTACTTCATGGGCCGTGCCGAGCCCTGCGACAACTGCGGAGTACCCGAGGCAATCGCGGGCCGGCGCACCGTCATAAAGGAAGAGGTCCTCGTAAAGGAAAACAACCGCATCGTCGAGGTACACACCATCCCCTTCGAAGAGGGAGGACGGACGCTCGCGGCCGAGTTCAATATCGACATAACCGAACGCAAACGGCTGGAACAGCAGCTCGTACACGCGCAAAAGATGGAGAGCGTCGGACGCCTCGCCGGCGGCATCGCGCACGACTTCAACAATATCCTTCAGGCCATCATAGGACTTTCACACATCGCCCTGTCCGAGGCGTCGGCCAGCCGCCCGCCGACCGAGGAGCTGGAACAGATCCTCACCGCGTCGAAGCGCGCGACCGCGCTGGTCAAACAGCTTCTCGCCTTCAGCAGCCGGCAGACGATGCGTTGCGAGCACCTCGATCTCAACGCCATCATCGACGAGATGTCGGAAATGCTGCGGCGGATCATCGGCGAACACATAGAGCTCCGGACCGAACCGGCCGGCGGCCTGTGGAGCGTTTACGCGGACCCAGGGCAGATAGAGCAGATCATCATGAACCTCTGCGTCAACTCGCGCGACGCCATGCCAAACGGCGGATCGATCGTTATACGCACTGCCTTTACACACCTGACGCCGGACCAGTCCCACCGCACGCCCCGGCAGGCGGGTGGGGATTACGTCATGCTCAGCATCAGCGACACGGGGACCGGGATGGAGGAGGAGGTCAGCGAGCACGTGTTCGAACCATTCTTCACGACCAAGGAGGTCGGCAAGGGCACGGGGCTGGGGCTTGCGACCGTATATGGAATCGTCAACCAGCACGAGGGATGGATCGAATTCGAGAGCTCCGTCAAAACGGGAACGACCTTCCGCATATACCTGCCCGCCTCCGGGGAGCACCCGCCCCGGCAGGCCGAAAAACCGCCGGGCGCCCGCAGGCCGTCGAGCGGCGCGGGGACCATCCTGCTTGCCGAGGACGATGAGATGGTTCGGACCATGGCCGTAAAGATCCTCATGAATGCCGGCTACCGTGTGCTCACCGCCGCCGACGGAATCGAGGCGCTCGAGATCTTCCGG
>JADFDB010000090.1 GCA_018263175.1 Spirochaetota bacterium
ATCATACTGGTTCGTGTGGCAGGGGCCGTTTGGTAGGGGACGCATCACCAATAACCGCAATCCCGTTCCCGCCTACCCCCTCCCCGGAATATTCCTCAACGTGTTTTCCATCGATTCAACAAGCTGATTCACGGTCTCTATCTCCACGCCGTGCCTGCGCGCGAGGACCGCGGCGTCGACCGGCCGCTTCGCGTTGGAAGCCTCAACCACATCACGCATCACCGCGTTGAGCTTTTCCAGAAACGCCTTCTCTTTATCAGAGGGCTCGGGTCCCGCGAAGGTTTTCTCGTAGGGGTTCCCGTAATCAATTTTCATCTTTAAATCATTCTTCAAGAGCGACATCATCACCGGTGTCGCGAAGATCCGTGGCCGCTCGGGCACCGAGATTCCATTTTCGCCCAACAGCTCCGCCATCTTCCCGTACGCCCATTCCGTCATGGCGGTTACCACGAGATGACGTTTCTGTGAATGATAATAGCAGGCCCCGTAATGGGGAAAGTCTTCCGAGCCGGGCAGGGTGATTTTATAGATGTGCTGCACTTTTCGGACCAGTGCCTCCCCGACGAGCTTTTCGGGATCGAGGTCTATTTTTTTCACTTCCGATTTACAGTGAATCACGGGATGCCCCCTGCTTATCACAAGCGGAAGCTCTGCCCTGTAATACAGCACCATGAAATGAAGCGGATTGTCTTCAATGAATGCCGGAACATCCTCATGATGCTTCACCCCCCCATTAAGAAGAGTGGCGAAATAATAAATATCAAAGGGCTGAAGGCCGATGAAGTACGCCAGTGTGCCGTAGGTCTGCCAGCACAGGCCGTTAAAGCCGATAAGAAGCAACAGCATGGACAGGGATCCACTCGTTTGAAGAATTGAGTCAATGCCTTTCGAATAGACGGTGAATACTTCCCCGCTGAATACATCGGTGAGTTCGAAAAAAAGCGCTTTCGGCAAACGCTCGACCCCGAAAAAGGAAAGACACCATGGATGATCGATCTGGAATCTCAAAAACCCGATCTCTTCGGCACTTCGAGTCTTAAGCGCGGAATGGTTGATATACTTGGCCGCAAGCCCGCCGCGTTTAAAAAGTTTCAGGCAGGCATACTGCGTCATGGAATATCCCGCCCAGCCCTCGGGCATTTTACGGATAACGTCCCTGTATCGAGAAGCCGCATTCAGAAACTCCGCGTCCAGATTTTCACGTTCAACGGCATACGGCACGAGAAACCGGTCGACAAACTCAGCGGTGAGCTCCGAGCTTTTTTCGCACTGCCTCAGCATGCGGTGATAATCGTGTTTTTTGGTCATTGGATTACCGTATTCAGATCACTGTGCTTGTCCCCACGGAGGGCGACGGTATCGTGGTACGATCGCTGCCACTGGAATGACGCCGGGCCGGTCACGCCGGCAATCAGCCCTCGTTGCGGTCAATCTCCCGCAAAATTTCCAGCAATACGCCCTTAAGGGGCGGCAGGTCTTCCTTAACGGTGTTCCATAGAATCCTCATTTGAACACCGAAATACTCGTGGGTCACCTTGTCCCTCATGCCGGCCATGCTCCGCCACGGCACCGTGGGGTACATGGACCGGAGGTCGTCCGGCACCTTCTTCGCCGCCTTGCCGATGATCTGGATAGCGCACACCTTAGCGTAGACGGTCTTGCGGTCAGTGATAAATTCGTCGTATCCCATCGCGCCGGTAAAATCGGCGACCGCGTCGATCGAATCGATGATATCCTGGATGTAGTCGCCCGCGCTTCTCCCGGTCACAGGTACACGACCTCTTCGAGGATTCTCCTGCCGATACGGGGATTGAGCCCCTCCATCATGACAAGGTCCACCTTGACGCCCACCTTGTCCGACAGGTACTCTTCCATTTCCACGAGGGCGAACAGTCCGAAGGCGGGTTCCGGGCCGAGATCGACGAGAACGTCGAGATCGCTGTCCTCCTTCTGCTCGTTGCGTATATACGAACCGAAAACGCCTATCCGTTTAACGTTGTATTTTTCGGACAATACCGGGACGGCTTCTCTCAATCTTTCCAGAACGGCATCCGTCGGTTTCATCGCGAAAACCTCCCCTTAAAATCACGCGCGCCACCCGAAACGCGGCGGGATCGTTCCGTTCCGCCGGCGGACCCGTCTCCCGGCAGCGCGAAATCCCTCAACGGTCGTGGTGCGCGTTTCGACCGGCCGCATTACGATAGTATCGAACATACCGTCTGTCAAGCCTATCGCGCCACACGTCCATCCACCATTCGCACCCCATCGCACCGGGTTCTCACCGATATGCCGCCGAATTCCGTGCAACGCGCCATGATCGCGAATGACGGTATCGTGGTACGACCGTTGCCATTGGAACGACGCCGAACCGAAACGATGCACCAATTTCGACACCGCCGATTTATACGAACCGACCAGCACCGGTGCGCGATGAGGCCGTCGGCGTTCAATACCATGCGGCCGTCACACACCCGGCCGAACCATTCGGCGCGATGTGTGACGTTGGCCGTGATGAAATACGCGCCGCGCGACGAATAATCAAAATGAGACATTCTGCTTGGTTTGCGTTCGCGCATAATAATAAATCATTACACCGTACGGCACATAGTCCGGGCACGGTAAGGCCTGTCCTTTCTCTGTTCAATAACCTGAGCTTCAACGGCCCGATGCGGTAAAATACAGCCACACCGGCCGCCATCCGTCAACAGGATTTCACCACTCGCAAAGGTGCGCCTCACCCGGCCGGCAGGCCTCATGCGAAGAAAACAAAAAACACTGAAATACCCCTCCGGCAAAAAAGTATTGACTTTCCCCCTCATTTTTCGCGTATTTACACCTGCGCGCCCGGAAGGGCGCGCAGACCGCGGGCGTAATTCAGTGGTAGAATGTCAGCTTCCCAAGCTGGACGTCGTGGGTTCGAGCCCCATCGCCCGCTCATAGTTCTGAACGCTGTCGGCACGCGCGACAGAGCGCCTGCGGGGCGTTCAACCGCCGTACCCGGGATAACCGCACATGAAAACAATTCAGACGCCTTACGCCCATACCGGGGTCGCCTCCGCGATCGGAAACACCCCGATGGTCCGTCTCAGGAACCTCTCGCCCAATCCGTGCGTGGCGATACTCGTAAAGCTCGAGGGCGCGAACCCCGGCGGCTCGGTTAAGGACCGGCCCGCGTACTACATGCTTAAAAAGGCCGTGGAGAGCGGTGAGCTTACCGCGGACAAAATAATCCTCGAGCCCACGAGCGGGAACACGGGCATCGGCCTGGCCATGGTCGGGGTCTCCATGGGCTTTCGCGTAACACTCTGCATGCCCGAGTGCGTGAGCATGGAGCGGCGGAGCATCCTCATGGCCTTCGGCGCGGAGCTCGTGCTCACGGCCGGGTGCCGCATGACCGACGGCGCCATCGTCGAGGCGCGCCGTATGATGGAGGCCGAGCCCGGCAAGTACTACATGCCCGACCAGTTCAGCAATCCCGCGAACGTACTCGCGCACTACGAGACCACCGGGCCGGAGATCATCGAACAGGCCGGCGGGCCGATTACGGCCTTCGTGGCGGGGCTCGGAACAACCGGCACCATTATGGGCGTCGGCAGGCGCCTCAGGGAGCACGATCGGTCAACGAGGATCATCGCCGTCGAGCCGACGATCGGCCACACCATCCAGGGACTCAAGAACATGACCGAAAGCATCGTTCCCGCCATCTATAATCCGGCGACGATCGATGAGATACTGACCGTCGACGACGAAGAGGCCTTCTCGACCTGCCACGAGCTTGCGGTGCGCGAGGGGCTTTTCTGCGGCATGTCGAGCGGCGCGGCCGTCGCGGGGGCTATACGGGCCGCGCGCACGATGGACGAGGGAACCATCGTCACGATCCTCCCCGACCGGGGCGACCGGTATCTCTCCACCGCGCTCTTTAAATCGGTCTGCGCCAAGTGCCCGCCCTAGCGTCGATCGCCGCGGGAGCGCGCTCACTCCCGACACCGCACCTCTTATAACGATACTTTACAGACCGCGAGGACAGCAAACAATGCCCAGGGAACGCACGCTCTCAATGATCAAACCCGACGCTGTCGGGAAAAACATCATCGGCGAAATCTATTCACGCTTTGAAAAAAACGGCCTTCGCATAGCCGCATCACGCATGCTGTGCCTGTCGGGCGACGATGCAAAACGTTTCTACGCCGAACACGAGGGACAGCCCTACTTCGAGCCGCTCATCGACTTCATGACCTCGGGCCCCATCCTCGCGCAGGTGCTCGAGGGCGACGATGCGATCGCAAAAAATCGCAAGATCATGGGGAAGACCAACAGCCCCGAGGCGGAGATCGGCACCATACGGCGCGATTTCGGTGAGAACAACCGGCGCAACGCTGTCCACGGATCGGACAGCGTACAAAGCGCGGAAAGGGAGATAGCGTTTTTCTTCAAACCCGAAGAGGTATTCGAGCGCTGCTGATTCGTTCCCGTATAGTCCCGGCATCGGGCCCGGACGCGCGGCCTACCGGCCGGGAAGACGCAGGCGCATCAGGCTCTTAATCCTGAACCCCGCAAGCCTCGTCATAAATCCGAGGCGGGTCCCATAGCCGATCGTAACGAGCGAAAGCGCAAGCACCAGCAGAGAAACCGAAACCGCCGGCCAGTGGCGGTAGAGCCGCTTCTGAATTTCCTCCGCGTAGGCCATCACCGGCGAGAGGTCACGCCGGGCCGAAATGACAAAGCTCTTATTTGCCGGCCGTGTCCAGTACAGCGTTTTTTTTCCGTCCTCGATCCGATAATACTGGGCCCGCGCGCTCAGATAATACGCTCCCTCCTTCAGATCCTTGAACGCGACGGTGTCCCCGGCGTGGTTGACATCGGCCGGTGCCTGTTTGAGCTCGCCGCCCGCCGCGAGCGAATACCCGGTGATGAATTCCGGCCGTATGTTCCGCGGCACCAGGCGCGCCTCGAACGAACCGCGGTCGAACGGCGAATTCGGATCGAACGGAAAGACGATCTCGATGCGCGGCACGGCCGGAACAAACGGCCCGGCGGCGGGAGCGAACTCGAGCCTTTTTGCAATGCGCTCGTAGGCCGCCTGGTCGAGCGGTTCGGCCCTGTTGACGATAATCTCGTACACCGCGACGCGCCCCATGGTGTTCGTCTTGTCCACCGCGGCCAGCGTAAAGAAGTAGCGCCCGTCCTCGAGCCCCTCGAACGCGGCCTCGAAATCGGTGCTGAACGTCGCCGGGCGCGCGGTGGTATCGCGCGCGATGCTGTAAAGAAAGCCCTTCAGGCGGACCTTCTCCCCCATGGTCCAGCGGAAGCGCGGAGAGCGCGACGTCGAGACCTGTGATTCGGGGTGCGTCGGCGATACCACCAGCGGTAAGGAGAGCTGGTTCTTACTCACCTGAAGCGGGTAATGGACCGTGCGGCTGTAATTCCCCGCCCCGTCCACGGCGCGTATATGAAAATAGCTGATGCCGTCGTCGAGGTCCGGAATGCGGTAGCTGCGGATATTGCCCTCAAGGTTCTGGACCGCCGGAATGAAGTCGGGCTCTTTGTTGACGATAACGGCGTACCCCGAGATTCCCGACTCGTCCGCCGGCGGCTTCCACTGCACGAGCGCCGTCGTATCCTTCGACCAGGCGTTTTCAGGGTGCGTCGGCGAGCTGAGGACCGGGGTGTCGACATAGGTGTCCGAGTGTTTCGCCGTTATACGATCGGCCTCCTCCCAGACCGCGAGCACGCGCGCGTTCGAGGACACCATGACGGGCTTGCGGGAGGCGACGTTCTGCGGCGAAAGCCGGTTCTCGGCCGAAAAGGCCCGGTCCGCGAGCATGTACTTTCTGGACATTATCCCCGGCCTGACCTCCCTGGTGTCGTACCACACGATCACGAGCTCGTCGCTTCTGTCCGGCAGCACCTGCGGCGAATAACAGTTTGCGTTGGTGGAGGAAACATTGAGCGGCCTTTCGGTCCAGGTCTTGCCGTAATCGCCCCCTCGGAGCATTTTAATGGCCCAGTTTTTATCGTCGTTGTTCTGGTATACGCAGTAGATCGTATCGCGATAAAACGCGATCGACGGGGCGGCGTCGTTGGCCGGGCTCAGGGTGATCCGTCTGGCAGAGCTCCAACTGCGGCCATAGTTCTCCGAGCGGATGAAATACAGGTTGTCGGCGAGCACACCGCGAAAATCGCCCTTCCCCTGCCATACCATGAATATAAAATTGCCCTCGAGGTGCACCGCCGGGAAAAACGCGCCGCGCAGGTCGCCGACCCTGGCCAGTTCGTCGGGTTCATTGAAGGTCCTGCCGTCGGGGCTTTCGGCATGGAACAGCGTGAATGCGCCGAGTCGCTGCCCATGGTAAAAGAGATGCAGTACGCCGCGGTCATCGTAAAAGACCATCGGCAGAAGCTCGGTGTCGGACGGCAGATAAATTCTCGAAGGGGAGGACCAGGTGGCCCCCATGTCGTTCGAGAGCGAATAGAACAGCCTGCTCTTCGCGTCTTCGGGCAGGATGTTCTGCCACACCACGGCCACCTGCCCCGACCCCGAAACACCTATATACGGATAGTGGTCCATCCCCATCGCCACGTCGGCGATCGGGATCGGATCGAAGAACGATTTCCCGCCGTCGAACGAGAGTGCCGTGTAGATGCGGTGGCCCTTTTTGTCCACACCCTCGAATACGACCGCGATAAACCTGCCGCGCGATGCCACCTGGATGTTGCGCGCGGCGACGCCGGCCGGTGAGATGAAAAAGCTCTTCTCCCAGCCCACGGGGAGGGTCGACACCTTCGAGCTCACCGACACGAGGACGACAACACCCGCGGCCACGACGAGGCCCGCGAGCGACCATATCGCCTGGCGCACGTACGGATACCGCAGATGCAGGCCGTAAAGGCCGGAAACGATCCGGTTCATTGGGATTCCCGAAAATATCGCATAGTGCCGTCGTTGCTATATTAATCGGCATCGCGGGCGGGACAAACCGCCCGAAAATGCCCGCAGATGACTGAAAAATACCGATTCGACGCCGTTTGTTCCACCAAAAAAAACGCGCTTTCGATAATTTGGTTGCCATCCGACTCCTTTTATCTATTATACGCTCGCGGTGCCCCCCGCGGGCCCCTTATCCCTCCCCGCGAACGGGGAATTTCCTTTCAAGCGCCATGAGCACGCTTTCAGGCAACGACATAATCGTCCTCTTCCTCGGCATCGCGCTGATGCTCGGAACGGGCAGGGTTCTCGGCGAGCTTTTCAGGCGCGCACGGCTCCCCTCGGTCGTAGGCGAGATACTCGCCGGCATCTGCATAGGGCCGAGCCTCCTTGGAAGAATGGCCCCCGATTTTTTCCAGTGGATATTCCCCGCCGGCACGCGCGGCTCGACCGCCCTGGAGGCCATCATCTACATGGGGGTGGTATTCCTGCTCCTCGTCGCCGGACTCGAGGTCGACCTGTCGACGGTGATCAAACAGGGAAAGTCCGTTTTCGTCATGAGCGCCTTCAACATCGCTATACCCTTTGCGCTCGGATCTGCGCTCGCGCTCCTCGCTCCCGGCCTCTTCGGGCGGAGCGGCAGTATCGTGCTCGCGCTCTTCATCGGGGTCGCGCTCTCCATTACGGCGCTTCCCATCATAGCCAAGATACTCCTCGACATGCGGCTCTTTCACACCGACTTCGGCATGCTCGTGCTCGCCTCGGCGATGATAAACGACCTCTTCGGCTGGCTGATCTTTTCAATCATCGTACAGCTCTCCTCGACCGGCGCCGTCGATTCCATGCTGATCCTGAAAATCACGGGGCTCACCCTCCTCACGGCGCTCATCATTCTCAGCGTCGTTCGCCTCCTCATCAACCAGGCGCTCCCCTGGATCGAAAAGCACACCGAGTGGCCCGGCGGCACCATCGCCTTCATCGTGTCGATCGGGCTCGTCTGTTCGGCGGCGACCGAGGCGATCGGCATACATGCCATCTTCGGCGCCTTCCTGGCGGGAATCGCTGTCGGCGACTCTCAGCACCTGCGCGAACACACCAAGGACATCATCAACCAGTTCATCAACAACATCTTCGCGCCGCTGTTTTTCGTCTCGATCGGCCTTCGGGTCGACTTCATCGGTAATTTCGACCCTGCTCTCTCGCTCATTCTCGTCACACTCGCCTTCGGCGGTAAATTCGCCGGGTCGATAGTAGGCGGTCGAATCGCGGGGGTTCCCCTTCGGGAATCCATGCTTACAGGATCGGCGATGAGCGCCCTCGGCGCCATGGGCATCATAATCGGAATCACGGCCCTCAAGTTCGGGATCATACCGGAGCGCACCTATGTATCGATAGTCATCATGGCGCTCGCCACCTCACTGCTGAGCGGGCCGCTCATACGCTTCTTCCTTAAAACAAAGGAGCGCTTTTCGCTCGCCGTGCTGATCGATGAGCACGCCTTCCTGGCCTCCCTCGCCGGCCGTACCACGAACGCGGCCGTCGGGGAGCTGGCGGCCGCGGCCGCGCGGAAAACCGGGATCGACGCGGCAACGATCGCGGAGCGCGTCATCGAGCGCGAATCGATCATGAGCACCGGCATCGGGGACGGCGTCGCCGTGCCGCACGCCCGCATGGCCGAACTCGAGAGCCCCTGCGTAATCGCCGGGCTCTCCCCCGCCGGCATCGACTTCGACGCCCCGGACGGCATGCCCGCACATATCATTTTTCTGATCCTCACACCGCTCGGCGACCAGGATTCTCAGATCCGGATCCTCGCCGAGATATCTTGCGTCTTCAGCGACTCTGCCATAAAAAGACTTGCCCTGCGGGCAAAGGATCATATAGACTTCATCGAAGCGATCGGCAGCTCGTGCACACCGGCGGAATAAATAGAACTCAAGGGGAACATCCCGGATGGAACTCAGCGATGTAATACGGCAGGACGGCGACCGGCTCTTCATACTCGACCACGACTGCTATGTAATCTTCACCGGCGACACCATCGACGACGAAAGACCGTTTATCCGGATTGGCAACTGGATGAACCTCCCGGTCGAGATCATCCCGCTCATAGAGAACATCATCGTCACCGACCAGATGATCGGCAACCCCTCGCACGAACAGTTCAATATCGATGTCAACTACCTCCCGACCAACCGCTACATCGGAAGCAGGGTGGTGGTAAAACGCTACCTCGATTTCCAGAGGACCTTCGGCCTCGATCTTACGAACGTCTCGGTCGTCGAAATCGAAAAGGACATCCCCGAATTTTCCAGGGAGAAGATCATCTCCGACCGGGACTCCTTCATCGGCGTATTCTACACCAACGGCGACTTTCAGGTAATGCACAACCGGCACGCCATCTTCAACCTGAAGGCGCCCGAGGGCCGCTACTTCGACGAGCCGCGCATTCTCGACACCATTTCGGAAATCGGCCGCGAATCGGCCCGCTATGCGGGGTGCGGGTTCGTCGTACTGCAGAACAACCCGCTTTTTTATAAAAACCGCTATTTCAGCTCATACCACTTCCCGCGTGCCTGCTACGAATACTTCGCCAGACTCGAGATCGACCCCGCGCAGATCCGGGAGCTCATCCTGCCCTCGTCCAATCTCATCAACATCACCCGTCTGGTAAAATGGAAGCACCG
>JADFDB010000091.1 GCA_018263175.1 Spirochaetota bacterium
ACGGCGGATACGAAGTAGTCGTACGTGGTGAGCGGCACGAGTCCCTGGATTGCGGCTGTACCCGTAGCGATAAGATCGAGTCTGAACGTTCCGGCGGGCGGCCCATAGTTTGCCGTGTTGCGATCGATCATAATCCAGGGGATGGTTGTGTGCTCCCGATAGTAGATTCTGTATGAATAAAAATCGTGGTCGTCATTAACCAGCGGATCGATCGGGCCCCATGTGAGTTCCAGGCTTGTGGCCGTTGGCTGCTGGTTTACCCATGTGGTAAATCCGCCCGCATTGGCCCCCGGTGGGTCGTTATTGTCCCAGTAAATGATATACGCCGGATACACCGCCTGAGTGATCCGCAGCGGATTTGGCGTCGGCGGAACGAAATCGTCGATATATTGGCCGACAGCGCCCGCTGGCGCGCCATCGTAGGCGCCTCCGTGTACGCGGATTGCCCCGTAGCGGAGCGGGGTGGTGTCGCCTGCGGGTGTCGCCGCGCCGGGCGGATAGGTGAGATTGCCAAGGCCGATGGTTAGACCGTTGGCGATAACCACATCGGTCGTCGCCCCCGTGGGATTATCGGTGCCGTCGAATTCGCCAACCCGAATGGTCGTATTCCCGACCATGGGCGTCCCGGCGTTTTCGAGCTGGGCCGTTATCCTTACCTGAGTGCCTGGCAGGTTGACGCTGCGATAGTAACGTGGTGGCGGATTTACGCCGCCCCCGCCAAGGAATTGAATATTGGTGACCTGAATACGGTCGCAGTTGATCGCGAGCGTATTCACCGAAGTTTCAGGGCCGCCGGGTGTCGCCATCGCCACAACAACCGTCCAGGTGTGATTGCCGCGCGCAGTTGCCCATCCGAGGGAATTGAACCATTCCGGGCTTACGGGGATGCTGAGCGCGGCAGGTGTTGCGTCGACGTGCGGCGTCAGGTTGCCGGTACGGTATAAGATCGCGCCGGGAGCGGCGTATTCGCCGATTCCTGCGTCGGCGATGAGATGCACCGCATCGGCCGCCGCTGCGCCGGGGATGTTGTAGGCGATCGTGCCGGTCACGTTGAAGGAGGTGTGCCATGGATTGACCATCCCGTCGGCCGCGTCGCCGTCCTGGGTGAAGCCGACGATCGTAATGGTCGAGCGTATGCCGTAGGAGACCGGCCGTAGATCGCTTAAGAAATTGTCGGCCGGAACACTCGTGCGTGCATAGCCGGTAATATTGCGGAGCGCTCCCCAGGGGCACTGCGCGCTGTCCCATCGGAAGGTGATGGTGAAGGTCGCCGTGAAGTTGTTGAAGGTGCCGGCGACCATCGCTGCGGCGTTGACGGTACCGAGCGGTGCAACGGTGGGGATGTACGCCCCCGGTCCGGCGGCGGGAGCGAAAAAGACGCGCATCTGGTTGGCGTTGGGAATATAGGGCGGCGCGCCGGTCAGCGCGAGCGCGGGGTTGGCGATGGTGAGGCTGACGTCGGTAATATCGGCCCAGCCGGTTGCATCCGGATCGATCACATTTATCGTAAAGGTATATGCCTTCCCCGCCAGATAATACCCCAGGGTGTTCGACAGGGTGGTCGGGTTTGCGGGCGTCAGGGTTATGGAGGTGATAGTTCCGCGCCCCGCTTTTTCGGTTAGCAGCAGGGAAAGGGTGACGATGAACAAGAGCGGAAGCAGCGTGTTTTTTTTACGGAGCATGGTCTAAATTATTATTGCCTTAATCCCGATTTCTTCTGTACTATAGAGCATTGAGAAGGTGTATGGTGACGCTATTGCGCTACGCATCGTACACTGATAACTACATGCCGCGACGATTAAAATGTAAAGAAAAACTGTATGCCCCCTGCAAAAAAACAGAAATTCGATGTTTCCCCGCTTAAAGGGGGGTGATGTGATACGAACAATCCATTACCGGCCTGCGCTATCCTTCATGCTCCCGGCCGTCATGGCGCTGCTTTTCCACGCCTGCGCGCCCGAGGCACCGAACGTCTACCTCGGCGCCACGGGAGGGACCGTTCCGGGGTCGAACCCGGGGACCGAATACCTGCAGGTTGAGTCCGTCTATCCGGACGCGCCGCTTCCCGCTGCCGACCGGTTTCCCGTTGACACGGATATCGTCATCATGTTTTCCAGGCCGGTTCAGCTGGCGGACATCAATGTGACGAACATCGTCATCGCTCCGGCCGGACCGGCCTTCGACCCGGTGACCAGCTTCGCCGGTGGCAAGGGCGTGCGCATACCTTTTGTCGGTACGTTCGCCTATAATACTACGTATACCATTACTATAGACCCTACACTCATTAACGATTCAGGTGGAGTGGATTTCGGAGTCATCGGCCCCAATGACACGGCCGAATTTACCACGGGATTGGATACCACCGCGGACCTCGACCCGGTCGTAATCGCCGCCACCCGGTATCCGGTCGGTGCCGGGCCGTACAGCCGCAGCGTCGGCTATGTGGTGGCGTCATTCAATAAAGAGGTTCAAAACGTGACCGCCGCGACGTTCAGCATCGCGCCGGCGGCGGCATCCGGTGTACCCTATTTCAGCCCCGACGAGAAGACATGGTATCTCCCACTGAATACTCTCACCTATGCGCAGGACTATACGGTCGACCTGGATGATACTCCCGTAACGGGGATCAGAGATACGGGACTTCGTGACTTGGTGATAAGCGCCAATAATAACTGGACTTTTACGGTGGAGGCCGACCCGAACACGGCGGGTGCGACGACTATCACATCAGTATGGTTTACCAATATCACCGAAAACTCTCTCATCATCAACTGGGTGACAAACGAGCCTGTTGGCGGCTCGACCGTTCAGTGGGGCACCACCGTCGCTTATGGGTCCTCCTCGAACGAGGCGGCGGCGCCGCTTAATACCGTTCACTTCATGAACGTCGCCGGCCTGAACAACGCGACAAAGTATTATTTCAGGGTAACGAGCGGTGGGGCCACGGCCACATCCTATTCTCTTACGAAGAACAACCCTAATCCCCTTATTACCGATGACGAGGTGGTAAGCGATACCGCCGCCCTGGGGAAGACCGGTCTCGTCGTTTTACAGAACAATACGCAGTTGGTTCCAGCCGGGGACAGCTATGCGGTCTGGAAGGACCCGAACGACAACAATATCTACGGTATGTATTTCAGCACCGCCGGAGTGATGCTCTGGAGCGCCGACGGAGATCCGATCGATTCGGCGATGAATAACAGGACCAATCCGCGCGTGTTCGGTGATTACCTCGGCCGCGCGATGGTGACCTTTGAGGGCGCGCCGGTTATCTACGCCAAGCGGGTCTATAATAATGCGGGAAGTGCGGGGTTTGATCCGATCTGGGGGAGTACGCCCGGTTTGGGAAGCGCTGCTGATGATGGTTATACCGTCGGCAATGGTACAAATCCTTCTGCAATTCTTGTATGGGGCGCGCAGGGGAACAATAATGTGTATGCTGGCTTTATCACTCGGATGTATCCCAATGCGGGAACCGCGCCCGGGACCGCGACGATGTTTGTTCCAGCGAATCCGTATTATGATTTTGACGAGGATCTATCGGTAGCCGGCGTGGTGGACGGTTACTGGGTATACGACCGAACGGCAACAAATATAATTACAACAATCAACAAGGCGGGGCAGAACTTCAGGCACGTGCTGGGCCAGACCGCCGCGCTTATCGCATCGGGCGATGGATACGTTATCATCAATAATACTGGTCCCGCTCAATATCTGTTTACCACTGAAAATCACCTGATGGACAGCGGAACCAACTATACCAATGCGCTAAACCGTGTTTTCACCCCCCACCTTGCGGCCGCTCCGGGCGGGGCATATTCAATCGATGCATTGCTGGAAAGCGGCGGGAACTACGCCAGGACGACGGGAAGACCAACCTATACCAATACGCTGGTAACCTCGGGGACGGCGGATTACTCGGGGTTTCTCATAGATACCAGCGCGGCCTTCGGGGGGGTCGGTGTTGGAGACGTGGTCGTGAACACGGACGATTCAACCTATGCGTATGTCGATAATGTCTATGCCGACGAACTCGACTTGTCGGCTGACATATTCCTGACAATGGCTGAAAATTACGAGGTGTACAATCCGCTCGCAAGCGGCGCGGTGACGACCGTTTCGCCGGGGGAACTTGTGGATTCGGCCGCGACGTTCATGACGAATGGAATAGTGGCGGGAGACTATGTTGTAAATTTAAACACGCTCACGAATACGACGGTGTCGGCCGATCCGGTGATCGAGACCGTATTATCGCTGAATCTCGATATATTCCTCGTTTTAGGTCACAATTATCTGGTATTGGAAGATCCGGCCATCGCCGCCGGCATAGCATCGAGAACCAATCTTCTTGTCGATACTACCGCTCCCTTCGCCGGGGTGAGTGCCGGCGATCTGGTTGCGAATGTCACCGATACGACGAGAGCGACGGTGAGCACGGTCCTGTCCGATCGGGTTCTCGAGTTCGGCTCCAACCTTTTCCCGGCCGGAACCGAAGCCTACGACGTTTTCAGCGACTGGTGCACGACACATCCGCCTCCTCCGGATAACGCATTTTATCGATATGACCTCGATTGGAATATCGGCGTCGGTTCCGGTGTTGCCGTAACGCTGTATCCCGATGTGACGCTTTCGGCCGCGACCCCATATACGGCGGACGCCCCGCCCGCAAACCCGCTGTATGACAATACCGCGACCTATGTGGTCAATGGTGTCGCCGTCAACGATGTGGTGGTGAATCTTACTACCTATGGCGTTCTGCCGAACCTTGCGCTGGTAAGCACCGTAGGGGCGCGCCCGGCCGGGTATGGGGAACGGGCGCTTGCAATGAATGCGGGCGTTATCAGCGATTTGGATACGTACTGGATACTAAGGTTCGCGAATCCGGCGGAAACGGCGAGCGTTATCGAGTCCGGTCATGCAACATCCGTGGTGGCGGGTCAGTTGAATTCCACGGTGGCTGATTTTGTCGGTCAGGGGGTTGATCCCGGTGATATCGTTTATAATATAAGCGATAATCGCTACGCCACGGTGGCGGTCCGCAATTCGGCCACCCAGCTCACGTTGAACCGTAACATATTCGATACCATCGGTGACCGGTTTATCGTCTTCGCGAGCAACGATAGGGTGATCGAACTCGGCACCACGACGAGCGATGGAGCGGGCACCCTTGATGATACGAATGCGAGCTTCACCTCGGCGAACTACCCGGTACGCCAGGGCGACATGGTGCGCAACATCACCACTTCGCAGGACGCCTATGTGGTCAGCGTCAACTCGGCGATACAGCTTACCCTCAATACCGATCTCATCACCGCCGCCGGACAGCGCTACGTGGTGCTCCAGCCGCGCATGCTCTTCGCCTACGAGCGCGGCGGTGACATCTATGGCGTCGTGATACGCCTGCGCGACGGGAGCGTGTTCCGCAATGAGTTCACGATCAGCGGTGCCGCCGGCACCCAGGCGAATGTCAAACTGCTGAACCGCGGCTACTTGGGCGCGGCCTTCAACGGAGGAGCCTTCGCCGTTTACCAGAGCGGGGCGGGGCCCACATATACCTATTATGGTAAGCGGATAGACGGCAACGGCGTTGTAAACGCCGCAGACGACGCCGCGAACGGCGGTCTCGGCGTCCAGTTGACCCTCGCGGCCTCCACGCTGGTCGACGCTGTATCGAACAATTACGGGGCCTTCTATGTGCTGTATAAAAACGGGACCACGCTGTACCTGCGGCGAATTACGGGGGCAATGGGAATTGCCTGGACCGCGACGATCGCCAATGTCGACGACGCGGCAATGTGTCTCGAATCGACCGGTAATTTCCCGACGGTGGTGTATTCGCGCGGAAGCGAGATCTTTATACAGAAATTCGATTCCGCCGACGGGGACAATACTCCCGGCTATGTCGAGACGCCGGTAGTTTCGGTCTTAACCTACGCGTATCAGGCAGGCCTTTCCATCACGCCCGACAACACCACGGGAGCGATCGTAAGCTGGTTCGATGAACGCTTCTACGGTCCCGACATGGGGTACGTACTCATGGCGCAGGCGGTAGACGGGGCCGGCGGGCGGCTCTGGGACGCCGATGGCGTGGTTGGGGCGCCGTTCGATTATGACGGCGTAACGGTCGGCATTCCTGGCGCCTGGGCTACCTCCGAGCTGCGGCTAAAAGCGCTCAATTACAACGATGGGGGGGCCCCTTGGGGCGGTTTATTCCTCTGGTACGATTACCGCAACGGAAGGGCGGATATTTACTCGGATACTCGACTGAACCCGTAAATGGGTCCTGGCGGCCGAAGAAGTCGGGAATAATCTAATGCTGTCGGCAGAAACCGGTTGCTCTGACCCCATCACGTCCTAAAACCACGCCACCTCCGCGCCTCCCGGCGGCGCAATCTCTTCATTAAATCCCTTCGAGGCGCCGATGTGCCTGCTGTACTCGATGAGCGTGGTCACTCGGAATGCGTGCGCGAGCCCGCGGAGGCTCTGACCCCACCCCCCCCGGCCATGAGCTCCATCATGAGCGTATGAACCGTGGAATTGGAAGGCGGCTCCGTCCTCCATCGGTGCGATCCGAATTGTGCTTGCTATCCGACTGTGATTCGGAACAATCTATAGTGGTGAATCACTGATGGAACTGTTCAACCAGTTACGAGATCTCATACGCGCGCTTGACCGTGAGGAAATACCCTATGCCCTCTGCGGCGGGCTGGCCATGGCGGTCCACGGTCTTGTCAGGGCGACGGTGGATATCGATATACTTGTGGAAGAATCCTCGCTTGAGAAAGTAAAATCAGTGGCTCGGGACAACGGCTACACCCTCGACGCCGGCCTTATGCGTTTTTCTGGGGGGCGAATCAGAATATACCGATTGACGAAAATCGACCCCCAGGAGGAAGACGCCCTTGTGCTGGATATACTGCTGGTAACGCCAACGCTCGATACGGTATGGGAATCCCGGTTTGAAGTCCGGTGGGAGGACGGCCCGCTCTGGGTTGTCTCGAAGGAAGGGCTGGTGTACATGAAAAAGCTTCGTGGAGGCGGTCGTGACCTGGATGATATCGCGTTTTTGCAAGGAGACGATCATGAGCGCTGATATGTCGCCGAAGGCGATTACCGGACGTCTGCGAAGGGCGAGCGAACTGCGGACCCTGTGCCGCTCTCTCGCCCGTGCTGGTAAGCGCGCGCGCGGCTCTTTGGCCCACGTCAAGGCGTTGCCGGCATCCAGCGGAAATAAAGGACGCTCATTGTCGCGAAAAAGCACGAAAGGCGGTTAATTCGATGTGCGCGATCGAGGGTTCTGGATAGAGGGCTCTGACCCCATCACCTCCTAAAACCACTCCACTTCCTCGTTTCCGAGCGGCGTAATCCTCCCCTTAAGCTCCTTCGAAGCGGCGATATGCAGGTTCTGGTCGATGAGTATAGCCCGTATCTGCGCGTGTTCGCGCGCAAATTCGCGGGCTCTGACCCCTCCCATCACGAAAAGGGCCGTGGCATAGGCGTCGGCAAGGACGGGGTCAGAGCATACGACTGTCGCCGACGAAAGGCCCCGGGCCGGGAAGCCGGTTTTGGGATCGAGTATATGATGATAGCGCTCGCCCTGATATATCGCGAAACGCTCGTAATCGCCGCTCGTTACGACCGAATCGCCGTCCAGAGCCGCTATGGCGAGGATAATCTCCTTTTTCCGCGGGTGCATAAGCCCCACTCGCCACGGTTCGCCGAATTTGTCGCCGGTCACCTGGAGGTCGCCCCCGGCGTCGACGATCGAGGCTCTGACCCCCCGGCGGCCGAGCGCCGCGACCGCGCGCCCAATCGCGTACCCCTTCGCAATCCCGCCGAGCCCGACCTTCATCCCCGGCAGGGCGAAAGATACCCGGTGCGAATCGGGGTAGAGCAGAAGCTTTCGATAATCGACGAGCGGGAGCAGTCGTCCGATCTCGGGTCGGCCGGGGGGCCGGAAATCCGGTGCCCCGAGGTCCCACAGGCGGGCTATCGAGGCAAAGCTGATGTCGAAGGCGCCATCGGTACGGCGGGACACCTCGATGGATTTCTCGATCAGGGCGAAAGTCTCATTCGAAACGGCGACCGGGGCGCGTCCGCCGTCGCGGTTGAGCCGCGCGACGTCGCTTTCGCTTTGCCGGGGGCTCATGAGGGCCTCTATCCGGGAGATTTCGCCGAAGGCCTCCTCGGAGGCTCTGACCCCCGCCTCGCGGGAGTCGGCAACCATCGTAATCGTAATCATGGTCCCGAGCATGGGCCGGTTGAAGGTCAAGAGCTCGCCCTTCCTGCAGCCGGTCGTCGCGGCGAAGAGCAGAATCGGCAGAACGAACAGAGCGCGGCGGGGAGAACTTCGCATAATCGCTTTCCTCCTGCGGAATCGGGACGCAAAACGGCGGATACGGGCGCACCCCCGGACCGTATATCAGCGGCCGGACCCGCGTGCAAATATTTTTCTTGACAGCGCGGGCTTTAAATGCTACTACAATCATACAACAAAGATGGGTGCCGGGAGGCCCGGAGGGACGCTGGTCCCGTGGAGGAAGGTTAGAGGCTTTTATACATAGTGTTTTGCGCAGTCTGGGGGCATCGCACGCGGTGCCCTTTTTTATTTCTTGACTGAGCCGAAACGCGGCGTTGTCATATCCCGACTCGTGTGAGCAAACGGAGGGACGGTATCGATACCTCGGTACAAATAGGAAGCCTGCGGCTTAAAAATCCGGTGACGGTCGCCTCGGGAACCGCCGGTTACGGCGAGGAGCTGTCGGGCTATTACGACATTGCGCGCCTCGGGGCCGTTTTCACCAAGGGGCTTTCGCTCGGGCCCAGGGCCGGCAACAGGGGCCCGCGGATCATCGAGACGCCTTCGGGAATGCTCAACTCGATCGGCCTTGAAAACGTGGGGCTCGATGTGTTCCTGGAAAAGAAGCTGCCGTTTCTGCGTGCGAAGGGCGCGACGGTGATCCCGAACATCGCCGGCCATTCGGTCGATGAAAACGTGGAGCTCTGCCGCGTCCTGGGACGGACGGAGGGCGTCGCGGCCCTCGAACTCAACGTCTCGTGCCCCAATGTAAAGGAGGGCGGCATCGCCTTCGGGCGTAACCTCTCCACCTTCTCGGCGCTCGTGAACGCGGTCCGGAAGGTCACGCCGGTGCCGCTTATCGTCAAGCTCTCGCCGAACGTCACCGACGTTACGGAATTCGCCGCGGCGGCGAAGGACTGCGGGGCCGACGCCGTCTCGGCGGTCAATACTTTTCTCGGGATGAAGATCGACGTCGCCACGGGGAGGCCCCATTTTCTAAACCGCGTCGCAGGGCTCAGCGGCCCGGCCATTCGGCCCATCGCCGTGCGCATCGTCTACGAGATATTCGCGAAGGTCGATATTCCCATCATCGGCATCGGCGGCATCGGTTCGCTCGACGATGTGCTCGAGTTCCTCATGGCCGGGGCGAGCGCCGTATCGATCGG
>JADFDB010000092.1 GCA_018263175.1 Spirochaetota bacterium
CGGCCGTAGGTGCGAACGATGATCTGGGTCCCCATCGTCTGGATGTAGCCGCCGCCGTAGTTCTCGCCAAGATTTTCGACGCTTTTTACGAGTTCGTGGCAGTTTATGCCGAGGGCCTCCATGCGTTTAGGGTTGACGTTGATGTGTATCTGCTTTTTGTACCCTCCGTTGGATTCCACCTCGGCGACACCGGGTATGGCCTTGAGAGCGGGCCTGATTCTGACATCCTGGACGGTGCGCAGGTAAAGCAGCTGTTCGATTTCGGGCCTGGCGGAAAGGGGACTCGATTTTTTCGCGGCGACGGAGTACATATAGACCTCGCCGAGGCCAGTGGAAACGGGCCCGAGCTCCGGACTGATCCCCTCGGGAAGCATCCCACTGATGCTCTGGAGGCGCTCGCTGACCTGCTGGCGCGCAAAATAGATGTCGGTGTCGTCTTTGAAAACAATTATTACCTGGGAAAGGCCGTATTTTGAAAGGGAGCGGATGTCTTCCACGTCGGGAAGACCGGCAAGCTCCGATTCGATGGGGAACGTGACGGTCTTTTCAATCTCCTCGGGGGCAAGGGCCCCGGTCTTTGTGTTGACCATCACCGACACGTTCGTGATATCGGGGACCGCGTCGATGGGGAGCCGTGAGAGAGAGACGATACCCGCAATCGCAACCGTCAGGGCGGCCAGGAGCACCACCATCCTCGACCTGAGTGCCCATTCTATCATTCTTCCTATCACGGCCGCTGCTCCTTTCCGGTCGAAGCCGGCAATTGCGCCTTCTCGCCGGTAAGGAATAAAATGCCGCTATGAAGATTTACAAGGGAAAGCTGTGTATCGAGCACGTACTCGAAGGTTTCGTGGGTCTGCCGCTCCATCTCGATATAGGTCTGGAAGTCGACGCGGCCCTTTCTGAACTCCGTATCCGCATAGCGCATATCGCTCTCGAGATCATCCATCATCCTTACGGGGAAGCGCTTCAACTGGGCGGCGGCGAACTCATATTCGGCGTGCAGGCGTAAAAGCTCGCTCTCCACGGCGCGACGGGCGTATTCGAGGAGCGCCTCTTCGCCCCTGGCGGAGGCCTCGAACCTGGCGATCTCGTTCTTATTCATGCTGAAGAGGGGGATGGGGAAGCTCACGCCGGCGCCGAAAGTCCGTTCCGACGGCGACGAGTCCTGGTCATTGTAATAGAGCGTAAGCGAGGGGTCGGGATAGGGTTCGCGCCTGGCGAGCGTTATACGTTTTTCAGCCTTCCCGAGGTACTCCTTCTGCCGCCGGACCGCGAATCCGGACGTGCGGGCCTTACGTAGAATGTCCGGAAGATTGATCTCCGGGGCGTCCTCGAACCAGTCGACCTGAATAAAGGGTAGAAAATCCTCTTTGATCCCGGCGTAAAGGTTGAGTTTTTCAAACGCGAGACGTTGATTGGTGCCGAGCCTCTGGACGTCGCGCTCGAGCGCCAGAATCCGGGTACCGATAATTTTCGATTCCACTATTTTCTGCGGCGCGATGAGCAGCCTGCCCCGAATGTACGAATTGATCAGCGCCAGGCGGCGCAAACGGTCCTGTATGTGCTGCGCGCGGAAAAGGCTGACCGCGTAGTCGTAGGAGAGTCTCGTCACTTCGTGTTCTATAAAGACGTTCATCTCGTCAAAGGACAGAAGGGCGAGGTTTTCCTCGATCTTTGCGATCTCGTAGCGAAGGGATCGTTTTCCGGTTATCGGGAGCTCCTGCGTGGCGCTGAGGCCGAAGAAGGGGGACCCCGTACCGCCGATCCTCTTTTGTCCATATTCGAGGCCGAGGGAGGGATTTTTAAGCTCACCGGCCTGGTCGGCCGCGTGGCGTGATTCCCTTGCCTTTTCGCGTTCCGCGGCGAGGAGCGCGTAATGGTCTTTGGCCATTCGGACGATTTCATCGACTGAATACGTCCGCGTATAATTATCAGCGTTCACGACACACGGGAATGCCGCAAACAGAAGAAGCGATAGCAGTAAAAATGCATGATGCAGATGGCGAGCGTGTTTAACGCGCATGATGACCTTTTCCGGTTGGTTCGATACACCGGACTATTTGATACCATGAGGATGCATTAATATCAAGAAAAATAATTGAGTATGCGCGGCCATAACGCCGGCATCGCCGGGATCCGTTTTTTCGATGAGTGGAACGCGTAACGAGAGATGGAAAACCATGCGACGCCGGTCTCGAGCACCGGCGCCGAAATTATTTTATGCGGCCTTGAGCAGTCCGATCTCACGCGCTATTTTCGCGCACTGCTCGACGACGAAATCGAGCTGCCAGTCCTCGTGGCTCGCCATGAAGCTCATGCGGATGAGCTGCATGCCCTGCGGGGTCGCGGGAAAGATTATAGGGTTGTTAAAGACGCCGCCGTCGAAGAGTTTGCGCCAGAACATAAAGGTGAGCATGTCGTCGCCGGTCACAATTGAAACGATGGGCGTCTCGGCGTCGATTACGCGCAGTCCGATTTCCTTGAGGCCCCTGCGTACGCGGTTGGCGTTATCGTGGACGCGCTGAACAAGCTCCGGCTCGTTCTTGATGATTTCGAGCGAGGCGCGCGCGGCCGCCACCTGCGCCGGGGTCATGCTGGCGCTGAAGATAAAGGCGGGCGCGTGGTGCTTGAGATAGTCGATGACCTTTCTTTCCGCGGCGACGAATCCTCCGAGCGAGGCGAGGCTCTTGCTGAAGGTGCCCATAATGAGATCGATCCGGTCGTCGAGTCCGAAATGGCTCGCGGTTCCCCTGCCGCCCCTGCCGAGCACACCGAGACCGTGGGCGTCGTCGACCATCACCCGCGCGTTGTACTTTTTCGCTATACGTGAGACTTCCGGAAGGTTGACGATATCGCCGCTCATGCTGAAAACGCCGTCGGTTACGAGCAATTTGCCCGCATCGATAGGCAGCGCCGCGATTTTTTTCTCGAGGTCGGCCATGTCGTTGTGTTCGTATTTGACGAGCCCGCCGGCGCCGGCGCGGCCCTTGGCGATCAGTGTTCCCTGGATTATGCTCGAATGGTTCTCGCTGTCCGAAATGATAAAGTCACCGTCGCCGATCATGGGGACGATCGCGCCCTGATTGGTCTGGAAGCCGGTGCTGAAGAGCAGGGCGGCCTCCTTGCCGACGAAATCGGCGAGCGCTTCCTCCAGTTCGATATGGATGTCGAGCGTCCCGTTGAGCAGGCGCGAGCCGGAGCACCCGGAGCCATATTTCCTGATGGCCGCGATGGCCGCTTCCTTTACCCTGGGGTCGGTGGTGAGCCCGAGATAGTTGTTTGAACCGGCCATGATGGTGCGCTGACCGTTCATAAAAACGACGGGCCCGTCGTTTTCGTAGATGGGATAGAAATAGGGGTAGTATCCCATGGCCCGAACCTCGTCGGCCCTGGTGAAAGCGTAGCACTTATCGAAAAGGTCCATGTTGTTTTCTCCTTGCATAGAGGGTGGCCGAAGATCATCCGCCGGCGAAAACGGAGGATTTCGGCTCGTTCGTGGCGCCGGTTTTCAGGCAGTACCACATAAGCGCGGCAGTATATTCAGGGAGTGGAATAAATCAACCATAAAATTATATTTGTTATAAATAAATATATCAATACTCAAATATAAAATAATAAACAAAATAGAGTGAGCATTCATTCAGAAATGACTGAATACTCACTCATTCCCGCCCTCCATCGTCCGTGCGGCGGGCCGCCGCCGGGCGGGAAGGGTCGTCGCGGCATTTTGTCGTCATCCCCGCGGAGGTCATTTCACCGAGGGAGGTTTGAAAAGAGGTTGTTTTTTAGGCCGCGCGAAATAACATACGCAGGATATTACAATCGCCGTGACGCGGCCTCCGGCGGCGCTTCGCGGCAAAACGGAATTGTTGCATTACCTGGAAGCAAGGTCGGTTTCCCCAGGATTCGCAGCAAGTCGAATTATACTATTCAAACGCAGGAGGATCTTATGGCGGTAGTTGAATGGAAGAAGGACGGGAACACAGCGATACTATCGATGAACAACGGCGAAAACAGGCACAATCCCGACTTCGCGAAGGGGATTCTCTCCGCCCTGGACGCGATTAAGGCAGACACGTCGATTACGGCCGTGGTGCTGACCTCGGGCGACCCGAAGAATTTTTCCCTCGGCATCGACGTGGCCTGGCTCGGGGAGAGAATGAACGCGAAGGACAACCAGGCGATAAAGGACTTCATTTACTCAATGAACGATGTATTTCGCGGCCTCCTGCTGTTTCCGATGCCCGTTATCGCCGCAATCAACGGACACGCTTTCGGCAACGGCGCGATTTTAGCATGCGCCTGCGACTTCCGCTTCATGAAATCGGACCGTGGTTTTTTCTGTTTTCCGGAGGTGGACCTCGGTATTCCCTTCCTGCCGGGCATGATTCAGTGGGTGAAGAAGGCCTTCCCCTATTACAAGTTCCAGGAGATGAAATATACGGGCCGGCGCGTGGGAGCGGCGGAGCTCGCGGAGCATCATGCCATCGAAAAGGCGTCCGCCGACCAGGATGAGCTGATGAAAGACGCGCTTGCCTTTGCCGCAACGTTCAGTAAAAAGCGCGGTATTTTCGGGGAGATGAAGAAACGCATGCACAAGCATATAGTCGATACGATGGAGAAGGAGGACCCGCCGTTCATCGAGGCGGTTTTTCTGCTCGTGACCGACTGAGTCCGCCATGGCGTACGTATTTGCCTCTCTCGACGGCGCAAGGAGGGTGGAATGTGGGGATTCGGAATGGCATTCAGTGCTCGAGACCGCCAGGGGCCGGGACTGGGAGCCCGAGGGGACGACGATCGACTACGAGTTTCAGGTCGAGGAGGTGTGGGATGATAAAAACGATTATACCTGGAACCTCATGCTCGCGTTTCAGGCGCACATGATGGCGCTCGGCTGGAACGGAAGCTACACTGAAAAGGAAAACCAGGTGATCTCCGAGTCCGACGCGTACGCCCTCTATCTCTCCCTTGATAGAACGTCCGCCGATGGTGCGCTGCTCGAATTGCTGAGCGCAGGCGCCGTCAGGATCTGCGACGTATGATAGAACACGGAGGCGGTCGATGCGATCGAAAGCCCTCGTCAAGACAAGGTGCAGGCGCTGCGGCAGGGAGATACTGACCGCCGCGAACGCCTCATTCGCGAACAGGCCCTCGTATCGTCGATTCGGAGGAATATGCTCGTCGTGTCTGACCGACGAGGAACAGAGAGAGCTTTCATCTGCGCAGGTGCGGGAGACGGCCCTCGCGTCGCGGCGCTTCCGCATTGCCGGTAAAATCGACTGGAGGTCCGAAAAGCTTCCGGAAGAGGAAGAAGAGGTGCTGAGGTTCATGGCGCAGCGTTTTTTTACACGAAGCAGTTCATCACCGCGGCGACGGTAATGGACGAATACCCGGATATCGACGTCGTCGATATTCTGCACCGCCTGGAGGAGAAGCGGAAGATTCAGGCCCTGTGTTAGGCAATCTCGATTGTTTCACATGAGCCGCAGGACACTATCCAATAAATGTGTTGATTAATTCATTCAATACCCGTAGAATATGTTCGTTGCGAGTCTCGGGGGCAACGGGTTTTCTCCCGCCCGCGGTGCGGAGAAGCCGGCTCGATTTTCCGGCAATGCGACAACTCTGCTGATATCCGATTCAGCAATCGTGAAAGAGGGGCATGATGAGCGAAGAAAGCATAATTCAGTACCTTAAAGAAATGGAAGAGCGCATCATGACGAAAATCGACGAGATGCACGCCAACATTATCGAGGAGATGGAAACCAATCTCATGGAGCTTGGTGTTTATAAAAAGGAAATACTAGAGAAGATTAAGATGGACCAGAAAGCCACAAAGGGCAGCAGCAGCAAATAGCCCATACTCAGGGTTCTTCGCCCGGAGTGGACAAGCATCTCTTAGAGGTTGGCCGCGTGGCCGCCCGCGATATATATCAGCCGCAACCTCCACGACATCCCTTTCTAACCTGATGAAAGCGAAAACAGAATAAAAACCGCAGCCTTCCCCAAAAATATATTGCAGCCTCCGGTTTTGCGCTAAGCTAAAACAAAGTTTTTGTTTATAAAAATAACATCGTTGATAACCGGGAGTTAAATCAGCTTCCTTCCGCCTGCATCGGGGGAAACCGGATATCCACAAGTTATGAAAAAAGTCTCTTAAGCATCATGTGTTTTTGAGACACAATCACGGTGCGGCAGGGATGAAAAAGTCCGTATGGTCGGCCTTCGGGATCTGAGATTCGGGCCGAGGCGGAAGCCGGGACGGGATTGAGGAAGCGGCCGACCTTTTATAAGGAGGAATGGTAGTGGGCGACATAGAAAACTGGCAATACAGTCAAAAGCTCATCACGGCCGACCAGGCCGCAATGATGGTAAAATCGGGGGATCTCATCCAATACAGCGAGTTCATCCTTTTCCCCGAAACGCTCGACGCGGCGCTGGCGAGACGGCGTGTCGAACTGGAAAACGTTGAAATCCGCAGCGTCTGCTTCACGAGAGTGCCGCAGGTGGTGAAGGTCGATCCGGAACGCCGGCACTTCATCATGAGCGACTATCACTTCGGGATGGTCTCGAGGCGATTGCACGACCAGAACCTCTGCAATTACATTCCGATGACCTATCACATGGGACCGAGGACCATCAGAAAATACCTCGATATCGATGTGTTTTTTCTCGTCACGGGGCCGATGGACCCGCGGGGCTTTTTCAATTTCGGGATCGGAAACTCTGTTACGGCCGCCGTATTGCAGAAGGCGAAAAAGATCATCATCGAGGTCAACAAGAACGTTCCCGTGTGCCAGGGCGGGAACCAGGAATCCATTCATATCTCGCGGATAGACCATATTGTTGAGAGCGCCAATACTCCGCTTCTCGAGGTTCCCCCCGCAAAACCGACCGAGACCGACAAACTGATCGCCTCCCATGTAATGAAGGAGATAAAGGACGGATGCTGCCTGCAGCTCGGCATCGGTGGCCTTCCCAACGTCGTCGGCTCCATGATCGCCGAGAGCGACCTCAAAGACCTCGGTATCCACACCGAGATGCTCGTCGACTCGTGTGTCGATCTCTACAACGCCGGCAAGATCACCGGTGCGCGCAAGAACATCGACGCCTATAAAATGTGCTACACCTTCGCAATGGGCACGAACAAGCTGTACGCCTTCCTGCATAACAACCCGGTGTGCGCCTCGTACCCGGTGAACTACATCAACGACCCGAGAGTAATCGCCCTCAACGACAACATGATCGCCATCAACAACGCGCTCGAGGTGGATCTGTACGGCCAGGTGTGCTCGGAGTCGGTGGGCGCGGCGCAGAAATCCGGCACGGGAGGCCAGCTCGATTTCATCTTCGGCGCGTTCCGTTCGAAAAACGGCAAGGGGCTCATCTGTCTCGCGTCCACCCATACGGATAAAGACGGCAAAATGCACTCGCGAATCCGGCCGAATATCACACCAGGATCGGTCGTAACGGTACCACGTTCGCTCACGCATTATGTAGTGACCGAATACGGTACGGCCCAGTTGAAGGGCAAATCGACCTGGCAGAGGGCGGAGACGCTCATCAACATCGCTCATCCGGATTTCCGCGAGGAGCTGATACGCGAGGCCGACGCCATGAAGATATGGCTCAGAAGCGATAAAAAGGGCGCGTAAACGAAAACAAACCGGGAGAGCACCACAATGGGAGAATTCGAAAGCAATCTGTATAAAAGCAAGCTGATCTCGGCGGAGAGGGCCGCCGGGCTCGTGAAATCGGGCGATGTGGTGCATTACAGCGAATTCGTACTTTTCCCGGAAACGCTCGACGCGGCGTTGGCGCGGCGTGCCGGTGATCTCCACGATGTCACCATACGAAGCACCTGCTTCATGCGAGTCCCGGAGGTCATAAAGGCCGATCCAGGACGGGAGCATTTTATCATGGAGGACTATCACTTCGGGACGTTCTCGCGCCGCCTGCACGACAAGAACCTCTGCAACTACATCCCGATCACCTACCACCTGGGGCCGAGGATGCTGAAGAAGTACGTGGATGTGGACGTCTATTTTCTCTCGGCCGGCGCCATGGACAGCAGGGGCTACTTCAACTTCGGCCTTTCGAATTCGGTGAGCTCCTCTGTCATCTCAAAGGCCAAAAAGATCGTGGTGGAGGTGAACGATAAAATCCCCTGCTGCCTCGGAGGCAACCAGGAGTCACTACATATATCGCGGGTCGATTTTATCGTCGAGAGCGAGGGCAAGCCGCTCATGGAAATCCCCCCGGCACAGCCGACGGACATCGATCGAAGAATATCAGAGCACGTTCTTGCGGAGATCGAGGACGGATGCTGCCTCCAGCTCGGCATAGGCGGACTGCCGAACGTGGTGGGGGCCATGATCGCCGAGAGCAACCTGAAAGATCTCGGCGTTCACACCGAGATGCTCGTCGACTCGTATGTGGACCTGTATAATTCGAGAAAAATAACCGGTGCCAGAAAGACGCTGGACGCCTATAAAATGAGCTACACATTCGCAATGGGCACCAACAAGGTCTACGAGTTTCTCCATAACAATCCGACCTGCGCCTCGTACCCGGTCAACTACATCAACGATCCGCGCATCATGGCGATGAACGACCGGGTGATCGCCATCAACAACGCGATAGAGGTTGACCTCTACGGTCAGGCCTGTTCGGAATCGGTGGGCGCGGCGCAGAAATCGGGCACCGGTGGTCAACTGGACTTTATCTTCGGCGCTTTCGGCTCTCACGGCGGCAAGGGGCTCATCTGCCTGAGTTCCACGCGCACGGAAAAGGACGGCACAGTGCATTCGAGGATACGCCCGTCCATCACCCCCGGATCGATCGTTACCGTGCCGAGGTCGATCATCCATTACGTGGTGACCGAATACGGCGCCGTACAGTTGAAGGGCAAGTCGACCTGGCAGCGGGCAGAGGCGCTCATCAACATCGCCCACCCGGACTTCCGCGATGAACTGATACGTGAAGCCGATGCCATGAAGATATGGCTTCGCAGCAATAAAACGGCATAGGCAAAAACGGAATGCCGTCCGGCTTCGGCGCGTCGGCGGGCGGCCATTCGACCCGGCTCTGACCCAGGCCTTCAGGGGGCCGGCGGGACGATCCCGGCGCAGCCGCTCGCGAAACGGCCCGTAAAATCTGCTTAAACTCCTTCATGCAGCATCCGCGATTTAAGAAAAAATCCGTCATTTCGAAAAATTATCATCGCCATTTTTTAAGACATGATGTAGACAATTCCGCGTGCCCATCCCGGCGCAAAATGAAGCCGCGCACGGCGTTTCCGCCGCCTGCGGATAAGGCCGGGCGGCAGGCTGCCGCGTTAAACGATTGTGCG
>JADFDB010000093.1 GCA_018263175.1 Spirochaetota bacterium
GCCACCTTTCTTATGCGGCTCGCCCAGGCTTACCACCGTTTCTACGCAGAGCACCGCGTGCTCGCCGAGGACGCGGCAGAGGCCGACACGAACCTTGCGCTGTGTGACTGTGTACGAATCGTCATGAAAAATGGACTGGCGCTTCTCGGCGTTTCGGCCCCGGAGCGCATGTAGGCTTCGGAAATGAAACGCGTTTCGATTATCTCCACCGGAAGCGAGCTTGTACACGGAAGGGTGCAGGATTCGAACGCGGTGTTCATCAGCGCCTGTCTTTTCCCGACGGCATTCACCGTGGTATCGCATCATGCGGTCGGCGATCTCGTGGAAGACCTGCGACGCATGATCGGCTCGGCGCTTTCCGAGGCTGATATCGTAATTATGTCCGGCGGACTCGGACCGACCGATGACGATCTCACCGTGGAAGTAATAGCCTCACTGTGCGGTGTGAAAACGACGGTCGATGAAGCGGCCCTAAAACGCGTAGGGTTATTTTTCAAAAGCATGGGAAGGGAGCCGCTGCCCGGCGATATCAAGATGGTTAGCGTCCCCGGGGGCTCGATCGTTTTTGAAAATGAAACGGGATTGGCGCCGGGCTTCGCGGTGGACTATGATGGTAAAATAATTATTGCCATGCCGGGTGTTCCCCACGAGCTGAAGCCGATGCTTAATAAAAAGGTTCTTCCCTACCTTCTCTCGCTTTTCCCCGGCCCGGGAAGGGATTCGATGACCATACGCGTCGTACTCATGCGCGAGGCGGAGGTCAACAGCCTGATTAAAGAAATGGCGCTTCCGTTTGACGGGATCGACTGGGGGATCACCACCTCCCCCGGAATGAACACGGTCGTTTTCGTGAGCCGTACGGCGGAGACCCTCCCGAAGGAATCAATCATCGGGGAAGCAACACGCGTCTTCGGCGATCGGATGCTCGCACTATCATCAAAAAACCTCGAGGAGGACGTGGTGCGGCTTCTCGAAATCAGGGGACTTTGCGCCTCGACCGCCGAATCCTGCACCGGAGGGCTTATAGCGCGGAGAATTACCGATGTGCCGGGCTCATCGCGCGTTTTCAATGGAGGGGTGGTCGTCTATTCGAACGAGGCGAAGAGGAATTTGCTTGATGTTTCGGCGGAGGTCCTGGATACTTACGGCGCGGTGAGCGAGGAGACCGCACTCGAAATGGCACGCGGTGCCATGCGGCGCTTTGACGCCGATGTGGCGGCCGCCGTTACCGGTATCGCCGGGCCGGGAGGCGGGACGGAGGCGAAACCGGTGGGTACGGTCTGTTTCGCCATCATCACCCGCGGGTCGACTGCAACATTTACCAGGAACATCCCGGGCGACAGGGAGAGGGTGCGGCAGTTTTCATCCCAGTACGCCCTTGACGGAATTCGAAGAGCTATATTTTAATTATAATGAGACCACTTCGCAGACTACTTATCATAATTATCCTTGCCCTTTCAATGAGCGTATCCCATGCGGCGGTGGGGGGGATGCAGCCCCTTTACGAACAGGGAACGGAAGCGTTCAGGGCCGGCAACTATGGATCGTCCGAGCTTCTCTTTAGGAAGATTATCGATTCGGGGAACGGCTCCGAGTACCGCGACAGGGCCTGGTACTACCTGGCACTGTCGATCTTCAACCAGAAAAAATATAAGGACGCAATTTTCGAATTCAACCGTTTCCTGCTCATCTGTACGGCACAGGACCTCTGTCATGAATCGCGGTACTGGATAGCCGAATCGAATTTCTATCTGAAAAATTACATCAAGGCCATCGAGGAGTTCAAGCGCTTCATCGCGCAGAGCCGGAATGAAATGCTCGCGGTTGCCGCTCTGGACCGGATAGGAGAGATATACTTCATGCAGGCCCGCTATGACGAGGCCGTGATCGAATGGAAGGAGGCCATCAGCCGCAACGCGAGCGTTTCCCAGAACCGTCAGAGGGTGGTGCGGATCGGAAACGCCCTCTTCCTCAACGAAGATTACGATCAGGCCCTCGAACTGCTCGAATCGCTCGTCTCGATGAGGGGAGATAAGACAAACGAAGCCCAGGCGCGCATGATCATCGGCAGGATTTACCAGATAAAAAACCGTCACCGCGACGCACTCAAGGCTTTCTACGGCATTCCAGAGAATATGCTCAGAGAGGCGCCATACTGCGACGCCCAGTATTTCAAGGCCATGTCCTCGATCGCGCTCGGTGATTCGTATTCCGCCAAATCGTTCCTCGAGTCGTTTCTCCTTATCGGTAAGACTTCAGAATGGTACTATCACGGAAAATACGAGCTCGGCAGTATCTTCATACGCCAGAACAATGAAAAGGAGGGAATAGAGCTTCTCGAAGAGGTACGCAATTCGACGCGGGTGATGACGCTGCGGAGCCGCGCGGCGCTTGAGCTGAGCAGGATATACCTCAAACGCGACCCGGTCGAGGCGATCCCCTACCTCGAAGACGCGGTTTCACTCCCCGATCAGGAGGAACAACACGATGCTCTCCTGCTGCTGGCAAAAGTGTACGTAGACGTCAGGCGCTACGAGGACGCCGAAAGAATCCTTTCGCTGCTCATCAGCAATTATCCCGGAAACGAAGGCAACGACCAGGTGCAGTTTCTCCTGGCGCGTGTAGCGCTGGAACGGAACGACCCGTCGGCCGCGATTGAAGGGTTCAACAGGATGCGGTACGCCAACCCGTCATCACCCTACCTGCGCGAATCGATCTATTATCTCGGAATCGCGCATGCGATGAAGAATGAATACGCCCAGGCGGTCGAAATGCTCAACAGGTATAGCACGACTCCGGGCGTGGAAAAGAGATACGAGGCGCTCGTACGGCTTCTCGATCTGTATGTGGGCGCATCGGATATCAAGAATGCGGAAAAGACGGCCCGGCTTATACAGGCGGCTTATTCCAGACAGGAGGGAGTGGAAAAAGTCCTGTTTACATTCGCGCAGGCTCTCGCCCTGAAGGGAGGAAATCCGGCCGGGTATTACCAGTATATCGTGAACACCCATCCGCGGTCCGACAGCGCCGGCACGATATTGTTCGACCAGGCCGAAGAGAGATACGCTGCCGAAGACTACGTCCGGGCCGAACAGCTATACCGGCAATACCTTGCGGTACCGGAACGCGACAGATCTCAGAATGCGCTTTTAAATCGCGTGGTTTCGCTTTACCGTCTCAAGCGTTTCCGGGAAATAATTGCGATTGCCGGCAGCGAGACGATGCCGGTGCTCGACGAAAACGCGTCCGTGCAGTTCTCGCTCTATCTTGGGCGCGCGTACTATAATGAAAAGAACCTCGAGATGTCATACAAAACGCTGTCTGCTCTGTCGTCCGAATCACTCGAGGACGGAGATCAGTTGATTCTGGCCAGGAGTGCGCTGAGGGTGGGGGATATATGGACGGCCCAGGCCGTCCCCTCGCGTCTCGTCAAAGGATCGGAGCCGTATGCCGAGTCGCTGTATAGACTTGGCGAGTATTACAACGGCGAGGGCAGGGAGGAGGTCGCATTCGATTATTTCGCGAAAGTGATAGCCGAATGCCCGGAGTCGGTTTACACGGATGATGCCCGCATGGAGATGGCGGAAATACACGGGAAGAACCGCAGATACGGCGAGGCGCTCATGCTTCTCGACGAGATCAAATCAGAAAAACACGCCGACAGAAGGATGATCCTCAGAATCATCGCCATGTTCAGAACGGGAAAAATCGAAAAGGCCGTGGAAATGACCAGCTCCGGCATCAAGGATATCCAGAGACACCCGGCGGGCGAAACGGTCGTGAAGGAAGCCCTGTTCTACTATTACCTGAAAGGAGATCTCAAGAATTTCGCTCTTTACTCGTCCTATCTTACGAAGTACTCGGGGAACGACCCCTTGCTCAACTATCTCTCCGGGAAATTGTATTTCGAGCGGCAGCAGTATGCGGCCTCGATTTATTTTTTCGGCAGGCTGGCCGCGACCGAGAGCGAGTACCGGGAAGAGGCCCTTTTCTATCTTGGAATAATTAGCCTGCATTACCAGAAAAACGCACGAATCGCCGCAGGGCACTTCCAGCGATTGATCGAAACCGCCGATCCGGGAAACTCGTTCGCCATGAAAGCGAGGATAAACCTGGCCCTGTTGATGAGCGAGGCGGCGAACAGGGCGAAGGCGGAAGAATTGCTTGAGGAGATCGAATCGGGTCCCGAGAATGTGGTGATAAAGGCACAGGCCGAGAATCTGATCGAGTATTTCAATTTTTCGAAATAGGCCAGTGTCTTAATTTAAGGGATGGGTTCACTCCCCGGCGGCCGCAACGGCGTCTGCAGAGGGTTGCGGCGATTCCGCTGATTCTTTTATCGGCATAACTGGAGGCAGTATATGGGTACTATCAGGATCGCGGTCATAAACGGCCCGAATCTTAATCTGCTGGGCGAGCGTGAGACAGGCGTCTATGGAGAAACAGACCTCGGTTCGATCAACTCCGCGATCGAAAGCGCGGCAGCCCAGGCGGGAGCCTCGGTGGAGTTTTTTCAGTCCAACGGGGAGGGTGAGATTATCGATTATCTGCACAGGGTTCGGGATTTCGACGGCATCGTCATCAATCCCGGCGCGTATACGCATACCTCGATTGCCATAAGGGACGCGATATCGGCGGTCAGAGTGCCGGCGGTGGAGGTGCACCTCTCGAATATTCATGCACGCGAAGAGTTCCGGAGGCATTCGATGACGGCGCCGGTATGCGTGGGACAGGTCTGCGGCTTCGGCCCTTATTCGTACATCGCCGGACTCCTGGCGGTGGTCGATCATATTAAAAAAATGCGGCAGGCGTAATGAAGCTCGATCGATTGCGCAAAAAGCTGGAACGCGAAGAGCGTCTCCCGTTACTGGTGCTTGATCTTGTAAACATCCGATACCTGACGGGTTTCAGGGGATCTTCGGCGCTGCTTCTCTTGGATGGCGAGCGATCGTATTTCATGACCGATTCCCGTTATGAGGAATACGCTCGATCAATCCTTTCTGGCGGGATGGAATTTGTGCTCATGCGGGGGCCGGCAGTCAGGACTGTTGCAAGGCTCGTGAAGCGAAAACGCCTTGCACGGCTGTTTCTGGAAGAGCACAGCACAACGCTTGCACAGTATTCCGAGTTTCAGAAAGTGCTGCATCCCGTTAAGATACAAACGGGGGGGAGCCCCGTGAACGAACTCAGGATTGAGAAGGAGCCAGGCGAAATAGAGCTGATCAGGGCCGCGGTGGCGCTGGCAGACCGCTGTTTTGCGCATATTCTTTCCATTGTTAAAGCCGGGATGCTCGAATGGGACCTGTCGGTCGAGATAGAGTATTTTTACAGGAAAAATGCTTGCAGGAAGACCGCGTTCGACAGCATTGTCGCCTCCGGTACGGGCTCATCCATGCCCCATTACATCACCTCCATGACGAAAAAGATCGAAAATGGAGACGCGCTCCTCATCGACATGGGGTGCGAATATGAGGGCTATAATTCAGACTTGACAAGAACCATCTTCATCAATAGCATCGATGAGGAATTGCGCAAAATATACGGAATCGTACGGGAAGCGCAGGAGCGCGCCATAGGGGCGGTGAGACCGGGCATAAGCTGCGGAGCGCTCGATTCGGTGGCCCGCGATACGATCGGGGCGGCCGGCTATGCAGACGCCTTCGGGCACTCGCTCGGTCACGGGGTGGGCATGGAAGTCCACGAGCTCCCGGCGGTAAAGTCGGGCGGTCGAACGAAGCTGAAGAATAATACGATTATAACAGTGGAGCCGGGAATTTATATCCCGGGCAAAGGCGGTGTTCGGATAGAGGACGTGGTGCTGGTCACCGGCGGAGGCTCCGAAATACTGACGAAATCATCGAAGGACATTCATATAGTGTGAGGAGTGCTCCATGATCACGAGCAACGATTTTAGAAGAGGAATGGTCATCAAGCTGGACGGAAATCTGTTTTCGGTTGTCGAATATCAGCATGTAAAACCGGCCCGCGGCGGCGCTTTCGTGCGTACGAAACTGCGGTCGATAATGAAAGGGTCGATCGTTGACAAGACCTTCAGGGGCGGTGAGAAAATCGAAGACGTTCGAATCGAAACGAAAAAGATGCAGTATCTCTATGACGAGGGTGATGCTCTTGTTTTCATGGATACCGAAAGTTACGAGCAGGACTCTGTCGCTAAAACATATGTGGGTAACATCCTCGACTACATAAAGGAAGGGGACACGGTTGATCTCTCGATTTATGAGGGCAGGCCGATCAATATCGAACCTCCAACGTTCGTAAGCCTTAAGGTCGTTTATGCCGAGCCGGGCGTCAAGGGCGACACGGCGACCAATGTTACCAAACCGGTCAAGGTCGAAACCGGGGCCATGATACAGGTTCCGCTGTTTGTCAATGAATCCGATATCATCAAGATCGACACCCGCACGGGTGATTATGTGGAAAGGGTGAAACGCTGATGAGCTTTCTGGGGTCGGCAGGCGACTGGATAGGGCGGAATCCGGGAAAGGCCGCGGGCGCGTTTGCGGGTTTTCTGTTCGGGGTTCTCTTGTTCAGCATTGGAATAGTGAAGACGCTCCTCATCGTCCTGTTCGTCCTTATCGGCTACCTTCTCGGTAAAAGCAGAGACGACAATGTTTCCATCCTCGACTTGTTGAACGATATATTCCGCGGGAGGCGATAGATCGGCGCCGGTTAAGGCGGCCGAATGCTCGCCGATATACTATTGATACCCGTTGGCATTGAGTGAACACGAAAAATCCCCTGTTGAAAGAGGCGTACCGTCTCGCTCGAACGAAGCGACACGAAGATGCCGTGCTCGTTCTTGAAAGAGTAACCGCGGCTTCCCAGTCCGACCCATACGCGTTTTTCCTTCTCGCGGTCGAGTATCTTCAGTCGGGAGCGATCGGCAGGATGGAGCCCGTGCTCAGGAGGCTCCGTTCCATCGACCAGCACTATCCACCGCTCATACGCCTGGAACTTTTCCTTTTTTTAAAAAGCGCTGAAAACGCGGCATCAGCGCTCGCCCGCTATATCGACGCCATGCAGCGTCTCCCCGGCGACCGTCATATCGCACGCGCCGTGGCGTCCATCCGCCGGTCTGTTGATTTTTCGGCGTTTCAGCGCAACGCACGGCTTCTCGACCATGTTCCGATTGAACGTCCCGCTAAAGGACGTCGGCCGGGGGGAACTGCTCTTGCCCGAAGCGGACGGCACCGGTTTTCTTCAAAGTTCATGCTTCTCCTCGCGGCTTCGCTTTCGCTGCCGGCAATATTTTTCCTTGGATTTTTATACAGGGATAAGCTGGCTGGCCTATTCGACCGCAAAACGCTCGGGAATTCGGCCGAATACGAGGCCATCGACATGGTTACACTGGACGGCAGCCGTACCGATCTGATAGACAAAATACGAAGAGAGAGCGCACGCGTATTCTACTATTCGAACGAGGAGGTCGTCGCCGATTTCAACAATGCCCGCACACTGCTCAAGAATGAGCGGCACAATGATGCGCTCGTTCTTATAAATAAGATACTGAACAGCAATGCAGGGTTTTCGGTGAAGGAACGGGCCGAGTTTTTAAAAAAATATACCCTCACCGTCGAGGACAGGGTGTACGATGCCATCGCTTTCGAGGACGTGGCGCGCCATCCATATCTGTACCGCGGTTTTGCCGTTGAATGGCGTGGCAGGACGGCGAACGTAAAAAGGAAGGACGGAAAGCTTTTATTCAATCTTATGCTGACGACCGCTCGTGGCGGGGTGAATACCTTTTCAGGAATTGCTGATGTGTACTGCGAAAAAGATGTGCAGGGCGTATCGAACGGAGACGCGGTGGTGGTCCGCGCGCTTTTTGTCGACAATCCGGGCGGAGAGCACAGGCCGTACCTCGTGGCCAATGAGGTCAGGGTGGCAGGGATGGAACTGATGAAGAAACAAAAACCATGACAAGGGTGTCACTGTATCGCTGCGCGGAATACGATAAGCACGTATTGTTTGACGTATTTGTAAAGGCGCTCGATGATGCAGGATTCAGGGCGGACGGCTTCCGTGGTGCACGGGTCGCGATCAAGCCGAATATGCTGAGCGCGAGCGCGCCCGAAAAAGCCGTCGTGACCCATCCGGTATTCTTCGCCGCCGCGGTGCGGATGGTCAAAGCCCATGGCGGAGTCCCGGTACTCGTGGAATCGCCGGCCTTTCAAAGCCTCGAAAAAGTGGCGCTCAAGACCGGATACGACCGGATCATCGCTGAAGAACGCATGGAGGTCTGGGACAATAAATCGGTCGCGGTAATAACGAACGATCAGGGAAGGAAGTTCAAGCGCTTCGAGGTGGCAAAGCCGCTCATGGAGGCGGACATACTGCTCAACCTTCCGAAAATAAAAACACACGCAATAACCTGCCTGACCTGCGCGGTAAAAAATCTCTTTGGAACGATACCGGGACTTGCGAAATCGCAATGGCACATGCGGGCGCAGACCAGGGAAGAGTTTCCCGAGTTTATCCTCGATTTTTACGGGGCGATAAAGGCCCTGTTCAATAACGGCAGACGAGTCCTCCACCTTGTCGATGGGATCATCGGCATGGAAGGGGAGGGTCCGGGGCCGGCCGGCACCCCGCGCAGGCTCGACATGGTGCTCGCGGGGACCGACGCGGTGGCCGTGGACAGGGTGGTTGCGCACCTTACGGGCCTTGATGTGGCAAAGATCGCAACCATCGGATCGGCCGCTCAAAGAGGGCTCGGCGTCGGCAAGCTTGAAGATATTGAGATTGCGGGGCAAGCGATCGAGGCCATGGCCGTTCAGAATTTCAAGGCACCGGGGAGAAGCTTTTCGTCCAGAATCCAGGACGGTCTTCTCGGGTTCAATGCGGTCAAGAACCTTTGCGTGGAGAAACCGGTTCCCTCAGCGGAGCGGTGTACGCTTTGTTATCAGTGCAAGAGCATCTGCCCGGCGGGGGCCATTCATAAATCGGAAGGTACGCAGCGGGTGCCCCGGTACGATTATAACGCATGTATCCGATGTTACTGCTGCCTGGAGATATGCCCTGAGGCCGCAATTTCCCTGGAAAAGGGAAAGCTGCAATGGATACTGGACAGGCTGTAAATTGCGGCCGGAGGGGCGGACCTGCATAGCTCATCGCGGGCTTTTCGCCTCACGCAGATAGTGGTATATCGTGTATTTCGAAACGCCGATTTCGCCGGCGACAATATCGATCGCGCCTTTTATATCGAAGATACCTTTGCGCGCGAGGTCGGCGATAATCATCCGGTTTTTATCGCCGGCCGAAATTCCCTTGATCTGGCTGAACTGATTTACGCATTCATTGAGTGAGG
>JADFDB010000094.1 GCA_018263175.1 Spirochaetota bacterium
CCCACCGTATCGTAAATCCGCTCGAACCCGCCCATCATGATCCGTTCGACGATAAGCGGCTTGTAGGCCCTGGCCCCCGTAAGCTCCACGGCCGCCTCGATGAGACCGCCGGCGATGACGCGGTCGGCCCCCGACTGTTTGCAGTACTCCGCGCTGTGCGGCGCCGGCTCGACCACCGTGATATCGCACCGGCTTCCGAACGCTCGTATTGATTTTACGACCATCGCGCCGATCACGCCGCCGCCGATGACGAGCACCCGGTCATCGCTCGCCGGCATGTTGTCGATCACCGCCTGCAGGCCGACCGCGAGCGGCTCGGTGAGCACCGCCGACTCGGGGCTCACCCCTTTCGGGAGGCGAAACACCTGGCTCTGATGCGCCACCACGTATTCCGCGAAGCCGCCGTTGATATCCCGGCAGATTCCGGTGAACATGCCCGGAGAGAAGGCCCCCTCGGCGAAGTTCTCGCAGTTGCCGGGTATGCCCGCCTCACAGCTCCGGCACACGGGCCTGATCCTGCGCGGCACGCAGCCGAGAAAGGGCATCACCGTGACCATATCGCCGCGCGCGCAGTTCTTTACTTTTTTGCCGAGCTCGACGATCTCGCCGCAGAACTCGTGTCCCGGCACGCAGGGAAACGAGGTAAAGGGCGACGCCGTGGGAGAATCTTTGAGCATGATGAGATTGATATCGCTCCCGCATACGCCGCAGAGCCTCGTTTTGATCTTCACCCACTCCGGCGAGGGGAGCGTCGGCTCGGGGATATCAGCCGGCCGTATCGTGGCGAATGGACCGCTGTAACAGAGTGCGGCGCTGACGGGCCGCAGGGCCTGTATGGCCAGAAACTTCGCGACGTTCACGTTAAAGAGCAGTGCCTTCATGGCGCCTCCCCCCGGTCCTTATTCCATCTTCAGCGACTGGTAGAAGAGCGGCGTCGCCGGGCTCGTTACGCTCGGGTCGGTCATCACGTTCACGCAGGCCGGTTTGCCCGATTCGAGCGCCCGTTTGAGCGCGGGGACGATCTCCTCGTCCTTCGTAACGAACTCGCCGTGTCCGCCGAGCCCCTCGACCATCAGGTCGTAGCGCCGTATGCCGAGCTCGGAGCACTGCAGGCGGTCACCGCCGATCGACATCTCCTGGCTGTGCTTGATCATGCCCCAGGCACAGTCGTTGTTCACGACGACGACGACCGGTATGTTGTGCCGCACCATGGTGTCGAACTCCATGGAGTTGAAGCCGAAGGAGCCGTCGCCGTTGAGGACCACGACGGGTTTGTCGGGACGCGCGAGTTTCGCCGCAATCCCAAAGGGGATGCCGGTACCCAGACAGCCCAGGAGCCCCGACGCACTGCCGATGACACCGGCCTTCTCGCGCGTAAACAGCCCCACCTGCCCGAAATAACTCGTGTCCCCGCCGTCAATCACATAAAGCGCGTCCTCGCCCACGACCTCCTGAATTTTGGCGACAAGGCGGATCGGATGAATGGGATCCGAGGGCGCTACGCGCGCCTTGAGCTCCGAATCGATAAAGGCATGGCTCGCCGCGCGCAGGGTCCTGACCCATTCGCCGTGGTCCTTTTTCTCCACGAGCGGCATCAGGCGGCCGAGTACCGAGCCGACGTCGCCGACCAGTCCGGCGTCGGCCCTGCGGTTGCGGTCGATCTCGCGCGGGTCGATGTCGATTCTCACAACCTTTGCGCCGCCGGGAATTACATCGCCCGACATGAAGAGCCAGTTGAAACGCAGCCCGGCGGCCACGATTACGTCGGCCTGGCCGAGGGTCACCAACAGGCCTACGTTTCCGCAGTCCCATATTGAGAGCGGATGCGTGTCGGGAAGCTCGCCCCGGCCGTAGTTGAGCAGCATGAAGGGGATGCCGGTCTTCTCTACGAACTCGCCGAGGCGGTCCGAGCACGCGCTGAATCCCACGCCGGTGCCGCCCAGGAAAAGCGGCTTCTTCGCGCCGTTGATGATTTCCGCGGCGGCCTCGAGCTCTTCGTCCGCGGGGACGACCGCGTAATTGCGCGCCACTTTGATGGGCATGGGCGCGGATTCCTCCGGGATGGTTATATTCAGGATGTCGGGCGGAAGCTCGAGGAACACCGGCCCCGGGCGGCCGGCCGTGGCGTTGCGAAAGGCGATCGCCATGTACTCGGGAATGCGCCTGGCGTCATAGCAGGTGGCGGCCCACTTGGTGATGGGCTTCACCATGTCGATCTGGTTCATCTCCTGGAGGGCGCCCTTCAGGTCGTCGCGGAGCGGATGCCTTCCGCAGAGCACCACGAGCGGCACATTGTCCAGATAGGCGTTCGCGATGCCGGTGAGCCCGTTGGTAAAACCTGGACCGGCGGTAAGAAAGCACACGCCGGGGCGCCCCGTGTAGACGGAGTACGCGTGGGCCATCATGGCAGCGGCCTGCTCGTGCCGCACGTCGATTGTGCGGATGGAATACTCGGTAAAACCGTCCAGTATCGATTCGATGTGCCCGCCGGAGATGCCAAACACCATGTCGATCTTTTCCACCTCTTTCAGGTATCTCGCGACCAGGTGGCCCGCCTTGATATCCGCCATAATCGTTCTCCTCGTTGATTAGTTCGTTTCGCGCGCACGGTGCGCCGTGAAATCATTGCTATTTCATCACCAGCTTTATGCCGTCGGTGAACCACTGTATGTAATAGGCCATGCCCTCCACCCTGAGCCCACCCTCGGCGGCCGCCTTGAACGACTCCTCATCGCTCCCGGACGCCATCACCCGGAACGCCGTCGCCGCGTCGGACCATACGAGCGCCGCGTCGGCCGCATGGCCGCCGCCGGTCAGGGTAGAGAGCACCCCCCTGTCGAAGATGAAGAGGCGTCCCCGCTTGCCGTCCGCGGTCTTGATGAGGATTTTCAGCTGGACCGTGCCGATATGACTCCTGTACGCCCTGTTCGTTTTCACGGCTTTTTTGAGTTTGCGATACAGAATAAAGAGAAGCAGTGAGAACTTCATCGATACCTCCCACGCAGGCAATTCCCGCCCGGTTTAGCCACCGGTTATACGTGTACAGACAATCCCGCCATCGCGAGCGAAAACCGCACCGGAATCGTGCAGCCGTCCTTCATCGTCATGCACCAGTATGAGAGGGATAAACGCATTAATCCAGCACTAAACCGGCGGGGGTATGAAAAATATTTCGAAACAGGCACCATAACTTCCAGCGAAACAGTATTTCACTTGCCTCATTTGGGAGCCTTTACTACACCTGCAGGTGATAGACGTGTGCATACCATACCAGCAACGGAGATCCCGCATGGAAATCATTACGATCATGCCCTGTCTCGACATGAAGGACGGCCGCGTTGTGAAGGGGGTCAATTTCATCAACATCCGCGACGCGGGCGACCCTGCGGATAACGCGCGCTTCTATCAGGACGAAGGGGCCGACGAGCTCGCGATGCTCGATATCGCCGCCACGCTCGAGAACAGGAAGACACGGCTCGAATGGGTACGGCAGGTCTCCGCGGTCATCACCATTCCATTGACGATGGGCGGCGGCATCAACTCTCTCGAAGACATCGAGCTCGTGCTCGATGCCGGGGCCGGCAAGGTGTCCATGAACAGCGCGGCGGTAAAGGAGCCCGAGCTGGTTGGCGCGGCCGCGAAAAAATTCGGCCCCGGGCGCGTTACCGTGGCCATCGACGCCAGGCGGAACGATTCCATGCCATCGGGCTTCGAGCTCGTGGTGTCGGGTGGCACCAGACCGGTCGGTAAGGACGCCATCGAATGGGCCCGGCGCTGCCGCGACCTCGGTGCGGGCACGCTTCTTCCCACGAGCATGGACGGCGACGGTACGCTGAAGGGATACGACCTTGAATTCACGAAAGCCGTGGCCGACGCCTCCGGCCTTCCCACCGTCGCCTCGGGCGGCGCCGGCACGCTCGAGCATTTCTATGAGGGCGTCGTCAGTGGCGGCGCAAGTACGCTTCTCGCGGCATCGGTGTTTCATTTCCGGACCTTCAGCATACGGCAGGTGAAGGAGTATCTCAAAGGCAAAGGGCTTCCTGTACGCCTTTAATTAAAGGATGGAGGTGATTTCAATGAAAGCGATACGCGTAAGCAAAACCGGCCCTTCAGGTGTCCTCGAATACGTTGACGTCCCGATGCCCGTACCCGCATCCGGCGAGGTGCTGGTCCGAACCGAGTCGATCTCGGTGAACTACGCCGACGTGCGTATGCGCCAGGGTCTCTATCCCGAAATGCCGCCCATGCCCTTTACGCCCGGTACCGAGGCGAGCGGTACCGTCGAGGCCGTCGGAAGCCAGATAACGAACCTCGCCCCCGGCCAGAAGGTCATCGTGATGGGAGGCGAATGCTATGCCGAGTTCGTGAAGGCCGGCCCCTTCTCCGTGGTGCCCGTGCCGGAGGGCGTGGACATGGACGCCGCCGCCGTATTCCCCACGACCTACCTCACTTCATACCTCATGCTCCACCACTTCGGCCTCGTGGAATCCGGACAGACGGTGCTGTTGTACCCGGCCGCCGGCGGCATCGGCACCGCGGTGGGACAGCTTGCGAGGCTCGCCGGCATCGAGGTGATCGGCCTTGCCGACAGCCGCGAGAAAGCCGAGTACGCCGGAAGCCAGGGGATTTCCCATATCATCGATTATACGAAGGAAAACGTCCCCGCGCGGGTGATGGAGCTCACCGGCGGCAAAGGAGTCCGCCTCATCATGGACCACGTTGCCGGACCGAAATTCAGCGACAACTTCGATATGCTCGCACCGCTCGGACAGGTTATCTGGTTCGGTAGCATCGGCGGCGATCTGCCCGCCGACATGGCCGCGCGCTTCAACCGCCATTTCATGAAGGGTATCGCTATGCGGAGCTTCCACCTCGGCAGCACGGTCAGGGCCGATCCTACGGCGGTATTCAACGCGCTCGTGACGCTCCTCGGCTACCTCAGAGAAGGAACGATTCGGCCGATCATCCACCGCTCTTTCAGGCTCGCCGAGGCATCGCAGGCGCACGACCTGCTCGAAAGCGGCACCGTGACGGGCAAACTGGTGCTTAAGCCCTGACGCGCATACACGGCGCGGAATGCGGATTGACAAATCCCCGCGCCGTGCTATCATCCATCCCGCCTCAAAAAAACGAGATCCTTTTACGCCGCTCATCGGTCTAAATGAAAAGAAGCGTGTCGACAACCGAACGGGACGATGGAGAGCTGGTGCGCGAAGCGCTTGCGGGTGACCGCCGCGCCTTCGACCTCCTGGTGCTTCGCCACGGCGATATGCTCTTCAACCTGTGCTTTCGCATGCTCGGCGATGACGACGAGGCCGCCGATTGCGCCCAGGACGCCTTCATTCGCGCTTACCGCTCGCTCGCGGGCTTCAGGGGGGAGGCCGCCTTTACGACCTGGCTGTACCGCATAGCGGTGAACACCTGCAAAAACCGGCTCGCCTCGTCGGCGTATCGCAGGTCGAGGAGCATGGTGCTGCTCGAGGGCACCGGCGCCGACGACGCAGTGCTCCCCCCTGACGAAAGGGCCGCGTCGAGCAACCCGACGGTCCGCTTCGAACGGGGTGAGCGCGAGGCGGCCATCCAGCGCGCGCTGGACGAGCTTCCGCCGGATGAAAAGACCGTTGCGGTACTCTGCGACATCGAGGGCAGGAGCTACGAGGAGACCGCCGCGCTTACGGACATGCGCCTGGGCACCGTCAAATCGAGGCTCGCCCGTGCGCGCCGCAGGCTTCGATCGAAACTGGGGGGAATTGTTTAACATGAAATGCCGCACGGTACAGAAGCGCCTGTCCGAATACATCGACGGCAGGCTTTCCGAAGAGCTCACTCGTTCAATCGGGGAGCACTGCTCCTCGTGCGACGCCTGTGCAAAGGAGCTCGCCTTTCTGAAGGCCTGCCGCACGCGCATGTCCTCGCTCCCCGCGAAGGCCGCGCCCGCCGGTTTTCTCGAATCGCTCAACCGCCGGCTCGACGCGCCCGAACCTCGGTCCGGTATCGTACAAACCCTCTTCTCCCCGGCGCGCATCAAGCTGCCCCTCGAGGCGGCGGGTCTGTTCGCCGTCGCGGCGCTCGTGCTCGTCATTCTCGTTCCCGACGAGGCGCGGAAATCCGATTTCGGAACGAATGCCCCCGAACACGTCGCCGTCATGAAAAAGGCCGATCAGAACGCGCCGATGGCCGATTCCGCGTACCGCCCGTCAGGAACGCGGCGGGTCTTAAAAAAGTCATCGCGTGATGAAAAGGCATTTCAGACCGGCGTGTATGTCATCGTGTTCAATCCCCGCAGCGCTTCCGGGCCCGCGCTCGCCATGAACGAGGCGCGGCGCGACCGCGGCGGCGCGTATGATGATAGGGAAGCGGCCGATGCCTCGATCAGCAAGGCGAAGGTCGCCGCGGCCCGGCAGATTCCGCCGGCCGAACAGAAAAAGGAGACCACGGACCGCCGTGCGGATACCGGACCATCCGCGGACATCAGGAGCGCCATTCGTCGTTCAGGTGCGACGATCCTCGAGGAGAAGTGTGACGCGGCGACCGGGCACTGTTCTTCCATTACGCTCGAAACGCGCGCTGACGCCATTACGACCCTGATGAACGAGCTGAAGCGCTTCGGCGATGTGCATGCGGAAAAGCCCGCGCCGAAGGCCGATGCGGGAAGGATGAGGATACGGATACGTTTATCGGTTGAGTGATTTAAACGGCTGCCTCGGGAGGGAGATGCTCTATATCGTTGAGGTCCTTGTATCGTACGAGTTCAACAACCTCAAGAACTCTTTGAAGTCGGAGCGTAGTTCGATCCTCGCCATAGGCCATCCTTCTATTCAGCTCGACGGCATTGAGGCGCTCAACGGGTGTCGACGCGAACCAATACTCTTTTTCCTCATTCGTATCGGCAAGCGGCCCAACGGAGATCGCACAGCGATCGACTCGATGCATCGGTCTGGAAAATTTCTCCGGTTTTTCTTCGCTCATGCGGTTTCTACCGTTTCATCTCTTTAAGTAAGGGACTTATCTCGAATCCCGGCAGCATCCGGATCCGCTCCGTCATAAATAATCCTCATTCGGTGAAGTGGTCGTACCCCCTGCCGATATCTATACTCGCGTTGTTTTTAATCAGATACATCCCTTCTTCCTTCGGCACTACCGAACCGACCACGCTGAAATCCGAAAACTCCTCTTTCAGCCCCGCAAGCTTCGCCGGAGGAACGGTAAACACGAGCTCGAAATCCTCGCCACCGTAGAGCGCGAAATCGTACGGGTCCTTGCCGAGGGCAAGCGCGGCGGCGATCACCTCGGGCGAGAGCGGTATTTTTTCGCAGTCGATGCGCGCGCCGACGCCGCTCTCCTCGCAGATATGACGCACCTCGCTTCCGAGGCCGTCGCTCACGTCGATCATCGCATTGGCATGACGCGCGATGACGCTCCCCTCCGAGGCGGACCGGCACCGGGGCTCGAGGAACTCGATCGTGTGTCCGGACCTTCCGGCGAGAAGGAGTTCGAGCCCGGCCTGGTTGCCGCCAAGCGTACCGGTTACGCAGATGAGGTCTCCTATCCTCGCGTCCGAGCGCAGACACAACAGCCCCTTCTCGACCTCGCCGATAAGCGCGAGATTGAGTACGATCTCGTTCCCGTGGGTGGTGTCGCCGCCGATCAGGTGAACGCCGTGTTTTTCCCCCGAGGCGTAAATGCCCCGGTAGAGCTCGTCTAAATATTCGACCTCGGTGTCTCTGGTAAGCGCGATGGAGATGAAGGCGAAGCGCGGGACTCCGCCCATGGCAACGACGTCCGAAACGTTTACCTCCATGAGCTTTTTCCCTACCTGGAATGGAGTAAACCACTGCGCGGCGAAATGGCTGTTCTCGACCATCATGTCGGTGGTCACGACGAGGTAGCGGTCCGCGGTGTACTCGAGCACCGCACAGTCGTCACCCACCCCCTTGATGATCGCGGGGTCGGATTCTCCCTTCGACATCAGCCGCCGTATGAGCGCGAATTCGCCGCCGATCTCTGATATCTTCATTTGTGATATTTCTCCCTGCATTCGCGGTTGATCTTCGCCGAGCAGAAGTCGCCGCACATGGTGCAGACCTCGGCATCGTCGTGCTTCGTGCTTCGGCGCAGCTCGCGTGCCCGCTCCGGATTGAAGGCCAGCGCGTACATGGAGTCCCAGTCCAGATTGGAGCGAGCGCGCGACATCGCGTCGTCCCGCTCGCGCGCGCCGGAGAGCCCCCGCGCGACGTCGGCCGCGTGCGCCGCGATCTTCGAGGCGATCACCCCGTCCACGACGTGCCTTACGTCCGGGAGCCCCAGGTGTTCCATCGGCGTCAGGTAGCAGAGGAAGTCCGCGCCGTACCAGGCCGCGAGCGCGCCGCCGATCGCTCCCGAGAGATGGTCGTAGCCGGGCGAGCAGTCGGTGACGAGCGGCCCGAGCACGTAGAACGGGGCGCCGTCGCAGTACTTCTTCTGCAGCTCGATGTTTTCCTTTATCATATGCAGCGGCACGTGCCCCGGCCCCTCTATCATCACCTGGACACCGGCCGCACGGGCACGCCGCGCGAGCTCACCGAGCGTCTTTAGCTCCTCGATCTGCGCCGCATCGGTGGCGTCGGCAAGACATCCGGGCCGCAGGCCGTCCCCGAGGCTCAGGGTGACGTCGTGCCGCTTCGCCATGGCGAGTATTTCGTCGTAGCGCGTGTAGAGCGGGTTCTCCCTCCCGTGGTGCAGCATCCATTTTACGAGAAAGCTCCCGCCGCGCGATACCACGCCCATAATACGCCCTTCGAGGAGGGGAATGCACTTCTGCGTTACGCCGCAGTGCACCGTGATAAAGTCCACGCCGTCCTCGATGTGGGTGCGCACGCTTTCGAGGATATCGTCCTCGGAGATTCTGGAAACATCTCTCTGCCGCACAATGGCTTCATATATCGGCACCGTCCCTACGGGTACGCGCGATTCAGCAAGCACAATCTTCCGCATCGCCCGGATGTCCCCGCCGGTCGAGAGGTCCATCATGGCGTCGGCGCCGTAATATACGGCCGCGCGCAGCTTCTGAAGCTCCATCTCGGGATCGGCGTTATAGC
>JADFDB010000095.1 GCA_018263175.1 Spirochaetota bacterium
GCTCGAAATACGCAAACATTTTTCTCTTGACGAAGGCCCCTTTCGGCCCGTTTATTATGCTACACCGTCGGAGGAGTGGAGTACGGTGGCGATAACAGGGGCCGCCCTCCGCCCGCGGTGGAGAGGAGGCTCTTGGCACGCGGATTCACGACAGTCATATAGCGATGGGGTTTGATATGGAAGAGCAATACCGTCAGGCGGCGGAGATTCTAAGCGGCGCGAAGACGGTCATCAGTCTTACCGGGGCGGGAATATCGGTTGAGAGCGGGATTCCCGATTTCCGCGGCGCCTGCGGTCTGTGGGAAAAGTACGATCCGATGGAATATGCGCACATAGACGCGTTCCGCAGAAATCCTGAAAAGATATGGAAGATGGTGTTCGAGCTCATTGAGCTTACGTCGAGCGCCTCCCCGAACCCCGCTCACAGGGCGCTCGCCGAACTCGAAAAAAAGAGCATCCTCCGGTCGATCATCACCCAGAACATCGACAACCTGCACCAGTCGGCGGGAAGCCGCAACGTTATCGAATTTCATGGCAACGCCGGCAGGCTCGACTGCCTTAACTGCGGCCGGAGTTACGGCACGGGCGAGTTCGAGTTGAAAAGCACGCCGCCGCGCTGCCGTGACTGTTCGGCCATACTCAAACCGAGTGTCATATTCTTCGGTGAAGCGATCCCGATGCAGGCCCTCGCGGAGTCCGAGCGGCTTTCGAACCTGGCCGACGCCATTCTGGTCATCGGTACCTCGGCGGTCGTCTATCCCGCCAGCAGCATACCGTTTATCGTCAAGTCCAGCGGCGGCCGCGTCATCGAGATGAACCTCGAGTCGACCGGTCTCACGCATTCCATCACCGACGTCTTCATTCAGGGGCCGGTCGGCAGCACGCTCCCCGAGCTCATCGCGCGTTTGTAGGGCATGTCGTGCCGCGGTGGCCGTGAACGCCGGCCCGGCGGCGCGAATATTCGTTTCCGGGCAATCAGTCCATGAACCGCATACAGATACTTCCAGAATCGGTAAAAAAGAAGATCGCCGCCGGCGAGGTGGTGGAGGGGCCCTTCTCGGTCGTCAAGGAGCTCGTTGAGAACTCCATCGACGCCGCCTCCACGGAGATCGAGGTGGAGGTTTACGACAGCGGTCTCAAAAAGATAGTGGTGCGCGACAACGGCTCGGGAATCCACCGCGACGACGTGGCGCTCGCGCTCATGGAGCACGCCACGAGCAAAATCCGGGAGATCGGCGATATCGAACGGATCGCGACCCTCGGCTTTCGCGGCGAGGCCCTTTCGAGCATAGCGGAGATATCGCGCACAACCATGTATACCAGGACGCCCGGGGACGACGAGGGGGCGCGCCTGGCGTATCGCGAGGGATCGCTCGAGATGCGCGATTACGCAGGACCGCCGGGGACCACCATCATCGTCGAAAATCTTTTCTATAATACCCCGGCCCGTAAAAAGTTCCTTAAATCGAAAACCGTCGAGATGAGGAACATCCGTGCCGTTTTTTTACGCATGGCGCTCGCCCATCCCGAAATACGCTTCGCCCTGCTTTCGGAGGGGAAGCCGGGCATACGGCTCGAGAAGGCCTCCTCCATCGCCGGGCGCGCGGAGCAGATCTACGGAAGCGAAACGATGAAACGGCTGCGATCGGCCCGCCTGTCCGATATCAGCGTATCGATAGAGGGATTCCTTTCGACGCCGGGTTATCTGAAATCCACGCGCTCCATGCAGATGCTCTATGTGAACAAACGGCCCGTGGAGTATCGCTACCTTGGCTTTCTGCTGTCGCGCGCCTATGAGGGCGTCGCCACGCAGGGGCGCCATCCCGCGGCGATTCTGTTCATCGACGTGGACCCCGGCCTCATCGACGTCAACATCCACCCGGCGAAGCGCGAGATCAAGTTCTTCGACCAGAAGTACTTCGACAGCCTCATTACGGCCCTCTGCCGCAAAACGCTCGGCGAACTGCCGCAGGCCGTCGCCGACGGGGCCTTCAGGCACGAGGTCTCCGCGAGAGACGAAACGGATTTTGGACATGATGAGGTCCTTCCGTTCGGAGGCGGCGCGCTCCATGAGGCGGGGGCGAAGGGCGGCACGCCCGATGCGCACCGCGTCGCGGCCGATCGGCCGGCGGACGGTGAGGACGCCGTGACCACCGGGAGCATCGTAAACGAGGGGTCGGTGCTCTATCGGGAGCTTCGTCCCCGTGCGGGAGCCCGCGCGCTCGGCGTGGTCTTCGACACCTACATTCTCTGCGAGGACGCCGAATCGCTCTGCATCATCGATTTTCACGCCGCGCACGAGCGTTTCGTCTATGATGAGCTCATGAAAAAGGAGTCATCGTTCGAATCGCAGGCGCTGGTCTTTCCCAAGGTGGTGGAGCTTTCGCTTGAGGAGTTCGGCCTCATCAACGATCACGCCGCATTCCTTGCCGAAATAGGGTTTGACATGGACGAATTTTCCGAAAATGCTGTCATCATACGCTCTGTGCCGGTGCTGGCCGCGGGCATCGATATCGATGGTTTTTTCGCGGATCTGATCGAGTCGTTTAAAAGCGACAAAGGGAAAACCACCGGTTTGCGGGAGCTCACGGCACGGCGTATCGCCTGTCATTCGGCACGCCGGGCCGGTGACGGCCTCTCGGCGCAGGAGATCGACCTCATCATTCAGAGGACCTTCTCGGGCGCGCACGAGCTGCGCTGTCCGCATGGACGGCCGTTCGTCTACAGGCTCGGCAGATCCGATATGGAGAAAATGTTCAAACGATCATGAAGAAGATACTGCTTGGAATCTCATCGTCCATAGCCGCGTACAAGGCATGCGATCTCACGCGACTTTTCGTCAAAGCGGGATATTCGGTGCACTGCGTTCTGACTGAAAACGCCGTTCACCTGGTGACCCCGCTCACGCTCGAGACGCTCTCCGGAAACCCGGTCTATACCGAGACCTTCGCCCGCGAGCGCCGCGCCATGGGGCACATCGAGCTGAAGGACGACGCCGCGCTCATGGTGGTGGCGCCGGCAACGGCCAACATTCTGGGCAAGTTCGCAAACGGCATCGCCGACGATCTTCTCAGCACCACCTTTCTTTCGGTGCTCTGCCCGGTCGTCATTGCGCCGGCCATGAATCCCAACATGTGGCAGCACCGTGCCGTGCAGGAAAACATCGCGAAGCTCAAATCGTGGGGCGTGCGCTTCGTCGAGCCCGCCGAGGGACCGGTGGCCTGCGGCGACTATGGCTACGGAAAGCTGGCGGAGATCGAGACCATTTACAGGGCTGCCATGGATGTCCTTGAGGGATAGAAAGGTCATCGTCACCGGCGGCCCCACGCGTGAGTGGATCGACCCGGTACGCTACATCTCGAACGCCTCGTCGGGCAAGATGGGAGCGGCCCTCGCGGACGCGGCACACGAGCGCTCGGCCGAAACGGTGTTCATCCACGGGCCTGTCGATGGGTCGATCATTGCGGGCAGGCCGTACCGCACCGTGGCGGTGGAGTCCACGGAAGACCTCCTCGACGCGGTGATGGGCGAGCTCAGGGGCGGCGCCGTGCTCATCATGGCGGCCGCGCCCGCGGACTATCGTCCCGCCGAGCGCTCAGGCCTCAAGATCAAGAAGAAATCCGACGAGCTCAGGATCGACCTTGTAAAAAATCCCGACATACTGAAGACCGTCGCGTCGAGGAAGGCCGCGGACCCGTCGCTCGAAGGGATTTTTGTCGTCGGCTTCGCGGCCGAAACGCACGACGTCGAGGCCTACGCCCTCACCAAGCTGAAGGAAAAGGACCTCGACATGATCTGCCTGAACGACGTCGCGAAGGAAGGGGCGGGCTTTTCGACGGACACCAATATTGTGGTCGTCTTTACGCGCGGCGGAGGACGGCTCGATTTTCCGCTCATGACGAAGAAGGAGCTCGCCGCGGGGATTCTCGACAAAATTGAGGACGAGCTCGGCACGCGCAATCAATAGAGGAGCCGCTTCCCGCCGGGTTCCGGCGCAGGGGAAGCGCTCCCCGCGACCAGGGAGGTTGATATGTGGCACAGGAAGCCGGCGGTGGCCGGTTCGTTCTACCCGTCCAACCCCGGAAAGCTCACGTCCGATATAGACAGCTATCTTAAAAACGCCGCTGGAAGCGGGATCGAGGGCGAGCTTTTCGGACTCATCGTTCCGCACGCGGGCTACGTCTATTCGGGTCCGGTCGCGGCCTATTCCTACAGGCTTTTACAGGGCCTGGACGTGCAGGTGGCGGTGGTGCTCGCGCCGTGTCATCGCGCCCGCTTCGACGGCGCGTCGGTTATCCCCTCCGGCCTGTACGCCACCCCCCTCGGTGATGTTCCAATCGACGAGGCGATAGGAAGCGAGCTCGTAAAGAGGGCCGGTATGAAATTCATTCGCGAGGCGCATGAAAGCGAACATTCGCTCGAGGTGCAGGTGCCCTTTCTTCAGCGCGTGCTCGGCGATTTCACCCTCGTTCCGATAGTCGTCGGGACGACCGACCTCGCGGTGTGCCGCTCGCTCGCCGCCGGGATGGCCGAGGTACTGGCGGAGGAAAAACGGCGTTTTGTGGTCGTCATCTCCACGGACCTCTCGCATTATCACCCGTACGAGGAGGCCAAAAAGATCGACGGGATCTTTATCGAAGCACTCAAGCGCTATAACACGGGAGAACTGCACAACTCCATCAGCACCGACAGGGCCCAGGCATGCGGGGAGGGCCCGGTACTGACGGGCCTGGAGCTCGGGAGCAGGATGGGCGCGTCGCGCGTGGAGGTGCTCAGGTACGCCAATTCCGGCGATACGGCCGGCGGCAGGGACCAGGTCGTAGGCTATCTCGCGGCCGCGATAGTCAAATAAACGGCCGGTTGTCCGCAGGCGGATGATAGTAGCCGCGGACATGGACGAAACGAAAGGGAATCGGAAATGATCGAACTGAACAGGGAACAGCAGCTCAGGCTGCTCGGGCTCGCGAGGCGGACCATCGAGAACGTGCTCGACGGGAAAGGCCTCCCCGAAGCCGATATGGTTGATGAGTTCGGCGACTCAATTTTCGCCGAAAGATGCGGGGCCTTCGTTACCCTGCATGCAGACGGCGCACTGCGGGGCTGTATCGGCTATATCAAGGGAATCAAGACCATCCCCGAGACGATCATCGACATGGCGAACGCCTCGGCGTTCAAGGACCCCCGCTTTCCTCCGCTCAGGAAACAGGAATACGGCGTCATCGATATAGAGATATCCATCATGTCCCCGATCGAAGAGGTGCGGGACGTCTCCGAGATCGAGGTCGGTCGCGACGGGCTCATCATCAGCGCCGGTTACCGCACGGGGCTCTTGCTTCCCCAGGTGGCCACCGAATACGGCTGGGACAGGAAGACCTTCCTCGAGCATACCTGTTACAAGGCGGGCCTGCCGGGCGATGCCTGGCGGGCGAAGGGAACGAAAATTGAAAAATTCTCCGCCCAGGTTTTCGGCGAAAAAGAAACGGGCCATTAAATAACTTTCCGTAAAGCGCGGCTTCCCGGCGCACGATAATTAAGTAGACTTGTTGCGAATCATGGGAATATCGGGTTTCCCTCCGCCCACAGTGGGGAGCCGACCTCAGTTCCAGGTTATGCAATGACGCCGGTGTACCGCACCGGTTGAGGAGGCTTATATGAAGAGGATCCTTATTGCCTTCATTGCTGTTGCCCTTGTGGCGACGGGATGCAAAAAAGTGGAGAAAACGCCCGAACCCGCCTATGTAATCATGAAATGGGCGCGGGCCATCCAGGACCTCAATTACAAAAACTATGCCCGGTGCGAGGCGTATCCGAAGAGCGAGGCGGTTTTCCGCGACATGTACCGCGACTATTATCTCTCCGACCTTATGGTTACCTCAGTGGAGGACGCGGACGAGAAGGACATCCGTAAGGACCAGGACGGCAATCCCTTCATTCACCGGTCGCTTTCGTTCGAGGCGAGCTCGGTAAAGAGGGCCACCGGGAAACCGTACCAGGTTGTGCGCGGGGACGCGGTTTTCATTAAGTTTACCGAGGGTACATTGGCCGCACAGGGCTGGCTGATGTCCAACAGGACCTTTGTCACGATCAACCGCTGAGCGGACGCGGGATAAAACGGAGTGCCGCGGGAACCGGATGCAAGGTTCCGTGCGCGGTGTGCAATCCCTGTTGCCCGCTCCGGGGGAAACCCGTATATTTAACCACATGGGCGCGGTGGCGGGAGAATCCTTCACGCGCCGGGGACCGATGGGTCTCCATGAAGAGCGCGGTCGTTTCAACCGCAGGATACAATGAAATACAGGATCGGTAAAAAAACCCCGGCTTTTATACTCATCGCCATTATGATGATGTCGTCAGCGGCGCGTCCCCAGAGCGTGGAAGAACTCGACCGCAGCGCGGGCGAATTTTACAGGAACAAGGAATTCACCAGGGCGCTCGGAGAATGGCTGCGCATCCTCGAACTCGAACCCGACAACGAGGAGATCCAGAAAAAGATCGAGATGCTCTACGAGGAGAAGCACCGCAAGGACCTTGCCTACCAGAAGGCGCGTTTTCATTACCGGCTCGCGGTGCAGAAGCTCCCGATCGACGTCCAGCAGGCCAAGGATGACTCGGATGTGGCGATCACCAATTTCGTCACCGCTTACAGGATCGATCCGGCGGACCCGGACCTGCAGTTGATGCGTGAGGACATGCAGAAGCTGCAGGAAGAGGTCCGCATCGAGCTGGCGAAGAAGCGCCTTTCGGAAGAGCTCAAGCGGCGCTATATCGCCCTCATGGAGAATGCCGGGGCGAAGATGAAGTCAATGGAATTTGAACAGGCGCTTTCGAACTACAAGGAGGTGCTGGATTTCGTTCCCAACGACACCGCGGCGCTCGAGGGCCTGCGCAGCGCCGAAATGGCGATCTCGAACCGGCTTAAATACGAGAAGATACAGCTCCTCCTTGCCGCCGGGATCGCGCTTTTCGGGGAAAAGAAGTACAGAGACGCAAGGAACGATTTTGAAGAGGTCCTTACGCTCGACATCAAGAACCGGGAGGCGAAGAAGTACGTTGACCAGATCGATGAACTGCTCGAATCCAACCGGAACATGGAGCTCAAGCGCATCCAGGCGGAGCAGTTCTATCTCTCGGGCATCGAAAACATACGCAAAAAGAACTTCGACGAGGCTGCTGACGATTTCGAGAACGCCCTCTCGCTGATTAAAAATTACAAGGACGCACGGGCACGGCTTGAGGGTCTCGACCGGCTCCGGAAGGAGTACGCCGAGGAGCAGCGCCTGCTGCGCCTGCGGAACATCGACCGCGAGTTCCAGAACGGGCTTCTGGCCTATTCCGAAGGCCGGTACAAGGAAGCGCTTTCCTATCTGGAAAAGACGCTGAGCCTCGACGCCGGCAACGAACTTGCTAAAAAATACATCGCGATGGTGAAGGACGCGATCCGCGATATAGAGGAGGAGGTGGTCGACGCCGATTCCCCCTATTACAACATCGTCAATCCCCTTATTATATCCGGCAAACAGCTTTATGACAGGGGGGATTACATCGGGTCGCGCAAACGATGGGGGGAGATACTGAGCCTGTTCCCGAAAAACCGGATTGCGCTCGAATATCTCTTGAAATGCGAGCTTGCGCTGAACCCCGCGGCATTCCAGGATTTCGCGCAGAAGATCGTCGGCGAGGGCAGGGAACTCCTCGCCGCAAGGAAATTCAGACAGGCGCTTACGAAATTCGAGCTGGTACAATCGATTTCCGCCGATTATCCGGAGATTGACGGGCTTGTCGCCGCGGCGAAGCGGGGGACGGAGCGGACCGCACCGGCGGGCGTCAATCCTCAGGAGATCGAGGCGCACTACGCCCAGGGCATGGAGCTCTATCAGCGCGGAGGCAGGGCGAATATCGAGGCGGCACTCGGACACTTCCGCTGGATCGCCGCGCGCGACCCTAACCACACCAGGTCGCTCATCGCGATGAACAGGATCGAGTCACAGCTTCGCTTCGGCACAGGGGAGGTCGCGCGGGAAAGGGCCGGACTCAGCGATAAGCAGAAAGCGCTCGTGCGCACGTATTACTATAATGGAATCAATTATTACACGAACAACAATTTCGACAAGGCCATAGAGGAATGGCGCAAGGTGCTGATGATCGATCCGACCCATGAAAAGGCGAGGAACAACATACGTAAAAGCCTGGTACTGTTAGGAAGGTGATGATGGGCGCAGATGACAATAAGCAACTATCCGCAGAAGGACGCCCCGGGACGGGAAAGGGCGGGGCAGTCACGAAAAAACGTGAACGAAAAGCGAAGGACGGCAAGGGCGCTCCGGCGCGTCGGGAGGGACCGAAAGTGAGGTTCGGCCTCAGGATGAAGTTTTCCCTGGCGATCATCACGCTCGTATCGATAGTGATCGTCATCATGACGCTCTATTTCATCCGCACGGAGAGCACGCTCCTGAAGGCCGAGATCATCAAGTTCGCCGAGCGTGAGATCGAGCACCTCACCAATACGGCACAGGAATCCATCAGCGCGAAGGACGAGCTCGCGCTGATTGCGGCCGTCCGTAATGTGCAGAAGATCACGTCGATCCGCTATGTGTACATCTTCGATCCGAACGGCAGGATCATACAGAACTTCGATCCGGAAAAAAACGGTACGGAGATGGAAGACGACGCGGTGACCCGCAGGGCGAAGGAGTACGCGGAAACGGAGAGGGCGCTCATGATCGATGTTCCGGATCCGGTCGAGAAGGGCGGTATCATCTACGACTTTTCCCGGCCCGTGCTCCACACCCTGTTTAAAAACAGGATTGCCACCGTTCGTATGGGCTTCTCGGACCGCATCATTCGCGACCAGATCGCCGAGGTCACGAGGAACATCATGATAATCGCCGTCTTTTTCCTCGTCGCGGCGATCATCGGCTCGTTCGTACTCGCCAGCGTGACCATCAAACCGATCCGAAAACTCTCCGAGGGGGCCGCCGTCGTCTCGACCGGAGACCTTGAATATAAGATCAACATCACCAGCTC
>JADFDB010000096.1 GCA_018263175.1 Spirochaetota bacterium
GAAGCAGGAATAGACCACATCACCGGGTGAAGACCGCCGGGGGCCGGCATAGAGCCGGCACCGGCGGTTGCGCTTTGCGTGACGTTACCATGCCTGAGAAGGAGGGCAGCATGAAACTGTGCATAACCGCAACAGGACCGTCGCTCGACAGTAAGGTTGATCAAAGGTTCGGCCGATGCGCTTATTTTATCGTCATCGATTCGGATACCATGGAATTCGAATCCTTCGAGAACGGTTCTTCCGGCGCCTCCGGCGGCGCCGGCGTCCAGTCGGGAAAGTTTGTCGCGGACAGGGGCGCAAAAATCGTGCTGACCGGCAACGTGGGCCCGAAGGCCTTCAGCACCCTTTCGTCGGCGGGGATTGAGATCATCACGGGGGTGAAGGAAATCACCGTCAAGAAAGCCGTGGAAGACTACCTTTCGGGAAACTACCGGCCCGTCAATGGACCGACCGCAAAAGAGCATTCGGGAATGAGAGGCTCTTCAAAATGAACCGGGGTAAAAGCATGAAGCGCCGGAGGCAGGGCCGGGGACGAAATCGATTGAATGCCGCCACGGGAGGCTTCCACCGGCCCGGGCCCTTTTCTCTGTACGATGTATGGGGAAGCGTATGGAAGCGGCTTTCACAGTCTACGGATTCCGCCCGGGCGGGCGGAATCCCTTCTATTCAGCGGATCCCTTTCACCGATACCAATGACTCATCGGTAATGAACACCCGGAATCCCGGCGAACCGCCAGGCGCGGACAGGGACCACGGCGGAGAGATCAAGGTGAAAAAACCGCGGACGCTAAGGGCGTATGTGGACGGCGCACAATGCGCCGGGTGCGGCCTTTGCGCCGACCGGTGCTTCCAGGGGGCCATCACCCTCGACGGAATCGCGGTCATCGACAGGGACATCTGCACCGGATGCGGCAAATGCGTCGATGCGTGCCCGCTCGGCGCGCTGTCGCTGCGATGAATTCTGACAATGGAGGTAACGAATATGAGAGGCGGACAGGGACAGGGCGGCGGAACCGGCAGCGGCCGGGGTGGAGGAACGGGGAAAGGACAGGGACAGGGCGGCGGCCGTGGTCAGGGCGGCAACGCGCCCGGTGCCGGCGGTGAATGCGTGTGTACGGCCTGCGGGGCCACGGCACCGCACCAGCGCGGTATTCCCTGCACACAAAACGCGTGTCCGCGCTGCGGAAGCATGATGGTTAGAAAGTAATCACTCCCGGTATCGGATAAAAATTGTTTGATCACGACTGCGCCCCGGATACTATGGCTTTTATTCGAGGACCATGGACAAGCTGACTGCGCCCGACAACATGAACCGCATGAACGATCCCGACGGATCCGCCCTCGTCAGGGGGCTCTGCGGTGACACGATGGAGATGTATCTGGTCATCGATAACGGCCGCGTGGAGCGGGCGAGCTTCCACACGGACGGCTGTGCCTCGTCGATCGCCTGCGGCTCGGCGGCCGCAAGGCTTGCCGGAGGCCGTACGCTCGAGGAGGCGCTTCGGCTGTCACCCGCCGACGTGATCGATGTAGTGGGCGACCTCCCGATCGCGAGCGCCCATTGCGCCATACTCGCGATCATGACGCTCCACAAGTCCCTCGCCGACTACCTGCTCAGGTTCGAGCAGGGCTGATGCGGACACACAGGCCAAACCAAAAACACGGAAAGAACCATGAGATCGAGCCTTGAATGCGTTCCCTGCCTGGTCAGGCAGACGATGGAGTCGGTACGCCACACCATCGGGGATGAGAATAAAAAACAAAAGCTGTTGCGCCGCTTTCTGAGAAAGCTTTCGAAGATGGATTTCAACCAGCCGCCACCGGTGGCTGCACAGAAGGTCCACCGTGCGCTTCGGCGGGCGAGCGGCATCGACGATCCGTACCGCGAGGCCAAGGACCGCTTCACCGCAATGGCGCTCGATATACTGCCGTCCATCGAGGAGCGGATAGCCGCGGAGGCCGACCCCTTCGGCGCGGCCGTACGACTTGCAATCGCCGGAAACGTGATCGACCTCGGGGTGAACGGCGATCTTACCGAGGAGGACGCGCTTGCCGCGATACGCACGGCGCTCGACGAGCTGGTGGAGGGAGACACCAGCGAATTCGAGGAATGCGCCCGCTCCGCCCGGAACATCCTCTATCTGGCCGACAACGCCGGAGAGCTCGTCTTCGACCGCCCACTCATACGGGCCCTCCCCGCCGGCCGGGTGACCGTCGCCGTGAGAGGAGCGCCCGTCATCAACGACGCGGTCGCGGCCGATGCGCTCGCCGCCGGAATACCGGAGATCGCCCGGCTGATCGACAACGGCTCGGACGCGCCGGGCACGATTCTGAGCGATTGCGGGAACGCGTTTAAAAAGGCATTCAGAAACGCCGACCTCGTCATAGCCAAGGGGCAGGGAAATTACGAGACCCTCTGCGACGAAGAGGGGCCGCTCTTTTTTCTCTTCAGGGTGAAATGTCTCACAGTCGCGCGCCACTGCGGGCTTGCCATCGGAACTCATGCGCTGCTGAGAGGCGGCCTCAGGCCGAATTCCGCACACGCGGGCCAAACGTCCAACCCGGCATAAAGCGCCCGGCCCCACATGCTTTCGGAGACATTGTGTCGCTCAGGAGCCTGTCCCAATCACCGACCGGGTCTTCAGAATCGACACGAGCTCCAGGACCATATAAACGCCCGCGAGGCAGAGCATGAGCCTCGAGCCGACGGAGACGGCGACGCCCGTCCAGAATATGAGGATGGACACCGCGGAAACCGCCTTCGCCCTGCTATATGCGCCATCCGCGGCGGCGGCACTTCGGAACACGAGGAAGCCCCGTGAGGCACCATAGAGCGCGAGGCCCGCGATGGCGGCGATCATTCCCCACGTCTCGCGCCAGGTGCCGAACCACAGGGGAAGCAGCGCTGCAACCGCGAAGAGAGCCGCCTGCGCGGACACGGAAAGCGCCGCACTCACGTTTGTCGCGGCGGCTCTCTTTTTCCAGACACCGGCGAGCACGCGCCTGTTCGGTCTTCGCGCAAAGGCGAAGAGCGCCAGCGCCAGTACCGGGAGCGTCAGCGCGTAGATCCATCCGTTGTAGGGGCCGAATCCGTAGCTCATCTTTCCGATCAGCGGAAAATCGGCAGTATCGGTCCGCGCGTCACTCATCAGCCGCATCATCTCCGCCGCCACCTCCGGGTGCCGGCCGGCCACGTCGGTGGTCTCCGAGGGATCGCTTTCAAGGTCATAGAGTTCGAGCGGCGCGTCGGGATTTAGGCGCACGTCGAGGCGGACCGCCTTCCATCTGCCGCGAAGAAGCGCCTGCCCGCCGCCCTGCTCGTGGGACTCCCAGTAGAGCGATTCGTGCCGCCGCTGTCCGCCCTCCCTTCCCCGCAGGAGCGGCTCCATCGAGATACCATCGATACCCGCCGGCGCGTCGACGCCCGCGAGCCCGGCGAGCGTTGGCAGCACGTCCCAGAACGCACTTACATGATCGCTCACCGCGCCGGCCTTCACCGTTCCAGTCCACCGGGCGATCATCGGTACGCGGATGCCGCCCTCGTACAGGTCGCGCTTCATCCCCCTGAGACCGCCGGCGCTGTCGAAAAGCGAGGGATGCGCCCCGCCCTCCGCATGCGGGCCATTATCGCTCGTGAAGATGACGAGCGTCTTGCGGTCCAGCCCGAGCTCTTTGAGCAGGGCCAGGATCCTCCCGACGTCGCGGTCCATCCGCGTTACCATCGCCGCATACCGCTTCTTCTCGCCGCTCCAGTTTTTGTCCGCATAGGGCGCCAGGTCGGGCACCTGGAGCGCCGCGTGGGGAATGGTGTAGGCCAGGTAGAGGAAGAACGGGCGTGATGTTCCGGCGCGGATGAAGCGGAGCGCCTCCTCCGTGAACAGGTCGTGCGAATAGCTTTTACCGTCAAGCTCCACCCTTCGGCCGTTTTTCCATAGATGTGTGGGGTAGTAGTCGTGAGCCTGTCGCTGGCAGAGATAGCCGAACGAGTGGTCGAAGCCGTGCCTCTCCGGCTCGCCCGCGGAACCCGGCCCCCCGAGCCCCCATTTGCCGATAAGCCCGGTCGTGTATCCGGCATCTTTCAGAACGGCGGCCACGGTATGCTCGGAGGGCGGAAGCGCCATCTGTCCCTCCGGCAGGATTTCCTTATTGCCGCGGATCGAGGCATGGCCCATATTTTTCCCCGTAAGAAGACTGCATCGCGACGGGGCGCACACCGGGGCCCCGGCGTAATGCCGCGTGAACCGGATGCCCTCGGCGGCCATGCGATCGATGTTCGGCGTGTGGATTTCCTTCTGCCCGTAGCAGCCCACATCGCCGTAGCCGAGGTCGTCGGCGAGGATATAGATGATGTTCGGGCGGAGAGCATCCCTGTCGCGCGCCCATACGGACTCCGGCATCATCAGGGCGCACAGCGACGCCATGATAATATAGATTAAAACGTACAGCGCCCTTCCGGGGGCGATGATCGGAAACGATTTCCCCATGTCTCGATTCCTCCGTGTCATGCACGATTGACCGGCGAACATGCCGGAACATCGCCGTTAGGATGACACGTCCGGGCCGGGATTTCAAGTCCTATTCGCCGGAGATTCAGGGAAATGTCCGGCGCGGCCCCGGGTACATTCCCTTGACAAATGCCCCGTCTCCGGATAGCGTATCCGCGTATTGTTTGCACCATTTCCCCTTCGAGCACGAGTCGAAAAGGCGGATTGGACCAGATCACAGTCGCGCACAACGACCCGAAAGGAAGAAAATAATGCTCTACACTAAACTGCAGCACGAGGACATCAGCATTTCAAAGTTGATTCTCGGTACCTGGGCGATCGGCGGCACGAACTGGGGCCCGTACGATGAAGAACAGGCCATCGAGGCCATTCAGACCGCCATCGACCTCGGCATCACCACGATCGACACGGCGCCCGCCTACGGCGGCGGCCACGCGGAGGAGCTCATCGGCCGTGTCGTCAAAGGGAAGCGCGACAAAGTCGTCATCGCCACCAAGTGCGGAATCGACATGGAGAACGGATTCCGCTACGATCTCACGCCCGCCTTTCTGGAAAAGGAGATCGAGGACTCGCTTCGGCGCCTCGGCACCGACTACATCGACCTGTACCAGCCGCACTGGCCTGACCCGGACACGCCGATCGAATATACGATGGAGGCGCTCGAGCGCTTTCAGGCGCAGGGTAAGATACGCGGCGTCGGCGTATCCAACTTCAGCGCGGCCGGAATTGCGGAGGCGCTGGCCTTCGGGAGGATTGCGAGCCTCCAGCCCCCGTATTCACTCCTCGATCGCGGTATTGAGAAGGAAATTCAGCCGCTCTGCCTCCGTCACGGCATTGCCATGATCCCCTACGGCTCCCTTGGCGCCGGGATGCTCACCGGAAAATACACCGAGCCGCCGAAGTTTAAAAAGGACGACGCGCGCTCGTTCTTTTACCGCTTTTTCGACAATCGCTACTGGAAGGGCGTTTCGGCGCTTCTCGACCTCTTGAGGAAGACGGCCGAATCGCACGGGGCGAAGCCCGGCCACGCGGCCATAGCCTGGCTGCTCTCGCGCGAGGGCGTGGCGGGAACCATCGTCGGTGCGCGCAGCGCCGACCAGGTGCGGGACAATATGGGTGGACTCGACATCAGCCTCTCGCCGGAGGAGGTGGGCGAACTCGACCGCGTGTCGGCCGCGGTTTACGACGACTGAGTGCTCCGCACCACCACCTCGCAGACGCCATCCCCGCGGTTGAGGTTTTTCGTGTGGCGCACCTCGACGACCGCGTCTTCGCCGAACAGGCCCCGCGCGAGCCCCTCGTAGGTCTGCACCGTGACGATTCCACAGTCGGCAACGCCCGCCTTCGCGATGGCCTTCTGCGTCTGGCAGTCGGTGACGCGAACGACGATCACGCCGTCGTTCACCTCCACGCTCCGCCCCGCGATCCCGAGAACTTCGCTCAGAATCTCGAGCGCACCGAGAAAACCCCCGGGCCACACGGGCTCGGGAATGACGTTCTTTCGCAGGTATTTTCCGAACACATAGGAGAACTGCGACCACGCCTCGACGTCCATCTCCCACGCCGCCTGGACGCCGTGTTTCTTCGCGAGCGCGAGGAACCACGCGCCGTCCATGCGCACGAAGGCGTACTGCGCGATATCGAGGAGCTTTTCCGGTGAGAGCTTCAGGGTTTCCATCACGCGAGCATTCCGCCGTCAACGACGATGGTCGCGCCGGTGGTGTAGCTTGCGAGGTCCGAGACGAGATAGAGCACCGCTCCCGCCATCTCCTCCGGTTTCGCGATCCGGCCCATCGGAATGGAAGGCAGAACGAGCTTCAGGATGTCCTCGTTCGAGGTCAGCGCGGCGGCGAATTTGGTGTCGGTGAGCCCCGGCAGGAGCGCGTTCACGCGGATATTGAAGGGCGCGAGCTCCTTGGCGAACGATTTGGTGAGCGCGATCACCCCGGCCTTCGTTATCGAATAGATGGCCTGAAACGGCGCAGGCTTTATGCCGTTTACCGAGGCCACGTTGACGATCGCGCCGCCGCCGGATTCCTTCATCATCCTCGCCGCGTGCTGGCTCATGAAGAACATCCCCTTGAGGTTCACCGCGAAGGTCTTGTCCCATACGTTCTCGTCGGCGCCCAGCACGTCCCCGAAGTAGGGATTGGTCGCCGCGTTGTTTATCAGGATATCGAGCTTCCTGCCGCGCTTTTTTATCTCGTCGAAGAGCGCGTTTATCTGCGCCATCTCGCCCGTGTGACAGGCTATGGCATCGGCCATGCCGCCGGCCTTCTTGATTTCATCGCCGACCTTCCTTAAATCGTCGATCTTGCGGCTGGCCAGAATGACCTCGGCCCCATACGCGGCAAGCGTCTTCGCGATCGATTCTCCGATACCGCGGCTCGCGCCGGTCACGAGCGCCGTCTTTCCCTTAAGGCTGAATTCCATCATGCTCATCGCACCTCCGTTGGTTATTGCCGTATGCGGCGCGGTTCATTCACGCCGCCTGAACCGCTCGTCGTCCTTCACCTGTACGTATATTGCGCGCGCCTTTTCAAGCAGCCCCGGGCGCGTGTTCATCTCGGGGTCGTCGAGTACGAGCTCCAACAGCTCGTTCAAAATGTGGCCGATGATCGGACCGGGCTTCACGTCGAACTCCTCCATCACCACATGGCCGTCTATGTCGAGATCGCGCACGGTGATGGCGTTCTCGGCCTCGATGACGCGGTCGATCCTCCTTAAGAGCTCGCGTATGGGCTGCGGTATGCCGTCACGCATTCCATTTCCGCGCCGGTCGGCCATGCGTATCTCTAAAATGTCCTTGAGGTTTTCGACGCCCACCTTGCGCATGAAGCGCCGTACCGCGCCGTCGGTCCATTCGTCGGTGTAGTGAAACATATGGTTCACCACCATGTTCGTCACGCGCTCGATCTCCTCGTTGGAGAATTTCAGCCGCTTCATGACGCGCCGGGCGATGCGTGCGCCGATCACCTCGTGGTTGTAAAAGGTGTACTCGCCGCCTTCGGCCGGCCGCCGCGTCGGTACCTTGCCGAGGTCGTGCAGCAGTGAGGCCAGCCGGAGCACCGGGTCGTTTTTCGGAGCGGCGTCGCAGGAATAGATGCTGTGATAATAGATATCGTAGAGGTGGTACTTGTTCTGCACGAGGCCGTACCCGGCGGCAAGCTCCGGCAGAAAGAGCCCCATGAGCCCCGACTCGCGCATTCGCTCGAAGCCGATGGAGGGAACGTCCGCCTCGAGGAGCTTTATGAGCTCGTCGCGCACCCGCTCCATCGACACCATCGAAGCGATCTCGAGCGTCTTCGATATGGCGGCGAAGGTCTCCTCCTCGATATTGAAATTGAGCTTGGCGGCGAAGCGGCAGGCACGGAAGGTGCGCAGTCCGTCCTCGCCGAAACGCTCGAGGGGGTCGCCGATGGTGCGGATGATCCTTCGCTCGATGTCCGCGAGCCCTCCGACGTAATCGATGATCTCCTCGGTCCGGACATCGCAGGCGATCCCGTTGATCGTGAAGTCCCGGCGCCGCACGTCCTCCTCGAGCGTCTTCGAAAAACGCACCACCTCCGGACGGCGCCCGTCTATGTACTTCCCGTCGGAGCGGTAGGTGGTGACCTCGTAGGCCTTCCCGTCCGAAAGCACCGAGACGGTGCCGTGCTTGATGCCGGTGGGAATCACCCTGCGGAAGAGCTCGTGGACCTCTTCGGGGCGCGCGTTGGTGGCGAAGTCGAAATCGTCGACGTCGAAGCCCAGGATGATGTCGCGCACCGACCCCCCGACCAGGTAACACTCGAAACCTGCCTCGAAGAAGCTATCGGCGATGCGGCGTATCTCCCTGTGCTTTTCCTTTGGAAGCTGTATCTTCATTCGCGGTGGTTTCATTAATGGCGCTCTTCAGTTTTTCAAGCTCTTTGCCGGCCCTGAGCATCAGCGCCATGGCATATTCGGCGTGCGACCACATGAGCGGGATGGCGAAGAATATTTTGCCGCCGTTCCCGGCCTCCCGGCACCGACGCTCGATGGCGTCGTAGGAGTTCTTCATGTGGTTCAGTTCCTCGACGATGAGGTCGTAGGAAATGCCGTCAACAAGAATATCCGGAGCGAATTCTTTCTCGAAGTCCTTGCCGCTCACCCACTCCAGCCGCTTGAACTCGAAAAAGCGCTCCGGCGTCGTGAGATGCTCGCAGAGGTATCCCTCGCGCGATTTATACGAATCGATGACGCCGAGGATTTTGTCGCCTTCGTCGATATCTCCCGTGTAATAATAGTACTGTGCGAGCATCGCCGTGTACTGGAGCCAGGGGCCGTTGCCCGCGTGCACGTGCGTATGCGGGTCCTCAATGAATGGAAGATAGCGCTGCAGCATGCCGAGATCGGGGTCCCAGAGCGTGCGCCGGATGAACTCGATCGAATTGCGGAACTCGGCCGTATCGACGAACGAGTCGCGCCCGAGGCCCGTACCGAAGAAGAAGGGGCTCATGAGGGTGATGTCG
>JADFDB010000097.1 GCA_018263175.1 Spirochaetota bacterium
CGACACACCAGTGGCACCACGAGGCGTAGAAATCGATGACCGCGGGCTTTTTTTCGCTCCGCACGGCTTTCATCCCCTCCTCGTAACTCTTCCATTGAACGGCCACCTTCGGCGCCCCCTGTCCGCCGCACCAGGGAAGCACGAGGGTCATTGCCACAACCGCTATGAGCAGACGTATGCGCATTATCGATCTCCTTTTGTCATCCGGTTTGTTATGAATCCCGCGAATTCAGCCGCGCACCCGGCAGTAGTTTCGCACAACCAGCCTTCCGGGCCGTCTCAGAGAAAGGCCCTCCCCTCTCCCCGGTAAGTCTTCGCTCGTCCGACCACGCGGCCGCCCTGTACCAGCAGAAGCTCGTTGAAGCGCTCGCAGAGCTCGCCCGCCTTGGCATGCTGGAACACGACCGGGGCCCCGTGCGCGAGCGGCGGGCAGTCCGCCGGAAGCGCGAGCGGGGTCTGCACCTCGCCCGCCGCCTCGAGGGGCAGAAGCCGAAGCCCGGTCGGCAGGACCGGCAACGGCAGTTTGTCCGGCCCCATGGCCCCGGAGGCCACATAGCCGCCGCCCATACAGGTCACCATGCCGGGGGCCGGAACGCGCACCACCTGCACGGCGAAGAAGGCCGAAGGCCTGAAGTGGACCTCCTTGAAATGATGAAAGAGCCCCGAACAGTAGAATGCCGAACCGGCGGTAACTTCGGTGAGGCGCGGGTCATTGCCCGACGACATTAGACTCCCGCTCCCGCCGCCGTTGACGAGCCGCAGTTCGAGCCCCTCGGCCCGCAGGGCATCGACGATATCGTCGCGCCGCGCGGTAAGCTCGCGGACGGAGGCCTTTTTTATCGCGCGCATGAGCGCATTTTTAAGCCCGGCATCCGGAATGTCGTCGTTGCTCCCGGCGATATGCCCCTCGTATCCCATCACGGAATCAATCTTCACCCACTCGTACTTTTTCGCGGCCCGCGCGAGATGGAGCGCCTGCGCAACCGTGCGCACGGGGCTGCGGCGCAGGCCAAGGTGTACCGGCGTACCGAGCGGGCGGTATGCCATGTCCACCTCCATGCACGCGCGAAGCCGGACGCGGGCCTTCTTCCCCGCGGCCGACAGAATATCGAGATGCTCCTCGGCGTCAACCATGATCGCGACGAGCTTCTTCGCCCTGGTGAGTTTGACCAGCGCCTCGACGTCCGACGGCTGAACGCTCGGGTAGGCCACGATGATGTCGTCGAAGCCCTTATCCGCGAGGAAGGCCGCCTCCTCCACGGTGAAGCCGAGGATTCCCCGGTAGGCCGGGCCGCCCCGCCGGAAGACGCGTTTCGTGAGCTCCGCACAGCGCATCGACTTGGTACCCACGCGTATGCTCTTGCCGGTGGCCCGCTGGGTGGAGGCGACGTAGTCGACGTTGGCGTCGAACGCGTCGAGATCGACAAACGCGGCCGGAAGCCGCTCCTTTTTCAGCGCCTCGCGGTAGCGGAAATAGTCCTCATTTGAAAAAAGCGCCATAGTGCGCCTCCCCATGGTCAATAGCTTTCACCGCGCCGGGGATCGAGCTCGCTGACGCGGGTTTCGAACAGGCCGATGTCGTACGACGAGCCGCACTCGGGGCAGATGAAAATCACCCGCATGCCCTCCTTTTCCTTTCGGAACGACGCGTGGAACCCGCGGGTGTAACCGCAGTTCGGACAAATGCGGAACTCATCCATCACATACCTCCGGATCGCGGGATTACGCTATCGCATCTTCATCATATTCGGCCGCCAAAATCCAGCATTATTTGTAGGGAGGGAATCGGAGTGCCATGCCGGAGGCCATTGCGTCGCGTCGGGGAGGTCCGGATTCGGCAAAAACCTTATTGACTGTAATCGAAGATATGTGCATATAGTTGATTTTCGCGATACTTCCCGCGAACGCGGGCCCGTAAAAGGAGACAGCGATGGACGGCAACACCGTGTGGATCGATTTCGAAACGGCCGAGCGCTTCATGATCGACGTGCTCGAGGGCGTCGGCGTGCCGGTGGCGGACGCCAGGGTGGTCGCGGAGGTACTCATCACCGCCGACAAACTCGGTTTCGATTCGCACGGCATGAACCGCCTCAAGCCGATCTATTACGACCGCATAAAGGCGGGCATCCTGAACCCGACAACCCAGATAGAGGTGGTGCGTGAGGCACCGGCCATAGCGGTGATCGACGGGCACGACGGCATGGGCCACGTCATTGCGAAAAAGGCGATGCGGATGGCGATGGACAAGGCGAAGACCTACGGCATCGGCATGACGGTCGTGCGCAACTCGTCGCACTACGGCATCGCCGGGTACTACGCGCTCATGGCGGTGCGCGAGAACATGATCGGCATCACCGGCACCAACGCGCGGCCGTCGATAGCCCCGACCTTCGGCGTGGAGAACATGCTGGGCACCAACCCCATCACCTTCGGCATCCCGACCGACGAGGACTTCCCCTTCCTGCTCGACTGCGCGACCTCGATCAGCCAGCGCGGCAAGATCGAGGTCTACGCCCGCGAGGGCAAAGACGTGCCTGCCGGCTGGGTGATCGACCTCGACGGCAACACGCGCACCGACACGCTGAAGATACTCGAGGACCTCACGAAGGGCAGCGCCGCGCTCTCGCCGCTGGGCGGCATCGGCGAGGAGGGGGGCGGCTACAAGGGCTACGGCTACGCCACGGTGGTGGAGATACTCTGCTCGGCGCTTCAGGGCGGCGGTTTCATGAAGATGCTCACCGGCGTGCGCGACGGGAAGAAGGTCCCCTACAGCCTGGGGCATTATTTCATCGCGATCAACGTCGACGCGTTCATCGAGCCCGCCGACTTCAAGAAGACCGCCGGCGACATTCTGCGCGAACTGCGCGCGTCGAAGAAAATGCCGGGCCATGACCGAATCTACACCGCCGGAGAAAAGGAGCATATCACCTGGCTCGAGCGCCGCGAGAAGGGAGTCCCCGTGGGACGCGACCTGCTGAAGGAGATGCAGCAGCTCATCGACGAGCTCGGACTCAAGGGCTATGCGCTGCCGCTGTAGGCCACGGGCCCCGCGGTCAATAGCTATCCTTGCTTTTCTCGATATCGAGCACGAACACCATCACCGTTCGGGATTCTATCGTATAGAACAACCGAAACGCGCCTATCCGATACCGGTAGACGCCGTCGAACTCTCCCTTGAGCTTTTTTATGTTCGGCCCGAAGAAAGGATTTGATCGAAGCCGGGGATACACATAGGCGACGATCTTTTCATAAATTCCGGAATAATCGCGCTTTCCGATCTTCTTTCTGAAGCCGTTGGTCTCCGCTACCCGGAATTCAGCCGACAACGGTATACCTGCCCTTCCTTACGTCATCAAGTCCTTTCTTCAAACTTTTCACGAGGGATTCATTCTCGAGGATCTCGCGCATTTCCCCGTTCGATGCATAAACCTCCCTTGTGACATAGGAAAGGCTTGCGTATTCGATAAAATTCGAAATACTCCTGCGTTCGCCGTCGGCGGCCCTGCGGAGTATTTCATACGTGTCATCGTCGAGTCTGATGGTGATCGTTTTCGCCATAATCCACCCCCGTTCGAAGGTAACAACCGTGTCCGGATCCGGGCCGCCGGAGGGCCGTCAAGCGGCCATGCCTGGAGCAAACCCTATGCTAGAGTTGTTGCATAATCTGGAACTAAAGCCGGTTTTTCGAGGATCCGTAACAAGCCCGATCTTTATTCAAAAATATTCTTTTTTATTCATATTGTCAATCATTTTCACCTCTGGGGGGATACTTCGTGCCATCCACAGATCGGCTATCCGCAAACGCAGGCCGGAGCGGGAATTGCGCCTCCCCTCACCGGTGCGCGAGCTTCAGCCCGACCACCCCGGCGATGATGAGGAGCACCGAGAGTACCCGGAGAAGATCGGCGGAGTCCCTGAAGATGATGACGCCGATGATGAACGTCCCCGCCGCGCCGATACCCGTCCAGACCGCGTAGGCGGTCCCGATCGGAATCGTCTTCTGCGCGAGCCAGAGAAACACGCCGCTTGCGGCCATCGACAGCACGGCGAGCGCGATGCCCGGAATTCGGTTCGCCGAGAACTGCGACATTTTAAGTCCGAGCGGCCATCCTATCTCGCAGAAGCCCGCGATGACGAGAAACAACCAGTCCATTTCGACCACCCCCATCCAGGAACCGCCGGCGACACGAAGCGCGCCGCTGCGGAATAACGGCATAGCCATACTGTCGGAATTCCGGCGCGGCGGCCTTAATCCCCAGGGTGAGCAAAATCGGCAGATTTACCTGCTTGACAACAGAAAAAATAAAGTATACAAATTATATGATTAAATCTGCCGACCGTCCGTGGGACAGGGCGGACGTTTCCCCGCCGGGGGCGGGGAAACGCGGTGGCTCCAGTGCCGGCAAAAGGCATGCCGTCTGCCGTCAGGTATCCGGCGGCGATAATCGAAGGAGGATGTGCGATGAAGTACATGATGAAACTCAAGGCCGAAGAAAAAGAGATGCTTGACGGCTCGAAGGGAGACACCCTGCGCAAGGCCATGGAAACGGTGGTCCGTTTCGGTGAGACCTTCGGCGCGAAGCGTCTGGTGCCGATCGACCACAATCTCCACATGGTGACCTCGATGGGCATACCGCTGCTCGGCACGGTCTTCGGTCTCATGGACGAGCTCATCGCCGGCGGGATCAGCCTTGCCCGCCCCTTCACCGTCGATCCGCGTCCTTTCGACTACTCGACCGTCAATGTGGGGCCGCTCAAGAAGATCGCGTTCAGGATTATGTACGGCAGACAGGCCGCCTACGAAAAGCAGCTCGATAAAATCGGGCTTAAAGATAAAAACGCCTTCACCTGCGCCTGCTACCTCGACGAGGTCGGAAACATCCCGAAAAAAGGCGACGCGCTGGCCTGGTCCGAGTCCTCGGCCGTCGTCTACGCCAACTCCGTGCTCGGCGCGCGAAGCAACCGCAATTCCGGCGTCATCGAGCTTCTCTGCGGAGTGGTCGGCCGCGTTCCCGAATTCGGCTTTCTGACCGACGCAGGCCGCGGGGCCGACTGGCTCGTCGAGGTGAAAACCACCAAAAAGCCCGAAGCGCAGGTGCTCGGAAGCGCGATCGGCATGAAGGTGATAGAGGACGTTCCATACATAACCGGCCTCGACAAGCATCTCGGCGCCCGCCTCACCCAGGACGCGAAGGACTACCTTAAAGACATGGGCGCCGCGCTCGCCTCCAACGGGGCCGTCGGCCTGTATCACGTGGACCGCCTCACCCCCGAGGCGCGCGAGCGGAAGAAAGCGCTGTTAAAGAAAAAATTCCGGACCTATGTGGTCGACGACGCCGAGATGGAGCGCGTCTACCGAAGCTACCCGGTGATGTGGAAGAGACCGGACGCGCGGCCGAAACTCTGTTTTATCGGCTGCCCGCACCTTTCGCTCGCACAGGTACGTGCCTGGCTCGCGGCGATCGAGGATACGCTCGCGAAACACGGCCGGCGCAGTGCGGCCGTGCGCACCGTGCTCACCACCGCGCCGGACGTCGCCGACGCCTTCAGGCGCGAGAGCGGAGTGCCGCAGCGGCTCGCCTCCGCGGGCGTGACGCTTTCGTCGATCTGTCCGCTCATGTACATGAACAATCCGTTCTGCGCCAAGGAGCCGGTCGCGACCAACAGCAACAAGCTGCGCACCTACACCACGGCGCGCTACTTTAAAGACGATGACATTCTCGAAATCATTGCGAAGGGGAGGACGATATGAGCAAAATATTCAAGGGACGTCCGATAATCCCCGGCGAGTGGACCGGGCCGTGCGTCGTCAGCCGCCAGGGAATGAACACGCTGGCCTCGTTCCAGAAGGGGGCACTGGCCGGCAAAAAGTCTATCGTCTGCTCGGACCAGAACAACCCCGATCTCTACGACAAGGTCCTGACGGGCATGGCCGTATGCCTCCCCAAAACCATCGGCTCGACGACCGGCGGCATGGTGCTGCAGACCGTGGCCGCGCGCGGCGTGGGCCCCGCGGCGCTTCTCTTTTCCGAGCGCATCGATTCGCTCGCCGCGGGAGGGGTGATCCTCGCGAAGGTGTGGAACAACGCGGACGTCGTCACCGTGGACGGCCTTGGCGAGGAGTTTCTGCGCTTTGTCGAGGACGGCATGCTCGTAACGATAAAGCCGGACGGCACGGTTACGGCGGGTTGAGGCGCATACAGGGCAACGCCGGACAACTACATGCCTCCGTGGCCCGTCCCGCCGCGTTCATGAAGATTTATTTTAACCGATAATGCGGGAACCGGAGCGCGGTATAATGATTTATCGATCATCACCTGATGTTCTTCCAGCCATTTTAAGACCGCTTTCAGTGAACCCTGGATAACCGATCACGAAAAAAGCTTGATAAAAAACGAGGGGGGCTTTATTGTGTAAACATCAGACCATATGATATTCTGATTGAAACAATGGAACAGATCAACCGCAACCGGCTGTCGGAGTCGATCGTCCGTATGATGGTGGACTCGATAAAGAAGGGGGTGTATCCCCCCGGCACAAAGATGCCTCCCGAAAGAGAGATCATGACGATGCTCGGCGTCGGCCGATCCACCCTGCGGGAGGCGTTTCAGTCCCTGGCGATCATGGGCATCCTCGATATACGGTCGGGGCAGGGCACCTTCGTGAAGGACGTTTCGAAAGATGTGATCATCAGCCCTCATGTGCTGGCGCCGCTGGTGGACCCCGAAGCGGCGGCCGAGTTCCTGGAGGTACGGCTCATCGTGGAACCGTCCATCGCCCGCCTTGCCGCGCGGCGTCATACCGCCGAAGAATACAAAGAAATGCACGACCTCCTCGATACCTGCGAAGAATACATCGCCGCCGGGACCTCCGTCAACGGTCTCAACGGCAATTTTCATCTGCTGATCGCCCGCAGTTCGCAGAACGCGGTTCTGGTGCGATTCATAGAATCCATTATCGGCATGCTGGTGGCGCGTACCGAGCAGATGCGGAAACAGGAGGATTTTCTCCGGTGGGAACTCTCCTCCCACCGCCGGGTCTTGCGGGCCATCGAGTCCCGGGAGGCCGACGCTGCCGGCCGGGCCATGGAGAAGCATATAGTAGAAGTGACCGAACGTCACCGCAAACTGAAATTCTGAATAGTACAGACTTCCTGTGCCGCCGTCCGGGTTGCCCTTTCGGGCGCTCAACGCCATCGCTCTCATTCCCTTCCCAGAGTATTTGCCCGGTTATTTAAACAGGAACGGACTGGTCCATGCTGAAATGAGCTGATGGCACATTGGACTTTCATATCATGTCGAGAGAGGAGGCATCGAACATGAGATTGAAAAACGTGATGGTTGCACTCACGGGTATCCTGGCGGTCCTTTGGACCGGAACATTGAGAGCGGAGCAGGATGCGTCAAAGCCCTGGATAACCCCGGGTGTGCTGATAAGCCGGGACACTCCGCCGAAGCGGCGGGTATTTATACACCTGCCCGGGGGATTCCCGCAGAATTTTGAAATACGCATTTCCCACCATGGCGGCAGGACCGTTAAAACCCTGCACATCACGAGAAACAGGCCGATGGTCTACCTTGACATTCCCTGCGGTACCGCTGGAAGTGTCCTTGACGTGGCTCTCATCGGCGTGGACGGCCGGACGCTGCACCGGGAGCGCGTCACCGCCGCGCCCGTACGGCCGTGGAAAGTCTACCTGGTCCCCTTTACCCACATCGACATCGGGTTCACCCAGTCCCAGCGTAAGGTGCTGGCGCAAAATGTGAAAAACATCACGCTGGAACTGGACCTTATCGAGCACACGAGGGCTTTCCCTGCGGGGACGCGGTTTAAGCTTTTCACCGAGGTCAGCTGGGCACTGGACGAGTACCTCGGAGATCCGACCATCCTCGAAGCGAATAAAAAGCGGCTGTTAAACGCCGTACGGAGAGGATTTATCGAGCCGGGGGCTTTTTATATATCCCATCAGAACAAATTCATGACGCCGGAGGCGATTCTCACCTCCATGGAGCCGGCCCTGCGAATAACCGACCGGTGCGGGGTGCGGCTCAGGACCGCCTGTATCCACGACGTCATGGACTTCTCCGGTGTGGTCAGGCCCCTGCACGCGGCGGGGGTGCGCTACTTGATGGTAGGGCCGAACGATTCCCGGTATATCGTCCCCCCGCTCTTCTATCTCATGGGCCCCTCCGGTAGTGAAAAGATACTGGTGTGGCACACAACGGGCCTCAACGGCTACGGCGAGAATTTCGATCTTAAAATGCGGCTGCCCCAACCCTTCGACGAAAGCGCCTTCACCGAGATGGAAGAACTGCTGAGCCGTCACCTCGGGGGCCTGGAAACGGGGTACCCGACCGAAGAGCTTTTAAAATATTACACCTATTACGGAGCCCGCTGGGACTATTCCCTGGATGCCTTTCTTCTTCCGTTTTACCCTACCAGGGGAGGGGATAATCAGCCCCAGAACGATACCCCCAGCGTGATGGCGCGGCAGTGGAACAGGAAATGGCAAAGCCCCAGAATGATCGTCGCCACCCCTGCCGAATTTTTTGAATACGCCGAGCGCCGATACGGTCCCCGCTTGCCCGTGCTGAGGGGCGAGATGGCGGGCTTCTGGGGCGAACAGATCTATCTCGCCATGGCACAGGTTGATCCGCGCAAGACGGCCCTTCAGTGGGCTTTTGACCTTAACGCCTTTAACAGCGGGGCCGCCCTCGTGCAGCGCTTTCTCCAGGAAGAAGCGTCTTTTAACCCTTCCCCGCTGCTCTGGCAGGGGTACCGCCCGCTGATCCTCAATAACGACCATAACCCGCGGCCGGTTCCCTTCGGGAAAACCAATTACGACAAGAGGGATGTTGAGGAATGGATGGCCACGCGGAAAGGCTGGATCAACGTCATGGCGGCGGTCGGGAAA
>JADFDB010000098.1 GCA_018263175.1 Spirochaetota bacterium
CGGTCGCTGTAATCCAGCGGGAAGGCTCAGGCCTCGCCCCGGACAATGCGTCGGATGATCGACGATTCGTAGGTTCCGGACGGCCGGTCGCCGCTCGCGACCGCAATCATCGCGCGCGCCACGTCCATCGCCTCGATGGGACGATATTTGCCGATCGGACCGATCATTAACGGGGCGAGCGCCCGCGAGAGAAGTCCGGCAATCCCCTCGAGCAGGCGCTTTTCATTTCTCGTTCCCAACAGCAGCGACGGGCGGAATACATGCACGGCCCGGTAGGGAATTGCCCGCACCGCCGCTTCGACCTCCCCCTTCACCCGGTTGTAAAAAACCGCTGAACGGGGGTCCGCCCCCAGGGCCGTGACGATCAGGAACTGGCCGGCCCCTGATGCCGCACACGCCCTCGCAATCGATACCGGATAGGTGAAATCGACCGTATAAAACGCGTCTCTCGTCCTCGCCTTTTTTATGGTTGTCCCCAGACAGCAGAAGACGTCATCGGTGGCGTGGCCCGCGAGCGCGCTCGCGTCGTCGAAATCGACGATATACTCCGCGAGCTTCGCGTGGGACATGCCGGTCGGTCGGCGCGTCAGTACCTTCACCGCGGCGTATTGTTCGCTTTCGAGCAGCAATCGAAGCACGTGGCCTCCGACGAGGCCGGTTGCCCCGACAAGCAGCGCCGTTTTCCGTACCATCCCATCACCCCCGTACTTTCGCCTTTTTGACCGGTGTGCCGCGTTCGGTGGACCGGATTTCCGGCTCGGTTGCCGGATACGCACAGTGTGCGCGAAAACGGGCGCGAGTCAAGCATACATTCTCCATTCGGCCATTTTTGCTTGAATAATCCGGTACGGCCGGCATCCTGTTTAAGCGGGGCGCCGGGATGACGGCTCCGTGGATACGAGGTGGAAGGATGAAAATTTTCCGCGGCGGCGGATTTTCCGGTGCGAAGGCGTTTGTGTTGTGCGCGATTCTTGCGGCGTTCGTATGCGGGCTCGGTTTGGCGTATGGTGCGGCGGAGAAATTTTCCTGGCCGCTTATCGGGCTCGATCAGCTCTCCGCGACGCTCGGGGAGGTGCGCGGCCGCTCTCTGCATACCGGCATCGACATCAAAACGCGCGGGCTCAACGGGCAGCCTGTGTACGCCCCCGCCCGCGGTACGGTGAGCAGGGTGATCTCGAAAGCGAACGGGTACGGCAATGCGCTGTTCCTCTCGCATGGCGGAATCGAATCGGTGTACGGGCATCTTGATTCGTTCGGCGAAGGGGCCGCCCGGCTCAACACCTTCGTTTCGATCCTCAAGCTCATGTACAATACCGATGAGGTCGACTTCCGTTTCAGGAAATCGAAACCGGTGTTCGATCAGGGGCAGGTCGCGGCCTATACGGGCGAAACGGGCAGCGGGCCGCCGCACCTGCATTATGAACTGCGTACGAAGGACGGGTATCTCAATCCGCTCACGTTCCATACGGTGCGGGACACGGAGCCGCCCGTAATCGACCGCCTGTATGTATGCGTCGAAGAGGAGGGTACCACCGTGGCCGAGCGGGCGATACGGGTACGCCGGGGGTGGTGGGGATATGCTCCCGACGAGACTTCCGTTTCGTGCGCACCCGGTTCGCGCGTGTTCCTCAAGCTTGCCTGCTACGACCGCGTGAATGCGCGTAACAGCGTCGCCGTCCACCGGATCGCCGTTTTCGAGAACGACCGGAGCGTTTTCAGCATCGGCTTCGACGAGATCCGTTATGCCGATCTGCAGTACGGCCATCTGATCTACGATATATCCAAGTCGAGCATCGACGGTTCGGCGACCTATACCTATTTTCTCTGCAAACGGGCCGGAAACGAGTTCAGCGGCATCGGCGCCGGGGGAGAGGGCTATATCGTTCCAGGGCCGAATCCGAAGCGCATTCGCGTGGTGGTGAGCGATTTCGCGGGGAACAGGAGTGAACTCGGGCTTAGCATACGAGGCGATGGTCGTCCCATCGAACCGGCGCACCGCGTGAAGATGAGGAAGGGTGCCGTGGCGGAGCTGCGCGACGAAAGAGGCGCCTTCTCGATCCGACTGAGGAAAAACTCCCTGCGCTCCGACGCGCTGCTCGGGCTCGATGCGCTGGCTCCGGAGGCCGCGCGCGCGGTCGAAGGGCTCGGCGGCATCGATGAGGCCGACCTCATCGCCGTATGCGCACTCCATCCCTTCGACCTGCAGTTCGACGCCCCGGTCGATATCGCCGTGAAGGGGCCGCGCGGTCGGGACATGATGATCTACCAGCTTTACGAGGGCAGGCCGCCCCGTCCGCTTCCTACGTCGTATATCGCGTCCAGGGGGGAGTACCGCGCGTACGGCACCGCCGGCGGTTATCTCGCGCTTATACGCGACACCGTGCCGCCGGCCGTCAGCCTGCCGCCCACGCACGAGTTTCTGGCCGACGAGGGGCCGTACCGAAAGCTCCGCCTGCTTGTCTACGACGGTCTCTCGCGTTTGCGGGAGTCGTCGGTGCACTGCATGGTTGACGGAGAATCACTGCCCTGCGCGTACGACAACGACCGCCGCTGGGTCGAGGTCGTCCTCCCGCGCGGTGTGTTTGACGGTGGCTATCATCATGTTTTTCTAAAATGCGCCGATAACGCCGGCAACACGGCGGTGTTCAGCAGCCCGCTGCGCTGATTTCGGCATCGCGCTTGCGGTTTCCGTCCTTCTTCCGCCTGTTTTCGTCGAGGATGGTTTTCCGTATGCGCATCGTCGCCGGAGTGATCTCGACCAGTTCGTCGTCGTTGATGAATTCCAGCGCCTCCTCCAGTGAAAAGCGGATGGGCGGCGTAAGGCGGATGGCGTCATCGCTTCCGGCGGCGCGCATGTTGGTCAGCTTTTTCGTCTTCTGTACGTTGACGACGATATCGCCTTCCTTGTTGTTCTCGCCGACGACCTGTCCCAGGTAGACGCGCTCGCCCGGTGCGATGAAAAACCGTCCGCGCGACTGCAGGCTGTCGAGCGCGTAGGCGACCGCCTCCCCCTCCTGCATCGAGATGAGTACGCCGTTGGAGCGGTGCGGGATCGATCCCTTGAAATACTCGTACTGGTAAAAGCGGTGGTGCATGACCGCCTCGCCGGCACTCAGGTTCAAGAGGCGCGTACGCAGGCCGATGAGCCCGCGCGATGGGATATGGAACTCGAGGCGCTGCCGTCCGCCCATGGTCTCCATGTGCTTCATCTCGCCGCGCTTCTTGCTTACCGCCTCGATCACCCTGCCGGCGCTCTCGGAGGGAACATCCACGATCAATATCTCGATGGGCTCGGATTTGTGGCCGTTTATTTCTTTATAGAGTACCCTGGGCTGTCCTACCTGGAACTCGTATCCTTCGCGGCGCATGTTTTCGATGAGGATGGAAAGGTGCAGTATGCCCCTCCCGAAGACCTTGAAGCCCTCGACAGCCGGGGACTCCTCAACCCGCAGGGCCACGTTGCTCTCGGTCTCCCGGAGGAGCCGTTCGCGCAGGTGCCGTCCGGTGACGTATTTCCCGTCCTCGCCGTAGAAGGGGGAGTTGTTGACGAGGAAGAGCATGCTCATGGTGGGCTCGTCGACATGCATGATCGGAAGCGGTTCGGGATTGTCGGCGTCGGCAACGGTGTCGCCGATCTCGATGTTCTCCAGGCCCACGATCGCGCAGATGTCGCCGCAGTCGACGCGCTCCGCACGCAGACGCTCCAGTCCCTCGAAGGTATAGAGCTCGCGCACGGTCGATTTCTTCCGGGCGCCGTCGCGCCCGATCAGGGTCACCTGGTCGTTCTGGAGTATCGAGCCGCGGAATATGCGTCCGATCGCGATGCGCCCCACGTAATCGGAGTACCCTATGGTGGTTACCTGCATCTGCAGGGGGCCGTCCAGGCGCTGTGGCGGAGGAATGCGTTCGAGTATGCTGTCGAGCAGCGGCGAGAGATCGGTGCCGGGGGCGCCTGGCTCGGTGGAAACCCATCCCTCCCTTCCGGATGCGTACAGCACCGGGAAATTCAACTGCTCATCGTGAGCGTCGAGATCGATGAAGAGGTCGTAGACCTCGTTTAAGACCTCGGATGGGCGTTTGTTCGGCCTGTCCATCTTGTTGATGACGACGATCGGCGTCAGTTTGAGCGCGAGCGCCTTCTGCAAAACGAAGCGCGTCTGGGGCATGGCGCCCTCGAACGCGTCCACAAGCAGAAGCACGCCGTCGGCCATTTTCAGCACGCGCTCGACCTCGCCGCCGAAGTCGGCGTGCCCAGGGGTGTCGATGAGATTGATCTTGGCCCCCCCGTACGGGATCGAGATGTTTTTCGCGAAGATCGTGATGCCTCGTTCGCGCTCCAGATCGTTCGAGTCGAGGAAGCACTCGCGCACCTCCTGGTTTTCCCGGAAGACCCTGCACTGCATGAGGAGCTTGTCGACGAGGGTGGTCTTGCCGTGGTCGACATGGGCGATGATGGCGACATTGCGTATTTCCATGATACTTTCCTTTCAGGTGGCTAAGAAAATTGCCGCCGGATGCCGCGGTCAAGCACTATTTCCGCTTTGAACGCCGGTACTAACTGCACGGCGAGGGCCGATCGGGGGCGGAGACGTCCGGAGGATTCCTACAGTCTATCCCGGTTTGCAGGGGCCTTCATTTTTTTTCCGCGGCCGATCGCCGCCGGCCGCGGAAAAGCGCCTCTACCCTTACCGCCAGGAGTCAATTTTATCCAGAGGGTATATGGGCCGCGGGATCGAGCGATATCCCAGCGAGAACACATCCACGTTCGAAAGTCCCGGCGTCATAACGTTGACGGTTTTCCGGTTATACAAAAGGTAGAAAAAGCGGAACGGGAAGAGGTTTTTTACGACCACGATATCCGCCTTCCAGAGCGAAAGGCCGAGGTCGGTGAAATACGAGGGCCGTGCCGTGGAATCGGGCTGTTCGGTGAGTATGAGGTGCACTCCCCGGTCGCGCAGAATCACCGTCTTGCCGAGCCTGCCCTCGCTTTTATGGATGAGCGTTCCGGTAAACACGAACGGGCGGTTGTAGATCCTGTCGAGCTTTCCACCCACCGTGACGGTTACGCTTTCATTCAGCTCCTTCGAGTATGCGCGCGAGGCGGCCTCGGCGTCGCGTACGGGCACATAGGATACAAGGTCGGCCGCCCCTTCCACGAGGCTTTTGAGTATCCAGGTGCTCTCTCCGGGAGTGCCGGTGCCCACTGCGTCGGAGGCGTCACAGAAGACGACCGTGCCGAGCTTCCGGGCGATATTTTTCGAGCGGGCTATGGCGATGGCCTCCTCCGCGGTGCTGCCGTGCGGATGCGGCGCGTCGCGTACCTCCCAGTTCCTGTCGGCGATCTCTTCGGCGAGCTTTTCGGCGAGTGCGCGATCGCCGTCGGTCACCGCGACCGTGCTCCATCCGAGCTCGGGGTCATCGAGCCATATATGCACCGGGAAGTCCGAGACGCTGAGTACGCGCGCGTCCTTCTCCATCTTCCGCATCGCTTTGAAAACAGACCTCATGGGCGCGAGGAAATCGACGTTCATCCCTCCTCCCTTCAGAAGGCGCATCTTGCGCCAGGCCATCACCGGCTTTACCTCTCCGTTTATCGTCTTCATCAGGATTTCACCGGCGCTGTATCCGACATCATAGTGGTCGCGGTGCGGGTTGGTGCGGTAGCCGATGACGAAAGTCGCCGCTTCCATGCGCTTGCGCGTAAGGTTGGCGTGGAGATCGAAGGTGACGCCGATCGGTACCGTTGCGCTGATTTCGCGCCGGATGGCCGCGAGCAGATCGCCCTCGGGGTCGCGCATGCCGAGGACGCCCATCGCGCCGTGCAAGGCCAGGTAGATGCCGTCGAGATGGTCGGTTTTTTTCAGGCCGCTGATGATCTCTTTTTTCAGGCTCTCGTAGAGGGCGCGTTCGAGCGGTCCGCCCGACATGGATCGGGCCTTCAGGACCGGAACGATTTTAAATTCACCGCGGCCGAGCTTTTCGACAGCCGCGATGCAGCCGCCCAACTCGAGCTTCTCTTTTTTGCTGAAGGGGATGATGTCGGCGCCGCGCAGGAGGCTCGTCGAGCGGAACATGGCCTCGGTGGTAGGCACCTGCGAGAAGGAGTTGGTCTCCTGGAGCAATTCGACGATCGCGATTGTTTTAACGGGGCCGCGCGAGGCCTCCTCCTGCCGGGGCGCGCAGGCCGGAAGGATGAGGGCCGTCAGGAACAGGGAAGTCGCTAACAACAGGGCTCTATGCATGGGATGCCTCCAGTGGCTGGATTTGGAAAGGGCATACAATTAATCCGCAGCCAGTCTATTAAAAGTGACTGGCGGTACACTATCTTTTCTTATTTTTTCAACCCGTCTCTCATTAAATTGAATCCGGTAACGGAAGCCGTCATCACCTCCACGAGTCGATCTTGTCCAGCGGATAGATCGGCCTCGGTATTGAAGTGTACGGCAGGGTGAATACGTCGATGTTCGAGAGGCCCGGAGTGACGACATCCACGGTGCCTCTGTTGTAGAGCAGAAAAAATACCCTGAAGGGGAAGAGGTTCTTCACCACCACGATGTCGGCTTTCCAGAGGCTGAGGTCCATGTCGCCGAAGTAGCCGGGCCGCGAGGTCGGATCGGGAAGCTCCGTGAGGATGAGATGAATGCCGTCGCGTTTCAATACCGCGGCCTTGCCCAGTCTTCCCTCCTTTTTGCGAACGAGTTTGCCGGTGAATTCAACAGGATGGTTGAACACCTTGTCCAGCTTCCCGCCAACGCTCACCGTCACCGTATCGCCGATGGCATGCCGATATGCGTCCGATGCCGCCTCCTGGTCCCTCAACGGAACGTATGACACGAGGTCCTTCGCCTCCTCCATCAGCGCCTTCAGTATCCAGGTGCTCTCCCCCGGTGTGCCGGTGCCCACCGAGTCGGAAGCGTCACAGAAGACGACACAGCCGAATTTGCGGCCGACCGTCTTACTCCGCGCGATGGCGATCGCCTCGGACGGCGTATGCGTTTCGAGCGGCTCCGCCTCCCCGGCGGCCCAGTTGATATCGGCGAGCTCTTCTGCGAGCTTCGCCGCGAGCTCCGGTTTATTGTCGGTTATTACGACCGTGCTCCATCCGAGCTCGGGATCGTCCTGCCATATACTGGAAATGAACGTCGAGACGCAGAGTACGCCGGCGGTTTTCCGCATTCTTTTCATTTCACTGAAGACCTTCTGCATCGGAGGCAGGAAGTCCAAATCCATCCCGCCGCCCCTCAGGAGGCGCATTTTCCTGTATTCCATCACGGGCCTGACCTCTCCGCGGGCGGTTTTAAGCAGCAGCTCGCCCGCGGCGTATCCGGTCTCGAACTGGTCGCGGTTGGGGTTGGTGTGATAACCGATTATGAACGTGGCAAGCTCCACCTGGCGCCTGGTCACGTTGGCGTGAAGGTCGAAGGTTACGGCGACAGGGACAACCGGACCCACCTCAGTCCTGACCGCCTCAAGCAGATCGCTCGCGGGATCGCGCAGGCCGTCCACACCCGTGGCGCCGTGAAGCGCCAGATATACGCCGTCCAGGCTGCCGCTTTTTCTCAGCCCCGAGATAATGTCGTTCTTCAGGCGTTCGTAGAGCTCCCGTTCGAGCGGGCCGCCGGAGCTCGAACGCGCCTTGAGTATCGGCAGTATCTCCACGGAGCCCCTGCCGTTCTTCTCGATCGCCTTTATGAAGCCGCCGATCTCAAGCTTTTCCTTTTTCGCGAAGGGGAGGATCTCCTCGCCCCTCAGCAGGGATTCCGAGCGGAAATTTTCCTCACCGGTGAGAACGGTCGAAAAATCGTTGGTTTCCTGGATCATTTCCGCGACGGCGATGCGTTTGTGTTTGAAGCTCACCGCGCTGTCGAAAGGATTCCCGCAGCCCGTTACAAGCGTGGGAATGATGACCGCCATCGATACAAGAGCCGCGAGGAGTCTATTCATGGCACAGCCTCCGGGGACGAGGTAATTTTTATATGGATGGTAGGAGGGCTATGGTGATAGTGCAACAATAAAATTATTACCGGCATATCGTGTGTCAGGAAAATATAAAGATATCTTTAGTTGTTGCGGATGTGGATGGTCCGCCGCTCGACCCCGAGGAAGGGGCGGATGCCGAGCATGCCGAAAAAAAGATCATCGCTCTTTATGGATACCACGCTTCGGACTTCCCGGAGCCTGAACGAGAACAGGGCGGTAACGATAATTCGCATGATGGATGAGATGACAAGGATCGTCAGAATCCTGTACCCCATGATCGGCGGAACCTGGCTCGCAAGAAATCCCCCGAGGAGCGCCCCGGCGCTCAACATGATGCCGTTGAGGACATTGAAGTACGAGATGTACCGCACGCGCTTGTCCGAGGCCACCGCATCGTAAATGAAGTTGGAGGCAGAGAGATTGAATCCCGCCCAGGCGAAGCCGGACACGAGCTGTGCGCCGACCAGGAAGGCCGGGTGACGGTTGATGAGCCAGAGGAGGGGGATGATGGAGATGATCGGGGCGGTGAATTGTATCACGCGCACGTTCCCTATGGAATCGGCGAGCCTGCCCCATCTTCTCATCATCAGGTACATCACGAGCGTTGCCGTTACGAGCACCACCGAGAACTCGAAATAACTGAAACCGAGGTCCCGGAGCATGAGCACGGTGAAGAACGGTGCGGCGATGTTCACCGAAAAGTTGAGGAGGGAAACGAAGATGACGAAACGGGCGAAATCGCTCGATCTGAGCTTGCCGATAAAGCTCTTCAGCGCGACCTTTTTGGCCGGGCTGTGGTGCACGGGCGGGTCGTACATGCGGCGCAGATAGGCCCACGATATCAGCCTGAAAACGAATGC
>JADFDB010000099.1 GCA_018263175.1 Spirochaetota bacterium
CCTGCATTCGGGCTCGGACAGGGTGCTCGCGGCCATGAACCGCCCCTATATGCTCGAACGCTACCTGGACGTGGTGGACCGTATCCGCGCGCGCGACGTGGATATCGCCATAGGAACGGACATTATCGTGGGATTTCCGGGCGAAACCGATGAGGATTTCGCCGCGAGCGTCGGTGCGGTCGAGCGGGCCGGATTCGCGTACGTGCACCAGTTCAGATTTTCGCCGCGTACCGGTACACCGGCGGCCGCGGGCCCATGCTGTGGCGAGCGCGTGATTGCGAAGCGGAGCGCCCTTTTGCGGCGGTCGGCCGCCGAGACCGGGAATGCCTACCGCCGCCGCTTCACGGGGGCTCTCCTCTCCTGCGTGATCGAGCGCGGAAAGGACGGCGGCGGCCATACGGCCGTAAGCGACAATTATATACGAATAAAGCTTTCCGATTCGCCCGAAAACGAGACACGCGGGGGGACGATTGCGCCGGTGCGGCTGACAGCCGCGGAGGGGGCCGAAAACACGGGCGATATCGAGATCTGAATACGTTCTTCAGACGTTGGTATTAGACTTGTTTCATATCTCGCGAATAGCGGGTTTCCCCCCGCCTGCGGCGGGGGGAAACCCGCTACAATTCCCAGTTATGAAACAACTCTATTATGTCGCCATCAAAATACGGCATTTTTTTGATAATTTTCTTGTGTCATAGAAAATTTTCTTGCTATATATCTAATTATTGTTGAAAAATGCGCGGTGTTCATTTGTATGGTTGCATTCCTGAAAAGGGGGGGGTGATATTTCATCCGGGCGGAAACGCCACCAATAATGAAGATTGAATCAACAATCAGCATGAATTGGCGGAATACGGGGGGAGACCCCTGTGCTGTCTGTTCTGCGTAGCTGAGTGGGATCACTAATCCCCAGGGCAAATCTTCAATTTTAAGTAGTAGAGTTGTTGCAAATCTCTGAAGTATCGGTTTTTTCACGCCTGCAGCGGGGGAAATCCGGCAGTGTTTTCCAGTTATGCAACAACTCTAGTTTATTAAAATTGCATACACTCACACAAGTGTAGAAGATATTCGGTAACAAAGAGGTAGTTGCCATGGAGGGTTTGGGTACGCATTTAATAGCGGAGCTCTTCGACTGTAATGAGTTGCACCTGAACGATGTCAAGAAGGTTGAGGAGGTAATGATGGCCGCTGCCGAACTCTCTAGTGCCACGATTATAAAACCCTTCTTCCACAAGTTTTCACCCTTTGGAATCAGCGGAGTAATCGTTATCGCTGAGTCCCATTTCACCATTCACACATGGCCCGAGTACGGATATGCGGCGGTCGACGTGTTTACCTGCGGCGACCTCGAATACCAGAAGGCGGTCGATTACATCAAGGCCGAGCTGGAAGCGGAGCGTTGCTCGATCTTTCAGTTCCAGCGGGGCATTATCGCCGACACCGGAAGGATGAAGGGGATTTCGGCGTTCAGGGAGGTTGAAAATGCAGGCTACGTTGAATAGCAGGAAAATACGCGAGACGATTCCCACAATCGAGAACTTCGAGGAGATGGGGGCCTGGGGCCTCTACTCGAGCGTGGATATACATAACTGCGATCCGGACATCATCCGCGACGCGGAGATGATACGACAGTACGTGATTCAGCTCTGCGATCTTATCGGGATGAAACGCTTCGGCGAGACCCAGGTCGTGAACTTCGGGGAGGACGAAAGGGTCGCCGGCTACTCGATGACCCAGCTCATCGAGACGTCGCTTATCTCGGGGCACTTCGCCAACCTCGCGAACACGTCGTACATCGACGTCTTCAGCTGCAAGTATTACGACCCCGAGGTTGTCGCTCATTTTTCGCTGAGCTATTTCAAAGGCAGCGACTACACCCTCAAAATCGCCCTGCGCAAGTAGGGCCCGACGATCGAAGAAAGCGGCGGAGGCGTGCGCCTCCGCCGTTCATTTCCATTGTACCAATACCAAAGCGGGGAGGGTGTCATGTCGGTTGAATCGCAGCTATGGTTTGAGGAAATCCTGGAAATCTCGAACGGACACACGTTCAAGATCAAGATAAACGATGTCATCGAAAGATTCGACTCGCCGTTCCAGCGCATCGAGATTTATGATACGAAGCCGTTCGGGAAGATGCTCGTGATCGACGGCGTCATCATGTGCACCGAATGGGACGAGCACTCCTACCACGAGATGATCGCCCACGTACCCATGTTTACGCACCCGAGGCCGGAGAACGTGCTGGTGATCGGCGGCGGCGACGGCGGCACCATCCGCGAGGCGCTCCGCCATCCGGAGGCGAGGCGCGTCGACATCTGTGAGATCGACGGCGACGTGGTCCGGCTGTGCAAAAAGCACCTTCCCTCCATGTCATCATCCTTCGAAGATCCGCGCGTGACCCTCTACACCGAGGACGGGGCCAGGTTCATGAAGGACCGACCGGGCACCTACGACGTAATCCTCGTCGATTCGTCGGACCCCATCGGACCGGCGGCGGTGCTCTTCTCCGAGGAGTTCTACATCGACATGAAAAACGCGCTGAAGGATGACGGCCTCATCGCCACGCAGTGCGAGTCCTTCTTTTATCACGGCGACATTATCGAACGCATCACGGGTTATGCGAAAAAGCACTTTGCCGTTCCCGGCTATTACTACACCGTGGTGCCGACCTATCCGAGCGGAATCATCGGCTACTGCTTCGCCTCGAAGAAGTACCATCCCTTGAAGGATTTCAGCCCGGAACGAGTGGACGCGATACGGGGCCGGTTGAAGTATTACAACGCCGATCTGCACCGCGCGGCATTTGCGCTGCCAAGCTTCATTCGTGACCGGATTAAGCTCTGAGGCGTAATTAATCGTTGAATTAAAAAGCCGCATAAGGCGATAGTTGACGGGCGCCGGTTTCAGGCCGGCGTCATACTACTGCGGCAGGTCGAGCATGAAGCGCCTTTTCCGGACCAAGAGCATCGAACGCCTCATCGCCGAATCAGAGAATCCGGACCACAAACTGCGCAGGAGCCTAGGCCCCTGGTCGCTCGCCGCGCTCGGCATCGGCGCGATCATCGGAACGGGCGTGTTCATCCTCACCGGCACCGCAGCGGCGGGCGAGGTGCTGCAGTTCGAGTCGATCCTGAAGGCCCCGCTTCTCGACGTGCTCCTACATGGCGGAAACGCCGTCAGCATGACGGGACGCCCGGGCGCGGGTCCCGGCATTGCGCTTTCCTTCTTCCTTGTGGCCGTCGTCTGCGCGCTGGCCGGCCTCTGCTACGCCGAGCTCGCCTCGATGATCCCGGTCGCCGGAAGCGCCTACACCTATGCCTACGCCACGATCGGTGAATTCGTCGCCTGGATCATCGGCTGGGACCTCATCCTGGAATACGCGGTAAGCAATATGGCGTCGGCGGTCGGCTTTTCGGCCTACGTGCATTCGCTCCTCGTAAGCCTCGGGATACATCTCCCGGAGACGCTGATGCAGCCGGTGTTCGCGAACGGCGCGCTGACCGGCGCGTACTTCAACGTGCCGGGATTTGTCATCATCATGGTCATGACGGTCATTCTCGTTGTCGGCATCCGCGAGAGCGCGGGGGCGAACAACCTGATGGTTGTGGTGAAGATTACGGCCATACTCGTTTTCGTGGTCGCCGCGAGCCGCTACATAGAGGTCAAAAACTGGAGCCCCTTTATGCCCAACGGCTGGCAGGGCGTGCTTACGGGCGGTGCGATCGTGTTCTTTACCTATATCGGTTTTGACTCGGTGTCAACGGCCTCGGAAGAGGCGCGCAATCCCCAGCACGATATTCCCTTCGCCATCATCGCCTCGCTCATCGTCTGCGCGACGCTCTACGTGATGGTCGCGCTCGTGCTCACCGGAATCCAGCACTGGCCGACGCTCCGCAACGCCGCCCCCGTCGCGAACGCCCTGAACGCACTCGGCCTCGAGACGGTGCAGCGCTGGGTGACCATCGGCGCGCTGACGGGCATGATAAGCTCGATGCTGGTGTACCAGTTCGGCCAGACGCGCATCTGGTTTTCCATGTCGCGTGACGGGCTTCTGCCGGGCGCGTTTTCCCGCGTACATCCGCGCTTCCGCACGCCCCATATAAGCACGTGGACGGCGGGGCTTTTCGTCGCGATTCCCGCGGGGATCTTCGATATCGGCACGCTCGCGGATCTTTCGAATATCGGCACGCTCTTCGCTTTCACGCTCGTGTCGGTCGGCGTGCTCATCTTCCGCCGCACCAGGCCGGACTACCGCCGCGTGTTCCGCACACCCTGGGTTCCCTTCGTGCCGATCGCTTCAATCGTATGCTGCTTCATCCTCATGGCGAGTCTGCCGATCGAAACCTGGCTTCGCTTCTTCGTCTGGCTTTCAATAGGGCTGGTAATATACTTCGTCTACAGCAGGCGTCACAGCACGCTCGACAGGGAGGCGGGGGTATAGGACGCCCGGTGTGGACGACCGCGCGCCCCGCCCGGCAGGCCTACAGCCGCGCCTCGAACGGTATGATCATGGCGCGATCCTCCTCATCGGGCTTCACGCGGTAGAGCACACCCTCGGGGGAGGCGACGAGGCTTCGCGCCTGCAGGAAGTTTTTGTATTCGGATTTCACTCCGCACACCTTGACGATGAGCGCGCCGGAGAGGCGCGCACCGCGTACGAAGATCTCCTTGTCGCGACGGTACTTGTCCTCCACGCTCTCCTCGCGCTTGAGCGAGAATGTCGGTACGAAGATGATCCTGGCGCCGAGGCGCTTCATCTCAAGAAAGCTCTCGTCCTTGAAGACGTCGGCGCAGATGAGCACACCGAAGGTGACGCCGCCGGCGGTAAAAACGCCGGCCCGGTCGCCCGGGGTGATCTTTCCCTCCTCGGCGAAGAAGAGGTTCCGCTTGCGGTAAAAGCCGAGCGGCTCTCCCCTGGAATATACGAAGCTCGTGTTGCGGAGGAGGCCGTTGTCGAGCTCGGGCATGCTGCCGCCGACGACCGTCGCGTCGAAGACGCGCGACATCGTTTTGATGCGTGAAAGCTCGCGCTCCTGGTTGTGGGGGGTCTGGCCGTGGTTCCCGAGCCTTTTGTTGACGAAGAAGTACTCGGGGAAGCACAGGAAGTGCGGCCTGAAGGCGCGGATCGGCGCCGCTTCACGATGGGAGAGGCGCTCGCCGAGCGGCATCTGGCACAGGACGATTCTGACCGTTTGCATGACGGGGAAACCGTGCACCGGGCGGGGGGCGGGTGTCAAACAGAAATGGAAATTAATACTTGATAAGCGCATGAAATTGGGGTTTACTGAGCGGGCACGGCAGCCGTTGCCGCAATCCGGGCGTTCCGGCCTACAACTGGGACGCCCCGTACACGAGGACGCAATGGGTAAAATTCAGAAATTCAGGGTCATCCCCTATCTTCCGGAGAAGCTGAAACCGCTCGAAAAGATCGCCCGTAATATGTGGTGGGTATGGAATTACGAGGCGATCGAGCTTTTCCGCAGGCTCGACGTCGAGCTGTGGCGGGAGTACAACCATAATCCGGTTGCGCTGCTCGGAGCCATTTCCCAGAAAGACCTGGATGCCGCCGCCGAATCCGAAAGTTTTATCGCCCACATGCGCCGCGTCGAGGAAGAGCTGGACTGGCACCTCACCAAGAAGTCATGGTTCGATGAGAACTATCCCGACTTCGGGGGAGGGGAGATCGCGTATTTTTCCGCCGAGTTCGGCATCCACGAGAGCCTTCCCATCTACTCCGGGGGTCTCGGCGTTCTTGCCGGCGACCATTTGAAATCGGCAAGCGAGCTCGGGCTTCCGCTCTCGGGCGTCGGGCTGCTTTACCGGCTCGGCTATTTCCACCAGTATCTCACCATCGACGGGTGGCAGCAGGAGCGTTTTCCCGAAACGGACTTCTATAATATTCCGATTTCGCTCGTAAAAGACGCCGAAGGGAAACCGCTCATGGTGTCGGTCGAGTTTCCCGGCAGGAACGTGCATGCCCAGGTATGGGAGGCGACGGTTGGAAGGGTGAAGCTCTATCTTCTCGACACCAACATCGACGCGAACGGCATCGAGGACAAGGCGATCACCGATCAGCTCTATGGCGGCGACACCGAGATGCGCATCAAGCAGGAGATGCTCCTCGGTATCGGCGGCGTGAGGGCGCTCCGGGCGCTCGGCAAGAACATCACCGTGCATCACATGAACGAGGGCCATTCGGCCTTTCTCGCCGTGGAGCGCATACACATGACGATGGCGGAGCACAAGATGAACTTCAGCGAGGCGCTCGAGTTCGTGTTTCCCGGCAACGTCTTCACCACACACACGCCGGTGCCGGCCGGGAACGACCGCTTCGCGCCCGAGCTCGTCGACAGGTACCTTTCGCACTATTACGCAAAGCTCGGCATAACGCGCGAGGAGTTTCTGGCCCTGGGGCGCGAGAACCCCTTCGATAAAACCGAGACCTTCTGTATGACGGCGCTGGCCATCAAGACCGCCGCCGCGTGCAACGGCGTCTCGAAGCTCCACGGCTCGGTGTCGCGCAATATGTGGAAGAACATCTGGCCCTCGCTTCCGGTGCACGAGGTGCCGGTGAGCCACGTCACCAACGGCGTGCAGATCCTCTCCTGGACGTCGGACGAAATGATGCGCCTCCTCAACCGATACCTTGGACCTCGCTGGATCGACAACCCGGTCGATAAAGACATGTGGCTCAACATCGACTCCATCCCCGACTCGGAGCTCTGGCGCTGTCGTGATCGCCTGAGGGAGCGCCTTGTCGCCTTTTCGCGCAAGAAGGTCAAGGAGCAGCTATACGCGCGGGGCGCCCCTAAAACCGAGGCCGAAAAATCCGACGCGGTGCTCGACAGCGAGGCGCTCACCATCGGCTTCGCGCGACGATACGCAACGTACAAGCGGGCGACGCTGATCCTTCGAAGCATGCCGCGCCTCGAGAAGCTCCTCCTGGACAAGGAGCGCCCCATTCAACTCGTTTTCGCCGGCAAGGCCCATCCGCGCGACGCGGCCGGGAAGGAGCTCATCAAGCATATCGTGAACCTCGTGCGCGACGAACGCTTCAGAAACAAGATCGTCTTCATTGAAGATTACGAGGTCAACATAGCGCGCTACCTGGTGCAGGGGGTGGACATCTGGCTGAACACTCCCGTCAGGCCGCTCGAGGCCTCGGGCACCAGCGGCATGAAGGTGGTGCCGAACGGAGTGCTGAACATCAGCACGCTCGACGGCTGGTGGGTCGAGGGATACAACGGCGACAACGGCTGGGCCATCGGCAAGGGCGAGGAGTACGACGACCCCGATTACCAGGACGACGTGGAGAGCCTCTCGCTCTACAATATCCTCGAAAAAGAGATAATTCCGATGTTCTACAACCGCGGCGCCGACGGTCTGCCGCGCGAATGGATAGAACGCATCAAGGAGTCCATGAAGACGCTGTGCCCGCAGTTCAACACCAACCGCATGGTCAGGGAATACACCGAACGCTATTACCTCGGCGCCAACAAGAATTTTAGAAAATTCTCCGATGATGATTTCAAGAGGGCGCGCGAGCTGGCCCGGTGGAGAAAAACGGTCCGGGGCGCCTGGGGGAAGGTGGCGATAAAGGACATCATCTTCGGAGAGGAAAAGGAGGTGACGGTCGGGAGCAGGCTCACCGTCAGGGGGATGGTGAACCTCGGTGATCTCACCCCCGAGGAAGTACAGGTGGAGCTCTATTTCGGCGGGCTCAACCCGGCCGGCGACATCGTGGAGGGCGCGGCGCTCCCCATGTACATGGCGGAGAAGCAGGCTGACGGCCTGTTCGTGTACGAGGGTCACATGCTCTGTCTCAAGTCGGGCCAGTTCGGATGCACCGTGCGGGTCATCCCGGCGCACCGGGGTCTGGTGCGCAAGTTCGAGCCGGGACTCATCGCATGGGCATAAGCGCTTCCGGGGAAGGGCCGTTTACCCAGGAAACGTGTTTCCGCTGCGTTTGACCGCCGGGGGAGGGGGATCAGACCGGCGGTGCCGCGTGGTAGCTCTGCAGTGAGCGCACATCGAGGTGCCCGTGCTCGCGGGCGCGTATGCTCTTTACCGCCGCCGTTGCCGCAGCCATGGTGGTGATGTAGGGTATGCGGTACTTGATCGCGGCCTTGCGGATGTATGAATCGTCGTGCTCGCTCTGGCGTCCCTGCGGCGAGTTGATGATGAGCTGGATCTCGTTATTCTTGATGTGGTCGATGATGTTGGGCCGGCCCTGGTGGAGTTTCAGCACCGCCGTCGACGCGAGCCCGTTTTCGGCCATAAACCGTCCGGTCCCGTTGGTCGTCATGATGCCGAATCCAAGGCCCGCGAGCTCGCGTGCCACTTCGAGCGCCTGCGGCCTGTCATTCTTGTTGACGGTGATGAGCACGGTGCCCCGCATGGGCAGTATCTGCTGCGCGGCAGCCTCGGCCTTGTAGAAGGCCAGTCCGAAGTTTTCCGAAAGCCCCAGCACCTCGCCCGTCGAGCGCATCTCGGGCCCCAGCACCGGGTCCACCTCGGCGAACATGTTGAACGGAAATACCGACTCTTTAACGCCGAAATGGCGGATGCGCGCGCTCTTGAGTCCCAGGTCGCGGATTTTCGAGCCCAGCATAACGCGCGTGGCGATCTTCGCCATCGGGATGTTGCACACCTTCGAGACCAGAGGTACCGTGCGCGAGGCGCGTGGGTTCGCCTCGAGAATGTAGACCGTTTCGCCCGCAATCGCATACTGAATGTTCATGAGGCCGACGACGTTAAGCTCGACGGCGATGCGCCGGGTGTAGTCTTCGATGGTCC
>JADFDB010000009.1 GCA_018263175.1 Spirochaetota bacterium
TGATGAAATCGCAGGCGCGGGTCACGCGGATCCCGAAAAGTGAAATCGCCGCCCACGTCAACGCCTTCTACTCGACCGCTCCGGAACAGGTGAAGCTCCCCGAAAGCGCGCTTGTGCTCGGGGAGGGCGATCTTCGCATTTCGGTGTTTACGGACTTTCTGTGCGGGGCATGCTACCGGTTCTACGAGGTGGAAAAGGACCTCTTCGCCCGCTACCGCGGCCGCATCAGAGTAGAATATTACCACTATCCGCTCGACCACTCCTGCAATCCGGGTGTCGGCAGGAGCCGTTACCCCGGCTCCTGCGCCGCCTCGCGCGCCATGATCGCCGCGTCACGGATGGGGTTCTTCAGGGAGTACTTCCTCGCGCACTTCGTGAATTTCGAGCGGATTAATCACGAATTCTCGCCGGACGCCGCACTCGCCGCGGCCGCGGGCCTCGCCGATACCGACGCTTTTACCGGCACCATGAATTCGCGGGAAACGGAACGCCTTCTCGCCAGAGACCTCGAGCTTGCGAAGCGGCTCGGCATCCGCGCCACGCCGACCATACTCATCGGGGGCAGGAGGCTTGAGGGAGTGCCGCCGGTGGAGATTTTGTTCGGTATCATCGATCGGGAGCTGCGCCGGGCCGTACGGCCCGGAAAGAAACGCTGAGGATGGCGGCTTACAGCATGTCGAAGGGATCCACGTCGATTTCGAGATAGACGCCCCGTCCAAGCCGCTCGGCACCGGCCCTGTGCAACGCCGGCCGTATGGATCCTATGTCGCGGGCCTTGATGATTACATGGTGCCGATGGTTCCCGCCGATTCTGGCGAGCGGCGCCTTCGCCGGTCCGAGCACCACGACGTTCTCCACACCTTTCAATTCCGCGCGCAGCACCTCCGCCACCCGCGCCATGGCGAGCGTAACGGCATCCTCGTCAGGCCCCCTGGCCAGAAGCCGTGTTATGCGCGAAAAAGGCGGGTAGCCCAGGGCCCGGCGCACCGAAAGCTCGTGCCGGTAGAAGCCGTAATAATCGTGGTTTTTCAGGAAGGCGAACACGTAGTGGTCCTCGTTGAACGTCTGTATGATCACCCGTCCGGGGACATCCCCCCTTCCCCCGCGCCCCGCAACCTGAAGCAGCAGCGAAAAAACGCGCTCGGAGGCCCGGAAATCGGGGAAATTGAGTCCTATGTCCGCGAGCACCACCCCCACCACCGCCACGTTGTGAAAATCGAAGCCCTTGGCGACCATCTGCGTTCCGAGCAGTATGTCGATTTCGCCCGCACGCATTTTTTCGATCAGCTCGAAAATGGCGTCCTTTTTCCGCGAGCTGTCCTGGTCGAGCCTGAAGATGCGGCTTCCATGAAAGGTGTTCGCGATGATCTCCTCGACGCGCTGGGTGCCCGACCCCACCTTTTCGAGCCGCTCCGCGCCGCAGGCGGGGCAGGCCTCGGGCAGACGACGCTGGTACCCGCAATAATGGCAGAGCATGTTCCCGTCGCTATGGAAATTGAGGCTGATGCTGCACTGTGGGCATTCGAGCACCGCGGAGCACTCCCCGCACACCACGAACGGCGCGAAGCCCCGCCGGTTGAGCAGGTATATGGCCTGCAGCCCGCCGTCGATCGCGCGCTTGGTGTGGAGCTTGAGCGCGGTCGAGAGCACCGCCTCCGGCCGCGCCGAGGAAAGTCGGACTATCTCGATTTCGGGAAGCACCGCCTTCCCGTACCGCCCCTTGAGCGCATGAAGCTTCATGAGGCCGCGCTCGGCCGCGTACAGCGACTCGACCGACGGCGTGGCGGAGCCCATGAGCAGGAGGGCCCCCTCCTTCCGGCATCGGTACAGGGCGATCCTTCGGGCGTTGTACCGGGGTGTACTGTGTTCCTTGTACGAGCCGTCGTGCTCCTCGTCTATGATGAGGACACCCAGCCGCGGACACTGCAAAAACACGGCCGAGCGGGTGCCCACGGCGATCTTCGCGTCCCCGGAATAAAAACGCATCCAGTTGTGGAGGCGCTGCTGTGCCGTGAGACGGCTGTGGTAGACGATAAGCTCATCGCCGAAGACATCGTGGAGCCGTTCGAATATCTGTGAAGAAAGGGATATCTCGGGGACGAGGTAGATGACCGACGTGCCGGCGCTCATGAAGCGGCGGGCGATCTCCATGTATACCTCGGTTTTACCGCTGCCGGTAATGCCATGCAGCAGATGGAAGGGCGAGCCCGCGTCGAACGAAGCCACGATCGCGTCATACACCGCCTGCTGTTCGCCGGTGAGTACGATCGAGCGCGAGGCGGAATCGCCGAAGGGATGGCGGTAGCGCTTCGATGGCCGCTCGCCCGAAGGGAGCGCCGTCGCGAGCGCCTCGCCGAGTGAGCTGAAATAGTTCTCCGCGACATACCGGGCGCAGTCGAGCAGGCGCTCGTCGAAGATGGGGGACTCGTCGATGACGGAGCGGATTTCCTTGACCTCGAATCCGGCCGGAGTGTTGCCGTGCACAGCCAGCACGAACGCCGTCACGGTTCGGCCCCTGAAATCGACCTTCACCCGCGAAAATACCCGTACCGCGGTGCCCTCCGGAACCGAATAGGTAAACATCCCCTCGACCGGAAAGCCGACGCAGACATCCGCGAAGGAAGCGGGAGCGATGGTGCCGGGAGCGTGCTCAGCCAATGCTTTCCCTTGCGAGCTTGAGCGTACTCCAGGCGCCCCGTTTGAGGTCCGGGTTATTGATGAGGGTGATGGGATGGTCGAGGGCGAACCACGACACGGCGGCGTGCCGGTCGCGGACTCGCTTGAGCGGCCGCATGTCGCCCATCACGATGGCGACGCGCGGGGCCATGCGCGCGATCTCCTCCTCGAGGATCGGCTCGCAGTTTTTGAACATGCCTCCGGGGCTCATGGCGGGGTCGGCGGGTTCGCATTTAATGAGGCTCGTGATATAGCATTTCCGTATATCGACCTCGATCGCCGCCATCATCTTCTTCATCAGATCGGCCGCTTCCTCGCGGTACTTTCTGCGCTCCATTCCGCTCACCATCGACGGCGGATTGAGGATGATCATGACGCCGTTTTCGCCGCTGCCGGCCGGCTTTTTGCGGTCGCGCACGGTGCCGCATTTATCACACCCCCCGCCGTCCGCCCGTTCCGCGGCGGCGCCCTGCGGCGGGTGCCCCCCCTCCGGGCCGGGAGTCGAAACGAACGCCTTCAGAAAAGCGCGCTCCTCCTCTCCGCGGCAGATGATGATCCGCCCGTTTCTGCGCCCGTCGCGGAGGGCCTTCGCTATGTCGGAGTAATCGGTATCCATGTCTTTCCACGCGCGGGGACGACCGGCGCCGGGTCTATATGCGCGCTCCCGGAGGCCGCCTGTCAAGAGTAAAACGGCTTTCCGCCGGTCAGGAGCCCAGCTTATCCAGGTCGATGTCGTACTGTTTGATCTTTCGGTGCAGATTTGTCCGCTCTACGCCGAGTTCCCTGGCGGTGAGCGTGACGTTCTTGTCGTTTGCGGCGAGGGCGCGTATTATATAGTCGCGCTCGAAGTCCTCGCGCGCCGATTTCAGCGGCGAGATGTCCCCGGCCGCGCTCTGCTCTCTGCCCGGGCGGAATTCCAGGTTCTTCCGGATGTCCTCCTCGTCTATGAGCTCCTTCTGCACCATGATCGAGACGCGCTCGACGACGTTCTTGAGCTCCCGTATGTTGCCGGGCCAGGGGTGCTCGCAGAGAAAGCGCATGCCGGCATCGGAAATCTCCTTGGTGCCCAGGCCGTGCTCTTTAAGAAAACGATCGAAAAAATACCGGACCAGAAAGGGGATGTCCTCGCGCCTTTCCGAGAGCGGCGGCACCCGCAGGGGAATGACGTTAAGGCGGTAAAAGAGATCCTCCCTGAAGCGCCCCTCCTCTATCGCCTTCTGCACGTCGATATTGGTGGCCGAGATGACGCGCACGTCCACCGTCAGGGTTTCGCTTCCTCCGACCCGCTCGAACTGCTGCTCCTGCAAAACGCGCAGCACCTTCGCCTGCGCGCTCGCGCTCATGTCGCAGATCTCGTCGAGGAAGATGGTGCCGCCGTTAGCCTGCTCGAACTTCCCGAGCCTGCGCCCGAGCGCCCCGGTGAACGACCCCTTCTCGTGACCGAAGAGCTCGCTCTCGATGAGTTCGTCGGGGATAGCGGCGCAATTCACCTTGACGAAGGGCCTGTCCGAACGCTTCGATCTGCGGAAGATCGCCCGGGCCACCAGCTCCTTGCCGGTCCCATTGTCCCCGGTGATGAATACGCGTGCATTGGTGGCCGCCGCGGTCTCGATGATGCGGCGTATCTCGCCCATCTGCGGGGATTCGCCGATCATTTCGTCTTCGAGCATCACCTCACGGCGCAGCTTGATGTTCTCCCTCCGCAGGCGGAGCTGCTCGAGCGCGTTGGCCAGGGTGGTCAGGACCCGTTCCATCGAAGGCGGTTTTTCGAGGAAATCGAAGGCCCCCATCTTGGTCGACTTCACCGCGATGTCGATCGAGCCGTGCCCCGAGATCATGACGACCGCGGCGTCGGTGTTCATCTGTTTTATCCGCCCCAGCACCTCGATCCCGTCGATGTCGGGCAGCCACACGTCGAGGAAGACGAGGTCGACCTGGTTTTTCCCCAGGAATTCGAGCGCGCCCTTTCCGTCCATGCTCGAATGGACCACGTGCCCCTCGTCCTGGAGGATGCCGGTCATCGTCTTTATGATGTTGCTCTCGTCGTCAACTATCAGTATTGTCGCCATCAGGTACCGTACCCGTCTCGTTAATGGGAAGTTCGATCGTGAACTCCGTGCCCTCGCCCGGCTTCGAACGGGCGCTGATGCCGCCGCGATGCTCGAGAACGATCTTTTCGACGATCGTGAGCCCGAGGCCCGTTCCGTGCGGCTTCCGCGAGAAGGTGGGCTCGAAAATCCTGTCGAGGTCCTCCTCGTTTATTCCAATGCCGTCGTCACGTATCTGTATGACGATCGTCCGGCGGTCCTCCGGGCCCCGAAGCGCCGTCAGTATATAGACGTTTCCGCGATCGCCGACCGCGTCGATCGAGTTCTGGATGATGTTGGTGAGCGCCTGACGCATGAGCGATTTGTCCAGGGAGATCCGCGGCAGGGACTCCTCCAGGCTGAGATGGAACGACACCCTTTCGTGCCCGTGAAAAAAATTGACGCAGCTCTCGACGATCGGGTTAAGTTCGACCGTCTCCGGCTTCATCTCGGGCAGCCGGGCGAAGCGCGAGAACTCCCCGAGGAGCTCCATGAGCACGTTCACCTCCTCTATGATCGTGTCGGTGCCGGTCAGGACGATGCTCTCGATATCGGGGTGCGACTCGCGGTAGCGCCGTTGTATCCGCTCGGCCGACAGCCGTATCGGCGTAAGCGGGTTCTTGATTTCGTGCACCAGCTTGCGCGCCACGTCCCTCCACGCCTCGAGTTTCTGCGCGTGAAACTGCGCCTTTCTGCTGGCCTCGAGCTGCCGTATCATCTTGTTGAACGAGTCGAACAACAGCGCCATCTCGTCGGGCGAGTCGCGCCTGAGACGCACGGCGAAATCCCCCGCGGCCACCCTGCCCGCCGCGTTTTCGAGCTCCAGCACCGGCCTCGTAATGTTGGCCGAGAGGAGCAGGCTCACCACCACCGAAACGACCACGATGAGAAACGCGATCAGAAGCAGGAAGATTCCCACCCCGGTCTGGAAATAGGGTTTCAGGTACTCCTTCTGCCGGTACGTGCCGAGCGATTCCTCGAAAAGCGCGCTGCGCGCAAAGAGGTTTTTCGGAATCACCTTGAAAACCGCCACGAGATAATCGCCGGGAAAGAATGTTCCGAGCGCCAGCGACTCCTCTCCGATCGATATGGTGTAGACCGCCGTACCGCGCCGTGGTTTCACCACATCCAGAAATTTCGCGATTCCACCGCCGTACGGCGCCTTCGGAAGAGGGTCAATCGCGGCCCGGGGCGTCGCCGCGCCCGGCAGGAAGAAGGCCGCTCCATAGCCCCTGGAGGCGAGGAGTGAAACGATCATGTCCCTGCCGAACGGGGTCGCCGGCGACATGATTCCTCGCTTCAGGGCGAAATCGAGGGAGGCGAGCTCCCGCTCGACCCCCGCGAATTCCTCGGTAATGGAGGCCCTCGCCATTTCCACCGACTCCTCGAGCGCGAGGGCCGTCTTCTCGGCGATGAGCTCGCTGATGGTGTGGCCGATTATGTTGTTTGAAACGAGAATGATCGGCAGGGAAGGCAGAATGGCGACAAACACGAAGGCGAGCGCAATCTTGAAACGTATGCTGAAAAAGGCCTCGGAGGAGCCCGACGAAAGCTTCCGCCGGAAGGAAATGATGATGAAATACACCGCAGCAACCACCGGGACCATCATCATCGAGTAGAAAAAAAAGCTCCGCGCCGCCTCCCCCTGGGTGTCGACCGACGGAAAGAGGCCGAGAACCAGGACCGCGGAAAACACGAAAATGCCGATCAGAAAGACGACATCGTGCGCGCGCAGCCTTTCATAGATGATTTCCCGGATCTTCCTCAGATTCAGTGCGGCGGAAGATTGCATTCGCTCCATCGCTCCCCGCTTTCCGGCCGCGTCAGTATCCCACCGGCGGCCCGTTTACCCATCCCGTATCGAAATCCCAGAAGCCCACAAGATATTTGAAAATAAGATTCATCGGGAAATAGAGCTCGACCGACTTGAGCTCGGCCCTCCCGCGCATGGCATAGGACTCCTTTTGCCTGAGGCCGAGACCGCGGAGCTCGTAGTCCTTCAGCGAAAAGAAATAGTCGAGCATGGCGTTTTCGCTCTGGAACACCGTGCTCTTCCTGCCCTCCCTCACCTGGAATGCCTTCCCCCAGAAATCGTATTTCACCTTTCGGATGATGGTCCTGGAATACACGGTCTTGTCGCCGATGAGGATTCCGCCCCTGGCGCGGCGTATCTGTATTTCGTAGGTGACCCGTATCTCCATTCCGCGCTTCATGGCCTCGATGATATCATGCCGCTGGTACGAAACCACCGACAGGTTCACCTGCGCGCCGTCTCCGGCCATGAGTACGGGGCCGAAATTCAGGTCCGCGGCAAAAAGCCCCGCTGGCAGGAAAACGGCGAGGAACACGGCAGCGTGCAGTATGTTCGCTGTTGTTTTCATTAAAACTGAACGGATCTCGTAACCGCGACGTTCACGCCGTCCTTACCGACGTCGAGGGAAAACCGCGCCTTGTTCTGCGACTTCCAGTAGGGGAAATACACCTCACGGTTGTAGCTCTCCGCCGAATACACCGCATCCACGACGCAGTACACCTTGAGGAGCAGCATGGAGAAGACATAGCCGATAATAACAGTCTGGTCGCGCTTCTCCATGTCCGACCAGCGCACCACCCCATTGTCCGAGGAGGAATACTTGTCCGAGTAGTAAAACGCCCCGTAGATCAGAAGTCCCTTCTGCACGAGGTCGGCCAGGAGAAAGAGCGATCCCGCGCCGTAATCCTGTGTGTAGAACTGCCCCAGGCCGGGCCACACCCACGAAAGCACGCCCGCTATAAAGGGATCCTTTCTGTCGGGCTCGTCGATGAAGAACGCGCCGTCCTCCACCGCCGCGGCGTTTTTATCCGCGGGGGCCCCGTGCTCCGCCGCGTGCGACACGCCTCCGGATGCGAGCAGAAACAGGACGACGGCCGCGCAGAACGCCGTACAGACACATTTACAGCCTTTTCCGTATTCCAATGGAAACCCCTTTCCCCTGTTCATAATCGAAATTAATTTCAGGATACTTCTCCCTCATGCGCTGCCTTCGCCTGTCCAGGCTCTGGTTGAAATCGCGCGCCGACATCACCGCGTCCGACACGTTGTAAAGATGCAGTACGCCGGCGACCGCCATAAGGCCTATAAACACGTTCCGCCTCGAGGTCTCGACCACACCGAGATCGGTCCTCCTGGCGTCCACCTTCAGGCTGACGCCCGAACCGCTGCCGGCCGAGAAGTCGAAATTCATAAAATAGAAGAGCGCGCCGATAACGATTGAATACTCGGTGACGAGAAAGACCGTACCCTTGACATACTGCCCCGAGTAATACTGCCCCAGGCCCGGCACGTACCAGGAGAGCATACCGGCGAAAATCGGGTCTCTCTTCTTTAAAAAGAAGACGTTGTTGTAATCGAGCTCGTCGTACAGTTCGCTCGTCCGCTCCGCGGCCTTCGCGGGAGCCTTCGCGGCGGTCACCGCCTGGGCTGCCGCCTCGCCGACCGCCCCGCCGGCAATAAGCACCGCGGCAAGAATGACCGCCGCCGTCTTTCGCGGCATGAGGCGGAAGGCGTGCAGAATCATCGTTATGCGATATTCCAAAAGATTATCCTTTTTCATCGCTTTAATTTTTAAAATCGTTTTCGATAAGGGACACGAGCTTCACCACGGCACTCTCCTCCTCTTCCCCTCTGGCGCGCACGATGAGCCGCGATCCCGAGGTGATGGCCAGCCCCAGCACCGACATTATGGATTTCCCGTTCGCCTCAACGTTGTCTTTAACGAGAAAGACCTCGCATGGATATTTCATCGCCTCGCGCACGAACATCATGGCGGGCCGGGCATGAACGCCCGCATCGCTTCTCACCATAACCTCACGCTCAATCATCGGATCGTTCGCCCTCCATTCTCATCCAGTTTTGAATCCTGCTGTCGAGCTCGCGCGCCGAAAACACGCCCATCTTTTTAAGGCGCTGGTTGAGCGAGGCAGTCTCGATAATGATCGGGATGTTCCTGCCCGGCCGCACCGGCACGATTATGAACGGAACATCCAGGTCGAGTATCGTATAGCGCTTTTCGTCGATTCCGAGACGGTCGTATTCCCCGCCATCGGTCCACTCCTCGAGGAGGACGACCATCTCGATGCGCTTGCGGTTGCGGATTGACCGTATCCCGAAGATGTCCCGCACGTTGATGATGCCGAGCCCGCGTATCTCCATGTGGTGCCGGATGATATCCGAGCCGCTTCCCATAAGCAGCGACTCGTCTATCTTCTTGACCTCGACCATGTCGTCGGCGACCAGCCGGTGGCCGCGCTCGATGAGCTCGAGGGCCGTTTCGCTCTTCCCCACCCCGCTCTTGCCCATGAGCAGCACGCCGATCCCGAAGACGTCGACCAGCGTACCGTGCATCACGACCATCGGCGAGAAAAACTCCTCCACGACGTGCGTCAGAAGGCTGATAAAGCGCGTGGTACGGTGCCTCGTCACGAGGGTCGGCACCCTGTAACGATTGGCGAACTCGACGAACATCTCGTCGGGATGTTCGTTGTGGGTAAAGACACAGCATAAAACGTCGAAAGAAAAGAACTTTTCGAAAACCTCCCTCTTTTGCTCGACCGAGAGCCTGCGCATGAAAGCGGTCTCGCCGAGCCCGAATATCTGGATACGGTCGTAGGCGAAAAAATCGAAAAAACCCGCGAGGCCGAGCCCCGGCCGGTTTATATCGCCGACAATGATCTCCTTCCCGAGCCCGTCCTTGCCGGCCACCAGCTCCATCTGCAGGTCGATCTTGCTGTCGGCGTCGCGCAGGTCCCTGACGTATATCTTTTTGGTCTGCATGTATCGGCCGTATCCTCAGAACGCGGGAACCATCACCTCAAATCTCCGGCCTTTTTTATACATGACGTTGAGCGATTTGGTTTCGCTGTTGAAAAACGGCAGGAACTCGCGGCCGCCGCCCGAGAGTTTTTGCAGCGCGTCCATCAGCGAGATCTTCTCTATGTCCGTACAGCAGTCTTTCGGCCTGAACTTGACCTTCGGCTTTGCAGGCGAATCGCTCTGAACATCGAGATCGCACTCCATGAAGCTTTTGGGATCGAAACGCGCCTCCTGTACCTGCGCGAAGGGAACCTCAACCATTTTAAATCCATCGCCGCTTTTGTAAATCACCGCATAATTCTTGTTGGCGTAATCGAGATCGCTTTTTACGTCGGGGACTCCCTTCTTGAAAAGAATAAACTCCCTGTTCTCGAGCTTCATTTCGAGAAAGGCCTCCACATCGGTTTTCGGCTTGTTGCTCACCTGGTACAGGTGCAGGTCGACTCCCTGGTTTTCGAGGTCGATCTTTTCGATCATTTCGTGCGTCACGGCCTTGCGGTCGCTCTGCCGGTCCTTGTATCTCGATATCTGCTTCTCCATCTTGTCGATGATCAGATCAATCGACGAATACATGTCTCCCGCCTTCTGGATAGCGTAAAACTGGACCCCGTCTCCGTTCACCAGTATGTCGACGATATGGTCCAGCTTCTGCACGTTCATGACGACGAGCACCTCGATGAGCTGGTTGAAGTATTTCTCGATCTTTTTAATCCGCTTTTCGGCGTATTCGCGCACGTCCGACGTCACTTCGAAGTTCCTTCCGGTAATCGTAATGTTCATGCTTTCCCCTCGCTTCTGAGCATATTGAGTTTTTTGCGTTTATTCGAAGGGGGTATACGCAGGATACCCCTGTATTTCGCGATGGTGCGCCGCGCAAGCCGTATGCCCCGCTTTTCGAGCAGGGCGAGTATCTCGTCGTCGTTCAGCGGGCTCAAGGCGTCCTCGCCCGCTATGATCTCTCTGACCAGGCTCATAATCATATCGGACGAATAGTCGTCCGGATCGCCCGACCGTATCCTGGAGGCGAAAAAGTATTTGAGTTCGAACACGCCCCATGGCGTCTGGACGAACTTGTTGCTGCTGGTCCTGCTTACCGTCGACTCGTGAAGCCCGAGCTCGTCGGCCACCTCCGTATGGGTCAGCGGCCTCAGGTTCCCCGGCCCCTTGAGGAGGAACTCGGCCTGCCGGCGCATGACGACCGCCACCACCCGCGCGATCGTGTCGCGGCGGCTCGATATGCTCCGCAAGAGCGAGCGGGCGGACTGGACCCTGTCTTTGATAAACTCCCTCAGGTTTTTATCAATGTTTTTTTTCTTCATCATGTCAACGTAATAGCGGTTGATGCGGACGGGGGGGACGTAATCGTCGTTCACGGTGATGAGGATCTCGCCGTCCGCGAACCTGACCTCGGCATCGGGGATGATGTAACGAACGTCTTTCGTCGCGAACTGTCTGCCCGGATACGGGGTCAGCGTATGGATGAGCCGGGTCTTTTCGACGATCTCGTCGCTCGTGATCGAAAGGGCGCGGGCGATTTTATCGTAATCGAGCCGCTCGAGCCCGGAAAAATGATCGCGCAGAATAACGTGGAGCAGACGGTCGTCCGGATACCGGGATTCCGCCTGGAAAAGAAGGCTCTCCCTCATCGATGAAGCGGCGCAGCCCGGCGGGTCGAAGGCGCCTATGGTGCGGACGGCCTCGCGCACGGCATCGGCATCGACCCCCTGGCTCTCCGCGATCTCGTTCATGCCGGCGGCCAGAAGGCCGCGCTCGTCGATGGAGGTGATGATCGCCTCGAAGAGGGCGAGCTCCCGGTCGTCGCGGGCCACCATGCGCGCCTGCGCCAGGAGGTGCTCCTTCAGCGTCTCCTCCTGGGCGACGACGTTTTCGATGTACGAGCGCGCGCGGTCCTCGTCGCCGTGCCCTGGGACGTATCCGCTGTCGCTCGCGTCTTCGTAGTTCAGGCTCTTCTCTTCGCGGCGGGCGAAGAGGGATTCTTCGCCCGAAAGCTCCCGGTTGACGCCGTCCGCCGCACCGTCACCGCCGGTGGACGGGGGCACCACCGTGGAGTACTCCTCCTCGAGCACCGGGTTCTCGAGGAGCTCTTTGGATACGGCCTCCACCAGTTCGATGGCGGAAAGCTGCAAAAGCTCGATGGACTGAAGCTGCGCCTGGGTGAGCGCCATGCGCTGCGTCTGCTGCAAGCCTATTTTAATCGAAACCGCCATAGTCTCCGTGAACAGTATCCACCGTGATCAGACCGGGCAGAAGGCCCCGTATATCAATACTATTCCGGTTGACCCGGCAAAGCAATGATTATTTCCCGAAAACGGCGGCACGGCCGGCGGGGGCATGGACGGCGGACGGCGCCGCTTCGCCGGCCCATCATGCGCAGTTTCGGCGGCCCCTTTCGATCGCCGCTCTGATGAAGTCCTGAAACAGGGGGTGCGGGGCGGTCGGTTTGGATTTGAACTCCGGATGGAACTGCGTGCAGATAAACCAGGGATGCGAGGGTATTTCCACGGTCTCGACCAGGCTGTTGTTCGGATGGATGCCGCTCGCGATCATGCCGTTTTTCTCGAAAAGCTCCCGGTACTTCAGCGTGAACTCGAAGCGGTGACGGTGACGCTCCATCGCGGAGGGCGTGCCGTAAATTCTCCGGATGGCGCTCCCCTCCCCGAACTCGCACAGGTACGCGCCGAGGCGCATGGTGCCGCCCATCTTGTCGATAATCTCCTGTTCCTCCTGAAGCGATATCACCGGATGCGGCGTGCGCTGATCGAATTCCGTGGAGTTGGCATTTTCGAGTCCACAGACGTTGCGGCCGAACTCGATCGCCGCGCACTGCAGGCCCAGGCATATACCGAACAGCGGGATGCCGTTCGTGCGCGCGTGTCCGATCGTCATGATCTTTCCCTCTATGCCGCGGTTGCCGAACCCTCCCGGCACGAGGATGCCGTCGATCCCCTCGAAAAGGGACGAGAGCCCGTCGCGGTGGTCTTTCTCTATGTCCTCCGAATCGATGCGCGTGATCTCGAGCTCAGCCTCGTTCGCGACGGCACCGTGCAGGAGCGCCTCGTAGATCGACCGGTAGGCATCCTGAAGCGAGATGTACTTCCCCACGACCGCGATCTTTACCGTGCACCGCGGATTCGTGAGCGAACGATAGAATTTATCCCACGAGCCTATGTCGATCGGCCTGTTGTCCTGGCCGAAGTGCTCGAGGACGATCTCGTCGTAGCCATTGGCGTGCAGCATGTACGGTATCTCATAGATGGAGCTTTTTATATCGACCGCGGAGATGACGTTGCGCTCGGAGACGTTGCAGAAAAGCGCGATCTTGCCGCGCATCTCCTCCGTGAGCACCATGTTCGTACGACACAGGAGGATGTCGGGGATGATGCCGATCTCCATGAGCTCCTTTACCGAGTGCTGGGTCGGTTTTGTCTTCGCCTCGCCCGCAACGGTTATGGTCGGAATCAGCGTGAGGTGGACATTGAGCACCCGCTTCGGCGTAAGCTCCTGGCGAATCTGCCGTATCGCCTCGAGAAACGGGATCGATTCGATGTCGCCCACCGTGCCGCCGATCTCGACGAGCAGGAAATCGAGGCCCTCCTCGGAGGCCACGTCGTAGATCCGCCTTTTTATCTCGTCGGTGATGTGGGGGATGACCTGCACCGTGCGGCCGAGGTAATCGCCGCGGCGCTCGCGCTCGATCACCGCAAAATATATCTGGCCGGTCGAGACCGAATTCTTACGGGAGAGCCGGGCCCCGGTAAAGCGCTCGTAATACCCCAGGTCGAGGTCGGTTTCGGCCCCGTCCTCGGTCACGTACACCTCCCCGTGCTGGAAAGGGCTCATGGTGCCGGGATCGATGTTGATGTAGGGATCCATCTTGACCGCCGAAACCCTGTAGCCGTGCCCTTCCAGAAGGAGGCCGAGCGAAGCCGTCGAGATGCCTTTACCGAGGGAGGAACACACACCGCCGGTTACGAAGATGAAACGAGTTTTTTTGCCGATCATTGGAAAGAACCTGTCAGTTGGGATTGTCCATACCGCGCCTTTTCCGTGACACGGGCAATTACAATTCGCGCATACCGGCCAATCGGCGATTATTTTACATGGATGTTACATGACGCGGCAAAGCCGGTTTCGTCCGGGAAAAATACCATGCCCGCAAAACAAGGCTTGACATCCAGCCCGCGGGACACTATACATAAGCGATCCGGATTAAATTACCGCCGTTACGAAAAGGTGCGCTCAATGGGTGAAAAGAGGGGATACAAACGACATCAGTGTTTCGAAAAGATCGATTTCGATTATTTCGAAGGGAATCCCGATGAGATCGACATGAGCGTCACCGTTCCCGTAAAGTGCAAGGGGCACATGCTCGACCTGAGCCGCGGCGGCGCCTTCATCGTCACCGACACGCGGGTCGCCGTCAACATGCCTGTCATGCTCCGCTTTCGGACTAAATCCGCGCAATACGAGGTGCCGGGGACGATAATCCGGACCGGGCTTTTGAAGAACAATCCCTCGGAAATCGCACAGAAATACGCCGCCGTTAAAGTTAAGGAAGACGCATACATCGCGATTCAGTTCGCTGAACTCATCGAGGAGATCGACGAAACCGTTCTCAAAAAGTCATGAAGACGCAATTCATCCGGATCAATGACATCTCCGAGGTGGATCCCGCCCGGGCCACCGTCTACGACCTCGGCAAGCGGTACATCGACGGCCACGGCAACATGTTCGGCCTCCGCTATAACCGTGAGACCAGAAAGATCGAAATAATCAAGATCATCCGCACACCGGCGAAGACGGCCCCGTATTATCAGCAGCGCATGGCCCAGCAGAAGCATATGGCCAGAGAGGAGGCACAGACGACCGCCTCGGGAGTCCCCGCTTCGCTTGAGAATGGAGAGGCGTTCGACGAATCCGGCGAAGCGGTTTTCGACCCGACGACCTTCGTCAACCGCTGTCTGGAATTGATGAAGACCCACAGGGACCGCCTCAACGGGATCATGATGAACATCAAGAATTCAAAAGTGATCCCCGAGACGGAGCGCATGGACGCATCTACCCTGGCCGGCATCTTCAGGAATATGGACATCGACGGCATACGCAGGATCGAGAAGGTCATCGACAATCATCGCGAGCTCAGCAACTATCCCCGCTCGCTCTCGTATTACCAGTCCAAGCTCGACACGGCCGGAAGGGAGCTCTTCGAGGCGCTGGGAGACGACGGAAGAAGGACGCGCTTCATATTCTTCTCGGAGATGCACGGCTCGATCAGGCACCTCTATCGATCGCTCCTGAAGGCGCTCAGGGACCTCGAGTTTTTCCTCAGCGAAAAGGACGTCGAGAGCATGAAGCACCTCACCTTCGCCGAAAAGCAGCAGTTCCAGGACGCCATGACCTCGATACAGAACACAATCCGCGAGATAACCGTGGTGCTGCGGGACACCAACAGGCTCGAAGAATTCATCGGCAACCCCGAGAACTTCTGACTCAGGGACGCACGACCACCACCTCGCCGAACGTTGCAAGCTCCTTTTTCAGCGCCTTGTCGCCGAGCACGAGCCGCACCGCGCCCTGACCGAATAGTTTTTTGCCGCCCGCCAGGACCGCGTCGGGGCCGACACCCGCGACCTTTCGCTGGTAGTCGGCGATATACGAAAACGGAAGACCCATCTGGTACACCGTCATGTATTTTTCGAGCACGGAAAGCGGCGTCTCGAATTCGAATATATAGCTGTTGATCATCGACTGCCGGGCCCAGGTCAGTTCGTCGGGAGTGACCGGCGAGGAGGTCATCTTTTCCATGTTTTCCAGGATCAGCCGCAGGGTGAGCGGTGACTCCGCCGTATTGGTCTGAGCGAACGCCAGGAAGATCCCCGTGTCTTTCCGCTGTCTGAGAACCGACTGCACCACGTAGGAAAGCCCGCGATTAACCCGGATCTCGCGCACGAGGCGCGAGCTGAACGAGCCCTCGCCGAGGATGAAGTTCATTACCCCGAGCGCATACGAGTCCGGGTCGGCCAGGGGCGGCGCAAGCGTGCCGACGACGATGGTCGCCTGCGGCACGGGGCGCTCGATGAAATATATCTTCTTAGTCCCCGCGCGCACCGCCGAGGCCGCTTTTTCGGCGTCGAACGGATAGCTTACGCGCTCACCGCGCTCGATCGTCGACAGCGCTTTCTCGAGGCGTTCGCGCACGGCCATTGCAGCGGGCGTGCCGACGACCCCGATGGCCATGTTGGCGGCGCGGAAGTGATTATTGAACGCGGTCCTCAGTTCCGCCTGGCTGATCGAATTGACCGACTGCTCGCTCGGGACCGAGCCGTACCCCGTCCCGTCGAAAATTATTTCGCGGACCTTCTCGATCGCGAGTAACGACGGACTGTCAACCTTGCGCCGGATCCCCTCGATCATCATCGCCCTGGCGTCGGCGATCGAACGCTCGTCGAGCGCCGGATCGGCCAGAAGGTCAGCCATGATGTCGAGCGCGAGGTCCGCGTGGCGCTCGAGCACGCGGATCGAAATGCTGACGGTCTCCCATGAGGCATTGATCGCAATGCGTCCACCAACGCTTTCGACCGCCTCGTGAAGACGGTCGCCGGGATAGCGTTTCGACCCGCCCAGGGTGAGCGCCCTGGCCAGCAGGTCGGAGACGCCCGCGTTCAGCCTCCCCTCGTACAGCTTGCCGAATCCGGCGCTCGCGACGATCGAAAACTGCGGCAGCTCGTCGCGTATATAAAAGACCTTGAGCCCGTTGCCGAGCTCGTATTCCTCGACCGGCGGCAGCGACAGCTCGGCGGGACTTACGGCGGTTTCGCGCTTCTCCGCGGCGGACGCGGTCTTCTCGACTTTCAGCGTCTCCACCCTTTTCGCCGGTTTCCGGTCTTTGCGCGGCGGCGCGGACTTCTGCGCCGCGCCACCAAGCGATGCGAACAGCAGTCCGAACAGGATGAGTGCCACAGGTACGGCGAAATGGGCGCGGGCCCGGCGGTCCGAGCTGGCTGCGATATGGTTCCTGGTCATTTTTTGTCCTTTTTGCTTACTAACACGCCCACCGTCCGGTTCTCCCTGACGAAATACGTGTCGAGCGTGCGCTTCACCCGCTCCGGCGTGACCAGCTTGATTTCGTCGAGGTAGCGCAGGAGATAGGTCCAGTCACCCAATGCCGTCTGGTAGTAATTCAGGGTGGCGGCGACTCCCTTGTTCGACTGGAAGTCCAGCACCATCGACGACTCATTGAGGTTTACGACCTTTTCAATCTCCTCGCGGCTTACTTCGGCGGCGAGCTTCGCGATCTCTTCGTAGATGGCGGCCTCCACCTCCTGCGGCGTGTGCCCGGCGCGCGGGGCCGCCGCGATGACGAACAGATTGTCGTAACGCACGCCGGGAAACCCGTTCCACGCGTCGACCGAAACGGCTATCCGCTTCTCGAGCACGAGCGACCGGTACAACCGCGAGGTCTTGCCGTCGGCGAGGATCCCCGCGATGATGTCGCACACGTAATCCGCCTCCGAGGGGAAGGTCGGCTTCCGCCAGCCGATGAGGAGATAGGGATTGGCGTCGAACGTATATTCGAGGCGCAGCTCACCGGCCGTCGCGGGCTCGCGCGTTTTGACCGGAGCGGGCTCTTCGGCCGCCTTGATGCGGCCGAAATATTTTTCGATAACGGCGAAGGTCTTTTCCGGCTCCTGGCGCCCAACCACGGTTATCGTCATGCGCGAGGGGATGTAGTAGGTCCTGAAAAAATCCCGGACGTCCCGTATCGACATGTTTCGTATGCCGGACTCCCAGCCGATGATCGGGTGGCGGTAGGGGTGAGCGATGAACGCGGCGGCGATGAAGCGCTCGAGGAGGCCCTCCAGCCCCTTCGAGTCGTACCGCATCAGGCGCTCCTCGACGACGGTGCTGCGCTCCTTATAATATTCCCTGAGTACCGGGTTTCGCAGACGCTCGGATTCCGTCTGCGCCCACAGCTCGAGCTTCCCGGACGGTACTTCTATAAAATACGAGGTCATGTCGCGCGAGGTCGCCGCGTTGAAGCCAACGGCGCCGATCTCGCTGTATATCCGGTCGTAGGGGGAGCTCACCACGAATTTTGCCTGGTCACTCTCGAGCTTCTTGAGCTTCTTTTCGAGCACCGGTATGCGCCGGTCGCCGGGGCTCGACACCCGCAGGGTATCCAGGGCCTCGCCTATGGCCTCGATCTCGTCGAGGAGTTTTTTTTCTTTTTTATAATCCTTCGTGCCGATGACGTCGGTGCCCTTGAAGAGCATGTGCTCGAGCATGTGCGCGGCGCCGGCGGTGCGGTAGCTCTCATCGGCCGAGCCAACGCGAAACGAGATGACGAGCGCAAGCGTGGGAGAGTAGCCGCGGTTGAGCGCGATCACGTTGATGCCGTTGCCGAGCGTTCTCGTCTGTACGTTTTTTTTAAGAAAATCCAAACCGGAGGCCGGCTCCCCGAACGAAGCCGTTCCCGGCAAAAGAAACAGCATCGCGCACAGGCACACCACACGCCTCATCATACCCGCCATCGTTCGCTCCTTATCAGTGATGTCATCGACCGGTGTACCGCACGGCACCGGACCATCCCGGGCCCGCGGCCGGGAAGCCGGCACGCCCTGCGCCGGCACAAAAATCCGTCAGGCCTCGGTGACGGGCTTGGCCCCGTCGTTTTCCCTTCGCAATATTTCCTCGGCGAGGATCTTGAGCTTCGGCGAAACCTTGAGCGGCGGGAGCTCCACGCGCGGAGCCGGGCGTTTCGACTCCCCGCCGCCGAGCCACTGCGAAAGCGCCATCACCATGCGCGCCTGGATCTCCTCGACCTTGGAGCTAACGCCGGCCATGCGGTAAAATTTCACCGCGAGCAGTGGCTGACGCTTGTCGTAAAAATAGTAGTCACCGACGCGCGTAAGCCCGTCGCGGTATTTCGTTTTAACGAAAAGCTCCATTGCCTGCCTGATATCGCCGCTGTTGAAGCATTCATTCCCTTTCCGAATCAGCAATGCCCGTTCACTGGCGTCCATCGATCCACCTCTTCACGCTATGCGACGGCCGCATCAGCCGCCCCTTGTGTTAGGGTCGCGAAACGTCCGGCGGTTACATTGTAAACCTCCGCAACGCCGTCCCCTCATTAAATCATCGGCACGGAGCGCTTCGCAGCCGCACGATAAGCCATAATCCAAAACGATGCTGCCGTCAATTCATAAAGATGCCGGCCGGCGCTCCTCGGGTTCAAATTTACCCATATAAGGCAAAAAAGCCCCGCACCGGACGTTTTTTATTGACACCTCCCCGCGCCCGCGCTTAATTATACTCCAAAAACAGAGTTGTTGCATAACTGGGAGGCAGCCCGGATCTCCCCCGCTGCGGCGGAGAGAAATCCGATATCCATCAGATATGAAACAAGTCTGCTATACTACGCTTTCGCGCTTCGGGCGTACTTCCCTGGGAGGACTGGGTTTAGAATGGCACACATAGTGATCGATCGTGACCGGTGCAAGGGATGTTATTTTTGCATCGAATTCTGTCCGCGCAACATCATACGAATCTCCCAGGAGCACAACCGGATCGGCTACTTCCCGGCCGAGTTCATCGAGGAGGAGCGCGAGCGCTGTACCGGCTGCAAAACCTGCGCCGTAATGTGCCCCGACACGGCGATCGAGGTGTTCAAATGACCGAAAAGAAACTTACGAAGGGCAACATCGCCCTCGCCGAAGGCGCGATACAGGCGGGATGCCGGTTTTATTTCGGCTATCCCATCACCCCGCAAAACGACATTCCCGAATACCTCGCGCGGAACCTCCCCAAACACGGGGGAACCTTCATACCGGCCGAGAGCGAGATCGCCTCGATCAATATGGTGATGGGTGCCTCGGCATCGGGCAAGCGCGCCATGACCTCGTCCTCGGGGCCCGGCATCTCGCTCATGCAGGAGGGCATCTCGTACCTCGCGGGCTCGGAGATGCCGGCGGTCATCGTCAACATTATGCGCTGCGGGCCGGGCCTCGGCGGCATCGCGCCGACCCAGGGAGACTACAACCAGGCCGTGCACGGCGGCGGCCACGGCGATTACCGCAACATCGTGCTCGCGCCGGGCTCGGTGCAGGAGATGTTCGACCTCACCATCAAGGCCTTCGAGCTCGCCGACAGGTACCGCAACCCGGCGATGATCATCGCCGACGCCATGATCGGGCAGTTCCAGGAGCCCTGCCGCCTCACCCCCGAAAGGCCGGTCGAGTTTCCCGAAAAGTCCTGGGCCCTCACCGGCCGCAGGGGAAGGGACCCGAGGCTGTTGAAATCGCTTTACCTCGGCGACTACGAACAGGAGGAGCACAACCTTTTTCTGAAACAAAAATACGACGAGATCCAGGAAAACGAGGTGATGGTCGAGATGCAGAACCTCGACGACGCCGAGCTCATCATTATCGCCTTCGGTACGCCGGCGCGCGTGGCGAAGACCGCCATCAGCCTCGCTCGCGAGGAGGGGCTCAGGGTGGGGCTCATCCGTCCCATCACGCTCTTCCCCTTCCCCGTCAACGAGATATACGAACACTCGGCGCGCGCGAAGAACATCCTGGTGGTCGAGATGAACACGGGCCAGATGGTCCGCGACGTGCGGATAGCCGCCCACAAGGACGCGGCGATCCACTTTTACGGCAGGCCCGGCGGGGGCTTCCCCTTCCCCGACGACGTGCTCGGCGAAATAAAAAAGGCGCTCGGCGGAGGTGCCCGATGAACGCGATATTCAAACGGCCGGATAGTCTCAAAGACACCATCACCCACTTCTGCCCCGGATGCACGCACGGCATCGCCCACCGGCTCATCGCCGAGACCATGGACGAGCTCGGCATCGCCGACCGGACGATCGGCATCCCCGGGGTCGGCTGCTGCGTCTTTCTCTATAATTATTTTCCGATCGATGTGCTCGAGGCGCCGCACGGCCGCGCTCCGGCATGCGCAACGGGGATGAAGCGCGCCCAGCCGGACAAGATCATCTTCGCCTATCAGGGCGACGGCGACATGGCGGCGATCGGCACGTCCGAGATCATCCACGCGGCGAACCGCGGCGAGAACATCACCGTGTTCTTCATCAACAACTCAGTCTACGGCATGACCGGCGGGCAGATGGCGCCGACCACGCTGCTCGGCCAGCAGACGACGACGAGCCCGTACGGCCGCGATTTCAAATCCGAGGGCTACCCGATCAAGATGGCCGAGATGCTCGCCACGCTCGAGGGGGTCGCCTATTCGACGAGGGTGGCGCTTCACTCGCCAAAGCACGTCAATCAGGCGAAGAAGGCGATCCGAAAGGCCTTCGAGATGCAGATAAACGAGATGGGCTTCTCGGTGGTGGAGATGCTCTCGACCTGCAACACGAACTGGCGCGTATCGCCGCTCGAGGCGCTGAAGATGCTCGAACGCGAGATGATCCCCTACTACCCGCTCGGCGTATTCAAGGAGCGCACCGGGAAGGATTTTCTCTAACGCTACCGGACAGCCCGGAGGAGGTATGGTTTGTATTACGATGTGATTATGGCCGGCTTCGGCGGCCAGGGCATTCAGATGATAAGCCAGATCGTGGCGCTCGCCGCGATACGGAAAGGCCTCAACGTGACCTATCTTCCCTCCTACGGCGTGGAGAAGCGCGGGGGACGCACCAACGTGACGCTCGTGATCGCCGACGAGGAGATCGGCTCCATGGTGAGCAACCACCCGAAATGCGTCATCGCCATGGATACCATCGCCGTCGACAAATACAAGGCGCAGGTCGCGCCGAAGGGACTGCTCATAGCCAACGCGAGCCTGGTGCCTCTGGCCATGCTCGACCGGAGCGACATCGTGCCCCTCCCCCTGAGGTGCAACGACGAGGCGCTCGCCCTCGGAAGCGCGAAACTCTCGAACATGATCGCCCTCGGCGCCTTTTTGCAACGATCGGAAATACTCGGCTTCGGCGACGTCGAGGCCGTTATCGACGAGGTCACCCCCGAGCGCCTCAAGAAGACGATCCCCGCGAACCTCGAGGCGATCAGGCGCGGCATCGAGATCGCCGCCAACGGCAGCGTCCGCTGATGTCGCACGTGGAGGCGCCCGAGCCGGAATCGGCGCCTCCACCCGCCCGTATCCTCCGCGCATTATAAAAATTTCTTGCTTCGACACCGTTTCTCGTTTATATTCGGACACAGGTTCCACCTGCCGCGGAATCCGGAAGCGTGTTTTCCCCTCCACCCACGGCGGGATGGATCGACAGTTCGCGTACAACATTGAAGAAAAGACGGAACACGACCAATCATGGCCCCTGTAATAATAATGGCCTTCGCGATCGTTGCGCTCTTCATGGGGACGATGATGCTCGTATTCACGCGGAGAAACGAAGCGCGCCGGCGCAAAGGCTGTGCACTCGGAGAAGACGGAACGAACGCGTGCGCCGGCTGCGGGAGTCTGCACCGGACGGACTGCCGCCCCGGAAGATGACGCGCCCGCGGCGTTTTTTCGCCTTGCGTTACTATCATAGTTGGTGCATAAGTTTGAATCAAAGCCGGTTTTCCCCCGCCGCAGGCGCGGGAAAACCGATATTCCCGGGATTCACGACAACTCTATTATACGACCGTTATAATCGGAACATCGGCTGAATGCACATGGCGAACTACAGGCTGAAAAAGGGTTACGATATCCGCATCGCGGGCGGAGCTGAAGAGGTCCTCGAACGGGCCTCCTTTCCCGAGAGCGTGGGGCTCTATCCGTCCGATTTTTACGGCATGACGCCGAAACCGCTCGTGGAGGGAGGCGAGCGGGTCAGGATCGGCACACCCCTCTGGCACGACAGGCGCAGGGAATCGCTCGTGGTGACGTCGCCGGCGAGCGGCACGGTGGCCGAGGTACGCCGCGGCGCGCGGCGCGCGCTTGAGGCTGTCGTACTACGGACCGATGGCAAACAGCAGATCGCCGCCGGGACCCCCGGACCGCCGAAACGCATTTCGTCCTCCGCGCGCGGGGACATCATCTCGGCCCTCTGCGGCACCGGGCTCTTCCCGCTCATCCGGCAGCGCCCCTTCGGCACGGTCGCCGATCCCCTCGCCGCGCCGCGCGACATCTTCGTTACGGCCATGGACACCGCGCCGCTCGCTCCCGACCAGAGAATCATCCTCAAAAAGCACGAACAAGAATTCCAGCGCGGCATCGACGTGCTCGCGAGCCTCACTGCGGGCAGGGTGCATCTCTGCACGGGCGGCGGGACTGATGACGCGTCCGCCTTCGCCGGCGCGAGAAACGTGGAGCGGCACCGCTTCGACGGTCCGCATCCGGCCGGAAACGCCGGCGTACACATACATCACGTCGCCCCGATACGAGGCGCCGGCGACATCGTATGGCACTGCACCGTCCAGGGCGCCATTCTCATCGGACGCTATTTTCTTGCGGGCGCGCCCTCTTTCGACGTAACGGCCGCGGTGGCGGGCCCGGCCGCGGCGCAGAGGCGCTACGTCGAGACCCTGGCGGGCGCCGCGCTTTCATCGTTCGCGGAAGCGTCGGACAAATTTCCCGCGGCGCGCTTCATCTCCGGGAACGTCCTCACCGGCCGCAATGCGGGCGCCGACGGATTTCTCGGCTTCGGCGACAGCCTCGTCACGATCATCCCCGAGCCGCAAAAAAGCGTCTTCCTCGGCTGGCTCTCGCCCGGGTTCTCGCTCGAGAGCTTTTCGTACTCGTTTATCTCGCGGCTCATGCCGCGGCGGCGCTTCGCCCTCGACTCCAACCGCAACGGCAGCGTGCGCGCCTTCGTCGCCACCGGCATCTACGAGCGCCTGCTGCCGATGGACATCCTGCCCTCGTTCCTGTTAAAGTCCATACTGGCCGACGATATCGAGGAGATGGAAAAGCTCGGCATACTCGAGGTCGCGCCGGAGGACTTCGCGCTATGCGAGTATGCCTGCCCGTCCAAAACCGACATACAGCGCATAATCCGCGACGGGATCGATCTCATGCTGAAGGAGACACGGGAAAGCGAATGAAAGCGCATGGAACGATACGCTCGGCGTTCGAAAAGGGAGGGCGCTTCGAGCGCCTCTGGCCGCTCATCGACGCGGCCGAAACCTTCTTCTTCCGTCTGCCGGTGCGCACCGCGGGGGGAACGCACGTCCGCGACGCGTACGACCTCAAGCGCATGATGATGATCGTGGTAATGGCGCTTTTCCCCTGCATGGCATTCGGCACCTATAATGTCGGCTACCAGTTTTACGCATCGGCCGGCCTGCCTGCCGATCACCTCGCCTGCGTGCTCAAGGGCCTCACGGTGATCATCCCGCTGTACGTCGTCACCTTCGCCGTCGGCGGCTTCTGGGAGGTGCTCTTCGCGCTCATCCGCGGCGAGGAGATCAACGAGGGCTTCTTCGTCACCGGCGCGCTCATCCCGCTCGTCATGCCGCCGACCATTCCGCTGTGGCAGCTCGCGCTGGCGGTGAGCTTCGGCGTGGTGCTCGGCAAGGAACTCTTCGGCGGAACGGGCATGAACATCTTCAACCCCGCGCTCGTAAGCCGCGCCTTTCTCTTCTTCGCCTATCCCAGATCCATCTCGGGCGCCGGCGTATGGACGCTCACCGGCGGCACGGTGGTCGACGCCTATACCATGGCCACGCCGCTGCACCTGGGCCTCGAGCCGAAGGGCGGCATCGTCGCGCATCTCGCCGGGAACGGTTTCGATTTCTGGAGGATGTTCACCGGCCTTGAGCCGGGAAGCATCGGCGAGACCAGCACCGTCGCGGTCCTCATCGGCGCGCTCATCCTCATCCTTACGGGCGTCGGGAGCTGGCGCATCATCGTTTCGGTCTTCGCCGGCGGAGGGGCGATGGCGCTCCTCTGCAACGCCTTCGCCCCGTCGGACGCGAGCATGATGGCGCTTCCCGCGCACTACCATTTCGTGATGGGCGGCTTCGCCTTCGGCGCGGTCTTCATGGCGACCGACCCGGTCTCGGCGGCCGGCACGAACGCCGGCAAGTACGTGTACGGCTTTCTCATCGGCGTACTCACGATCATGGTCCGCACGCTCAACCCGGCCTACCCCGAGGGAATGATGCTCGCCATACTCTTCATGAATCTTTTTTCACCGCTCATCGATTACGCGGTGGTACGGCTCAACATGAGACGGAGGCTGCGCCGTGCGGCAGGGTAACGCATACACGCTTATTTTTCTGACCGCGGTGGCGCTCGTCGCGTCTCTCGGCCTCGCCCTCGCGGCACAGATGCTTAAAGACCGCCAGGACCTGCTGCGGCAGGCCGACATGAAACGCAACATCCTCATCGCCGCGGGCTTCATGGAGTGTTACGCGGACGCCGGCGAATCGAGACGCGAGATGGACCCCGGCGTCTGCACCGACGTGCACCTCTATTACGAGGCGCACATGCGCGCCGTACTGCTCGATCACCGGGGCGATGCCGTCGACGAACCCGAAACGCGCCCCGAGCTCGTCGACCCCGCGCGCGAGGCCGACAAGCCGCTCGAAAATCGGCGCTATCCCGTTTTTCTGCGCGTCGACCTGATAGAAGGCAGAGAGACGGTAAGTGCGTACTGCATCCCCATCTACGGCAAGGGCCTCTGGTCCTCGCTCTACGGCTACCTCGCGCTCGAGAGCGACCTCAACACGGTCAGGGGACTTACCTTCTATAGACAGGGCGAGACGCCCGGACTCGGCGCCGAGATACAGTCCCGCTGGTTCCAGGAGGAGTTCAAGGGCAAGACGATACTGGATGCGAAAGGAAGGCTCGTCTCGATCACCGTGCTCAAGGGAAAGACCGATCCATCGTCGCCGCAGGCCGCCCACCAGGTGGACGGCATAAGCGGCGCGACCCTTACCACGAGGGGCGTCACCGAACTGTTGATGAAGAGCCTCTCGATGTACGAGCCCTATTTCACCATGATCCGCCGTGGAGGTGCCGAACATGGCCGTCGATAAAAAGATTTTTCTGGATCCCATAAACGAGAACAACCCGATCACCACCCAGGTGCTGGGCATCTGCTCGGCGCTCGCCGTCACCTCACAGCTCAAGCCCTCGATCGTGATGGGGCTGGCTGTCATTGCCGTCGTGGCCCTCTCGAACGTCATCACCTCATTCATGCGCGAGTACATCCCCCAGAAGGTGCGCATCATCGTCGAGATGACCGTTGTGGCCTCGCTCGTCATACTGGTCGACCAGCTGCTGAAGGCCTACGCCTACCAGATGTCCAAGCAGCTCTCGGTCTTCGTCGGGCTCATCATCACCAACTGCATCGTGCTGGGGCGCATAGAGGCCTTCTCGATGGGGAACCGCCCCCTGCCGTCGTTCGTCGACGGGCTCGGGAACGGCCTGGGGTACGCGATCATCCTCTTTCTCGTGGGCTTCTTCCGGGAGCTCCTGGGCTTTGGAAAGCTCCTCGGCTACCGGGTCCTGCCCGAATCGCTATACGCCGCGGGCTACGAAAACAACGGGCTCATGGTGCTCGCGCCGGGGGCGTTCATCATCCTCTCGCTCATCATCTGGCTGCAGCGCACCATATCCGGATACCGTGAGGACTGAGGCCCCATGGAACTCATAAACATCGGCATTCGCGCGATATTTACCGAAAACATCCTGCTCGCCTATTTCCTGGGCATGTGTTCGTTCCTCGCCCTTTCGAAAAAGATGTCCACATCGTTCGGCCTGGGCGTGGCCGTAATCTTCGTGCTCACCATCACCGCTCCGGTTAACTGGATCATCCATGAATATGTGCTCCGCGAGGGCGCGCTCGCGTGGCTCGGCCCGCAGTTCAAAACGGTCGACCTGAGCTTTCTCGTTTTCATCTCGTTCATCGCCGTCATCGCGGCGCTCGTACAGGTGGTCGAGATGGCGATCGAGAAATTCTCCTCGAAGCTGTACAGCGCGCTCGGCATCTACCTGCCGCTCATCACGGTCAACTGCGCGATCCTCGGCGTTTCGCTCTTCATGGTGGAGCGCCGGCTCACGCTTGCCGAGACCACGGTCTTCGGCTTCAGCTCCGGAATCGGCTGGTTCATGGCCATCGTGAGCATGGCGGCCATACGCTGGAAACTGCGCTACTCGAACATCCCCTCCGCCATGCGGGGGCTGGGCATCACCATGCTCGTCACGGGCCTCATGGCCATGGCGTTCATGATTTTCTCCGGAATAAGCCTGGGGCGCTGATATGATCGTCATCGTAACGGGAGTGGCGGCGTTTTCGTTCATCATCATCGCGCTCGGTCTCGTCATCATTGCGGCCGAATCGCGCCTGGCCCCCAAAGGCTCCGCGCGCATCGTCATCAATGAGGACGCCGACAAGGCCTTCGAGGCCCGTCCCGGCGGCTCCCTGCTCACCATCCTCTCGCAGCAGGGCATACTCCTGCCCTCCGCCTGCGGCGGCAAGGGGACCTGCGGCACCTGCAAATGCCGGGTCCCCGAGGGCGGCGGCGACATACTCCCCACGGAAACGACGCACATCACCCGCGCCATGGAGAAACAGCACTGGCGGCTTTCGTGCCAGGTGAAGGTGCGCGGCGACATGGCCGTCCGCGTTCCCGAGGAGATCTTCTCGATAAAAAAATTGGACTGTGAGGTGGTCTCGAACGATAACGTGGCCACGTTCATCAAGGAATTCGTCGTACGCCTTCCCGAGGGCGAATCGCTCGATTTCAAACCCGGCGGCTATATACAGATCGACATTCCGCCGTACGAAATCGACTTCGTGAACGACATCGAGGTGGATGCGGAGTATAGCGACGACTGGAAGCGCCTCGACATATTCGAGTTCAAATCGAGGAACACCTCGACCGATACGCGCGCCTACTCCATGGCCAACCACCCGGCCGAGGGAAATCTCATCAAGCTCGACGTCCGCATCGCCACGCCACCATGGGACTTCAGGCGCAAACACTTCAGCGACCTTCCGCCGGGAGTCGGGTCATCGTATATCTTCAGCCGCAAACCGGGCGACCGGGTTTCCGTTGCGGGCCCCTTCGGCGAGTTCTTCATACAGGAGACCGACCGCGAGATGATGTACATCGGCGGCGGGGCGGGCATGGCGCCGCTGCGCTCGCACATCTTCCACCTCTTTCACACCGTGAAGACGAAGCGGCGGGTAAACTACTGGTACGGTGCGCGCTCGAAGCGTGAGATCTTCTACGAGGACGAGTTCAGAGCGATTGAAAAGAAGCATAAAAACTTTTCGTTCAACATCGCCCTTTCCGAGCCGCTTCCCGACGACAACTGGAAGGGCAACACGGGGTTCATACACCAGGCGGTGTACGAAAACTATTTAAAGAAACATCCCGCCCCCGAGGAGATCGAGTACTACCTCTGCGGCCCGCCGATGATGCTCGAGGCCGTGCAGAAGATGCTCTACGACCTCGGCGTCGAAGCGGAGATGATCCGTTTCGACGAGTTCGGCTGATACCGTCACTCCCGCGCAGCGCCCACGGGAGGCCCCTTCTACTTGCCCGGCGCGCCGCCGAGCCCCTCGAGGAGCGCGCGGTATTTCGCCGCCGATTCCTTACTCCCTGTCCTCTCGTACGCGTCGGCTATTTCGTCGTACGCGTAGCGGAGGCGGGTTTCTGCGAGCTTTTTAATCACCTTCCCGGAGCGGATGTCCTCATTCAAACCGCTGATTTCTTTGGTATACAGTTCTATCGCCTTCTGCAGGGAGCGCTGTTCCTCGGCACGTCTGGACAGAGAGGCGTAAAAGTTGGCCATGCAATAATAGGCGGTACCGTTCTCCTTGCCGCCCGCTATCCGCCGTTTCTTTTCCTCTATCGCCATGGAGATAAGTGATCGCGCGCGCTCCTCGTCGCCTTTTTTTTTGAGAAAGGCCGCGTAATTATACAACGTATCCGGGTTTCGAAGCTCCGGGGTGGCGATCAGGTGCTTGAAGACCTTTTCGGCCTGGGTGTCCAGTCCGCGCCGCGGATATTCCTTTACGGCAAAGAGGTTCATACGGGAGCTCAGGGCATCGGGCCACGGCCAGCGCACGGACAGCGGAACGGCGCTCAGAAGGATCGCGCCTGCAAGAGCGAGGGCCGGAAGCCCCTGCGAACGAATGGGACCGGGCTCAGGACCGGTCGTATACAGAATATCGAGCGAAACAAGACTGAAACCGAACGCAAACAGAAGCTCGTTCAGCTCTTCCGATTTGGGGATGATGCCGAGGTACGCAAAAATAATCGCCAGGATAAAATACGGCGACGCGTGCGGCGGTATCTTCGGCACCTTCAGCCGCCCCAGCAGGCGCCCGAACGCGCCGAGCCTCGACCAGGGAATCCAGGAGAGCAGCAGCCAGGCAAGCATCCCGTTGTGAAAGATCATCTTGGTGTGCCGTACGAAGCTCAGGTTGTGGAGGTTGAACTCGCGCTGGTGATTGTGCTCCATGAAGAAATCCGAGGTTTCTATTCCTATAATGCGCTGGCCCCAGCTGATCTCCTCCATGCCCACGAAAAACATGAAAAGCAGAAGGAGTGCGCACATCATCGTCCGCGCGTCCCTGTTCCGTATCATCGCCCACGCAAGAAGGAAACAGCCCGCAAGATACGCGGTCGTGGTGGCATACTCGGCGGGGGTACTCTCGGATATGAGATACACGTACCATACCGGAAAGAAGTAATAGAGCGCCATTATGGCTGCAAAAATCGCCGCGCACACACCGCTGTTAATCAGAATTGATTTATTCCTAATGGAGAGCCTGTTTATCATCATCGTCCTCTGGATTCATCGTTGCCGGAATCAGGGCGCTGGCACCTGACATGGACAGAATGAAGTCGGAACGCCTGATTTCAATGATAATTTATTTATTATTAAAATATTCATATTAGAGTTGTTGCATAACTGGAATTGATCGGTTTCCCCCCGCCTGCGGCGGGGGGAAACCCGATATCCGCAAGATATGAAACAAGTCTATTTTTGGTTTTATAGCATTTCACGAAATGATTAGTGCACTGTCATTCCGGCCGTAGTGATAACGGATTGCCGGAATCTCATAAAACTGGCACCATGCTATTCCCACCTTCGCGGGAATGACAAAAAATTATCTAATTCAATCGTTACCCGCCATAATAGAAGCTTTAGGATAAGGTGTTCCGTGCCGGAACCGACGGTCGGGGGCCTATACCCCAAGCCGGCGCGCGTGCGAAACGAACACGTCCTCGAGCGTGGCACTGACCTCCTCTATGCTGAACCCGGCAACCCCCTTTTCACGGAGTGCCCTGGTAAGCTCGCGCTTCAGCGGAAAACCCTTTTCGCACATAATGTGAATGTCGCTTCCGAAAATGGCCGCCTCCTCGATGAAGGGGAGCGCTTCGACGTGCTCGAACACCTCGATGAAGTTCTCCACCCGAAGTGACCACACGCCGTACGGGAGTGCCGCTTTGAGTGCGGCGGGCGAATCGAGCGCGATGATTTTCCCCGCGATGATGAGCGCCATCCGGTCGCAGTGCTCGGCCTCGTCCATGTAGTGCGTCGTCACGAAGATGGTCTTGCCATTTCGCGAGAAATCGTAGATGATCTCCCAGAAGGTACGCCTCATGATGGGGTCCACCCCGGAGGTCGGCTCGTCGAGAAAGAGCACCGGCGGGTCGTGCAGAATCGCACCGCCGAGCGCGAGCCGCTGCTTTACCCCGCCGGGGAGGCTTTGCACCGGCGCGTCCTGCCGCCTTCCGATCTCCGCCATTTTCATCACGTATGCGATGCGCTCGCGAAGTTTCGCTCCCTCGAGCCCGTAGATGCTGCCGAAAAACTCCAGGTTCTCCCGCACCGTCAGGTCGTCGTACAGCGAGAACTTCTGCGACATGTAGCCGATGACGGTCTTGATGCTCTCCTGGGCGGTCATGATATCGAACCCGGCCACACTTCCCTCCCCGGCCGTCGGCGCCAGAATGCCGCAGAGCATGCGGATGGTCGTACTCTTCCCGGCGCCGTTGGGCCCGAGGAACCCGAAGATCTCGCCCGTGCGGACCGTGAAGCTGATATCGTTCACCGCGTAAAAATCGCCGAACCGTTTAGTGAGGTTGTGGACCTCTACCGAATTCCCGTTCATCGCCGCGCCCCCTATTCCATTTTCCTGCTGAAACGCCGCACGCTGAAGAAAAGCAGCACGGTGCCGAGGGCGAAGAGCGCGAGCATATCGGGCCAGAGCACGCTCATGCCCACCCCCTTCAAAAATGTCACGCGGATGATCGTGGTAAAAAACCGGAGCGGATTGAGAAAGGTCATTACCTGTATCGGCGCCGGCATCGCATAGATCGGGAACATGAAACCCGAAAAGAGGATCGCCGGCACGAAGAAGAGGAAGGTTGAAAGCATGGCCTGCTGCTGCGTCCGCGAGACCGTCGAGATGAAGAGCCCCACGGCGAGCGTCGAGATGATGAACAGCAAGCCCGAAAAGAGCAGCAGCGAAAAGCTCCCGTTGAAGGGCACGTCGAACCAGACGATCGCGGCGAGCGTCACAACAAAGATGTCGAAGAAGCCGATGATCGCGAAGGGAATCGTCTTCCCGGCCACGAATTCGATCGGGCGAAGGGGCGAGACGATGAGCTGCTCCATGGTGCCGGTCTCGCGCTCCTTCACCACGGACATCGAGGTGAGCATGATCGTAATGAGCGCGATGAGGAGCCCCAGCACTCCCGGAAGCAGAAAGTTCCGCGATGCGAGGTCGGGATTGAAAAGCGCTCGTTCGGCGAGCTTCACGTCCTGCTTCATCCGCATGCCGCCAAGCTCCCGTGAAAGCACGAGCATACGAACTCTGTCCTGAAAGTACTCGAATGAGAATCCGCCGGCTACCTGGTTGACGTACGCCATGATCACCGAGGCCCTGCTCGAGTCGGTCCCGTCTACTATGAGCTGCACCTCGGCCCCCCGGCCCGATTTCACCCTGTTCGAGAAGCCCCTGCCGATATGGAGCATCATGTCGGCCTCGCCCCGGTCCAGGAGATCCGAGGATTCGGCCGGGGAGTCCGCAAACGCGGCAAGGTGAAAATAACCGCTCGCAGTGAAGCGCCGGACGAAATCGCGGCTTGCGGACGAGCGGTCCTCGTCGACGAGCACCATGCTGATATCGCTGACATCGGTGTTCACCGCATAGCCGAAGATGAGGAGCATGATGATGGGTGAGCCGAAGAGCACGCCGATCATCCTTTTGTCGCGAAGCACCTGCTTGAACTCCTTCACGACCACGCTTTTAAGAATGTTCTTCCGCATCCATTTCATGAGCGCGCCTCCGGAAGCCGCATCGAGAGCTTTTTTATGCTTCCCGCGAACACGAGAAGCGCGAAGACCGAGAGAAACACGATCTGCGTCCATAAAAGAGTGGCGCTCACGCCCTTGAGCGCGATCCCCTTGATGAGCACGATCAGGTACCTTGCCGGAATGAGATAGGTGATGCCCTGGACGACGACCGGCATGCTCTTGATCGGAAAGATGAAGCCCGACAGAATGAACGAGGGCAGGTAGGTCACCACCATCGCGGCCTGCACCGAGAGCACCTGCACGCGCGTCGCCGCGGATATGAGTATCCCCATGCACGAGGTCCCCGTCAGGAAGAGGAGCGACACGAGGGCGAGCTCAACAAAGCTACCCCTGAGTGGAACGTCGAAGACGAAGTATCCGAGCGTGATGGTGGCCGCCACATCGAAGAGCCCGATGAGGAGATAGGGGATGAGCTTGCCGAGCACGAGCTCGAAGCCGCGCACCGGCGTGGTGATGAGCGTCTCCATGGTGCCGCGCTCCCACTCGCGCGAGATGGTGAGCGAGGCGATGAGCGCGGAGATGATGGCGAGGATGAGGACGACGAGCCCCGGGACGATGAAGTTCTTGCTCTCGAGCTCGGGGTTGTACCAGATCCTGCTGCGGATCTCCACGGGAATCTCAGGACTTCGTATACCCGATCGGGCCAGCTCTTTGATCTTTAAATCCAGGTTAAAGTTCATGATAATCGCACTCGCGTAGCCGATGGCGACCGTCGCGGTGGTGGAGTCCGATCCGTCGGTTATGAGCTGCACAGCGGTGCTCTTGCCCGATTTAAAGCGGCGCTCGAAGCCGGTCGGAATGACGAGCGCCATGGCGATACGCTCGCGGTCGATGAGCCGGTCGATCTCGGCGTAGCTCTGCACATGGCCGCGCATGGAAAGGTACTCCGTATGTGAGAACTTCTCCACGAAACGACGCGAGAGCGTGCTTCGATCCTGGTCGTAGACGGCCATTCCGACGTTCGTCACGTCGACCGTCAGCGCATAGCCGAAGAGCATGATAAGGAGCGCCGGTGCAACGAGCGAGAGGATGAGGCTTCGCGAATCGCGCCGCACCTGCAGCCACTCCTTGCCGGCCACGGCGAAGATGCGGACCAGAGATTTGCCGGTTTTCATCGGTTCCCCCCCCCGGAGATGATCTCCATAAAACAGTTTTCGAGCGTCGGCACCTTCGTCTCGGCCGCGCCGGCCCGAATGCCCTTCCGCGAGAGCACGGTCCGAATGCGTCTATCGGCGCGCTTCGCGTCGTCCACGAAGAACCGCAGGGCCCTTCCCTCGCGGATGACGAAACCGAATTCTCCGCTCTCCTTGAGCGCCTCCTCGGCCTTCCAGACGTCCGAGGGCCGTATCTCGACGAGTGTCCTGCCTGTCCCGCTCTTTATCTCACCCGGCGTACCCGTAACGATAAAACGCCCCTCGTACATGAGCGCGACCCTGTTGCAGCGCTCGGCCTCGTCGAGATAGGCCGTGCTCACCACAATCGTCACGCCCTCCGCCAGCAGGCCGTAGAGGATCTTCCAGAACTCGCGCCGCGAAACCGGGTCCACGCCGTTGGTCGGCTCGTCGAGCAGGATGAGCTTCGGGCGGTGCACCAGAGAGCAGGCGAGCCCGAGCTTCTGTTTCATGCCGCCCGAGAGCTTTCCGGCAAGGCGGTCCTTGAAGGGACCGAGCCTGCTGAACTCGTACAGGCCCTTCTCGCGTTCGGCGATCTCGCGACGGGAAACGCCGAAGACCCGTCCGAAGAAATGGATGTTCTCCTCGACGGTAAGGTCTTCGTACAACCCGAAACGCTGCGGCATGTACGCCAGGTTCTCCTTAATCGTAAAGGGGTCGGAGGCCGCGTCGACGCCTCCGACCTCAATGCTTCCCTTATTGGGAGGGAGTATCCCCGCGACCATCCGGAGCAGGGTGCTCTTCCCCGCCCCGTCCGGGCCTACTATCCCGAATATCTCCCCCTCGTTTACGGAAAAGGAGAGGTCCCGAACGGCGTGCGTATCACCGAAGCTTTTCGAGACGTTACGCGCGCGTATCATCTCTTTTCTCCGTTCGTTATGATGACCGCGTCGGCCGGCATGCCCGGCTTCAGCGTCTGGTCGGGGTTGTCGATCGCGACCTTTACCGCGAAGACGAGCTTGACCCGCTCCTCCTTCGTCTGGATGGTCTTGGGCGTAAACTCCGCCTTGTTCGAGATTGCGACCACTTTCCCGGCAAACGCCCTGCCGGGGAAGGAATCGACGTACACCTCCACCTTCTGGCCGAGCTTCACGAGCCCGAGCTTTACCTCATTGACGTAAACGTACATCCATGGACGGGTGATGTCCGCGATCGTGACGATCGGCGTTCCGGGGAAGGCCATCTCTCCAACCTCGAGGTTCGTATCGAGCACCACGCCGCCTATCGGCGCGTAGAGGACGGCATTGGTGATCGAGGCCGACACCTGCTCGTGCGCCGCGCGCGCGACGCGATAGGCCGTTTCGGCATTGTCGAGATCGCGGCGTGAAACCGATCCCGTGGCAAAAAGAGATTTTATGCGGGCAAGGTTCCGCTCCGCGTTCGTGAGATTGGCCCGTGCGGAGCTTTGCTGGGCAGAAAGCTCGTCGTACTCGAGACGCACCAGAAGCTCGCCCCGGCCGACAGACTCTCCCTCAGCCTTCGGCAGGTTCGCCACGCGGCCGGCTATCTTCGAACTCATTTCGATCTCGGTCACCTCGACGGTACCCGAGCCCTCGATACGGGCATCGTCCTCCCCGATGTGGCGGAACACCTCGAAATAGAGCGCCGCTCCGGCAAGCACCGCGGCGACGAGTACGAGCGGGATTATCTTTTTTTTGTTCATTTTAGGGTTTCCTCCATGATGATGTCGGCATCGTCGATGCCGATCTCCCTCTTCAGCTCGGCCAGGGAGCCATAATAGGCATAGATGGCGTTGATATAGCCCGCACGCGCGTTGGTGCGGGCGAGCTCCGCCGAAAGGAGCTCCGAGTTCTTGATGACCCCCGCGCGGTAGCTCTCCCGCGCGATCCTGAGCCCCTCCTCGGCGGTGGCGACGTTGTCCTTCTGCGACCTGATGGTAAGATGAGCGGTCACGAGGCGCGCGTATTCCGCGTTAACCGAGATCTCGATACGCCGCTTGAGCTGTTCCAGTTGTTCCTTCGCCTCCTTCTCCCGCCCGGCCGCTTCGCGCTCGAGCGCCCGCGTGCGGTCCGCCGGCAGGAGCGCGCCCCAGCGATAAGTCGCCGCTGCGCGCACCTGCCAGGTCGTCTGCCAGGAGTCGGTCCCCGATATCTGCGAGAAGTCCGGCGTCATGGGCCCGGGAGGCAGGCCCGTGTCCACGGCGTTGGGCAGGTACATGGTGCGCCCGTACGAACCGCTCACCGAGAAGGTGGGCCACAGGTACAGCGAGCTCTGCGCCATCCGGGCGCGCGACTCGGCCTCGCGCTTCATTTCGATCTGAATGATCTCCGGCCGGTTTCTGAGCGCGGTACGCGCCAGGGTCTCTTTCTTCGCGGCATGATCGCCGGCGGGCATCCGATACGATTCGCTTGCGAGCACCGACTCGTCGGGTGCGTAGCGTCCGGCGCCGCTTCCAAGATGGAAGTTGAAGATGTCGAGTATGACGGCGTAATTGTTTTCGGCCTCGAGAAGCAGCGGCTCCTGGCTCTTGAGCTGCACCTGCGCCTGGAGCAGTTCGAATCGCGGGACGCTCCCCGTGCGAAAGAGGTTCTCGACGTCCTTGAGGTTCGACTGCAGCAGTTCGAGCGATTCCTTTCGAAGCACGATCATCTCGCCGGCGGCGAGGAGGCCGAAATAGCTCTTGATGACATCGGTCTCGACCTCCGCCTTGACGCGCCGCACCTCCTCCTTCGCGGCGGTGTACGCGGACCGGGAGGCGGCGAGCGAGTTATAGAAGACGCCCGGGTTGACGCCAAGGCGCAGCTGCACGAACCGAATATCGTACTGGCCGTCCGAAAGGCTCAGAAATCCACTCTCGGCATACTGGCGCGCGAGCGAGGCCTCGGATTCGAGCACCGGGAAAAGCGCGCCCCATTCAACATTGACCCTCTCATTCGCCTGTGCAAGCCGCGTCTGGGCGATTCCGTAATCCCGGTTGTTCGCGAGGGCTATCCGCACCGCCTCGTCCACCGCTATCTTTTGCGGGGCGCCGTCCGCCGCGAGGGCCGGCCACGCCGAGGCTAGCATGATCGCCGCGGCAATAACCGCGATACGGACGATCCCATTTTTTCCCAAATCCTTCATCTCTCCCTCCCTTCGGATTCCATGCCATTTTTAAGGATGTTCATGAGGTTGCTTTCAAACCGCGCCATGTAGTCACCCTTGAAGGCCATCTCCTCCAGCACCGTTCCCTGCATGGGAATCTGGATGATATTAAAAAAGACGATCCCTCCGATAATCTGCAAAAAGGTGTACAGCGGGTCGAGGTCACGGCGCAGGTCGCCGCGCTCCTGTGCCGCACGGAGGACCGGCTCGATCTTCGCGATGATCGGGATGATCAGGCGCGGGATGGCGATCTTCTTGAAGAATTTGCCGCCGCCGGCGATCTCCCGGAGCATGATGCGCAGCTTGATGCGGTCAACCAGGGTGATCGTCTCGATATACCGGTGGATGATGCTGTACAGCTGCTCGCGCGGGTCGCTCTCGGCGACGATGACGCCCGCCACACGCTCGTAGATCATGCCGGCAAGATCGGAGACAATGCGCTCATACAGCGCCTCCTTGCTCTTGAAATGATAATAGATCATGGCCTTGTTGACCTTCGCGGCCTTCGCGATCCGGTCGACGCGCGCGCCGTCAAAGCCGTGAGCGGCGAACTCTTTAAGCGCCGCCGCGAGCACCCTCTCTTCGCTTGTCGGTTTGACCGATTTTTCCATTACGTTCTCCTCGTTCCCTTTCAATGACCCAAAATCCGCTCGACGATGGACCTGATGCCGAGCGAAAGAAGCACCACCGGCACACAGAGCGCAAGCCCCGCACCCGCCGCATACACCGCCCCCCTCCGTCCGGCCCATCCCTCGCGAATCGCACCGCGAAACAGCCGGAGAGAAAAGGGAATGTTGATGAGCATTGCGGTATAAATCCCCGGCGCCGCCGCTCGCGTATACAGTGTAATCGCGATATGGCTCAAGGCATTGAAAAACAGTATGGATTGGATCCAGAGCGGTATATACGCCCATACGCCCCGCCCGAGTCTTTTCGCCGCCATAAAGCACAGGACGAAGGCCGCGGCCGTAATCAGCGCGAGCGCCGAC